>NZ_LR594675.1:5784910-6107365 GCF_901827205.1 Variovorax sp. PBS-H4 | reverse complement strand
GCACTCGCTTGTTCATCACGTGCGGCCAGATGTAGTCCGCAGAGGGGAGATAGAAGCTGCGGGCATCGGTGTGCTTCATCAACCAGGGGATCAGCGAATCAACCTGTTGCGCCGGCACCGGGCCGGTGCAGAAGATGAGCGGGTCACTCTCCTCGCCCTCGTACTGCTCCGGGTAGATGTAGAGCTTCTTCCCCTGCACGACGGCCGGGCCCTTGATCGCTTGGCGGGTGGAGCTGTAGATGCCGCCGAAGATCACATCGACCCGATCGCGCTGGACCAGCTTGGCGGCCTTGACGGCGGCCACCTGGTCATCGGTGGCGCTGTCTTCCGTGATCAGCTCGATCGGTCGCCCGAGCAGACCGCCGCCGGCGTTGATTTCGTCGACCACCAGCCGGGCGAGGTTGGCGTTGGCAATGCCGAGGAAGGACAGCGGGCCGGTCTGGTCGGTGACGAGGCCGACCTTGATGGATGCTTGGCTCACGATGGATCTCCTTGCGGATGGTGGAGGGTATGGCCCTGTCATGGGGGTGCAGGCACTGTGCGCGCCGGGGGTCGGCGGCGTCTTTAAGCGATGTGAAACGTTGCTAAAGCCCCGCGCATGGCCCGACAATCGGGCCCGACAAGCAAGAGAGGCGCTCAGGTCTTGGACTTCAAGGCGAAGGGGTTCGAAGTGCGGCCGGCCGAGCGCCGCCTGCTGGCCTTTGGCCAGCCGGTTCCGCTCGGTGGGCGCGCGTTCGACCTGCTTCTGGCGCTGATCGAGCTGCGCGACCGCGTGGTCGCCAAGGACGAGCTGCTGGCTCGGGTCTGGCCTGACACGGTCGTCGAGGAGAACAACCTCACCGTGCAGATTTCGTCGCTGCGCAAGATTCTCGGGCCCGACGCCATCGCCACCGTGGCGGGGCGCGGCTACCGGTTCACGTTGCCCCTGCTCGACGACGACGCTCCCGCCTCGCCGGCCGAGCCGACGTCTGCGGGCGAGCGCCCCGTGATCGCCGTGCTCGCCTTCGACAACCTGTCGAACGAGCCGGAGATGCAGTTCTTCTCCGATGGTGTCAGCGAAGAGATCATTCAGCGCCTCGCGCGCGGCACCCAGCTGCGGGTGATCAGCCGCACCACGAGCTTCCAGTTCCGTGGCGAACGAAAGGCCGAGGCGGCGCAACGCCTTCATTGCGCCTACGTACTCGACGGCTCGATCCGCCGCGCGGCCGGCCAGGTACGCATCAGCGCCCATCTCATGGAGGCCGCGTCCGGTACGACGCTGTGGTCCGACCACTATGACCGTGCGCTGGAAGGCATATTCGATGTCCAGGACGACATCGCCGAAAGCATCGCGCGCGCACTCGACCAGGGCTTTTTCGGTGTTGCGACGCGCTCAGTCGATCCTGCGCTCTACGACCTTTACCTGCGATCTAGCCCCAAAGCCTATGCCCCTGACGAGCTGCGCACCAGCGTCGGCGTGCTCGAGGTGGTGACGCAGCGCGCACCTCACTTCGTGGAGGCGTGGGGGAGGCTCGCCTACGTGCGCAGCTTCCTGCACATGTACCTGCCATTTGCCGAGCGGGCAGCCAGCGCCGGGCACGCGGTTCGCGAGGCCTCGCATGCGCTGGCGCTCGATCCGCAGAACAACGACGCGCTCCTCGCGCGATGTTTCGTGATGCCGCCCTTCGGCCGGTTCATCCAGGCGGAGGGCTTCCTCGAACGGCTGCGCCAGGCGCCCGGCTCGGGCGACGGCCGGCGTTACATCAGCTGGCTGCTGCGCCTGACCGGCCGCCTGCGTGCCAGCCTCGACGAGGCCGAACGCATCTACCGCCTGGACATGCTCGATCCGATGTCGGCCAACCTGGTGGCGCTGGCCCGCATGGCCACGGGACAGGTCGCCGAGGCGGTGCCCGTGTACGAAGCCCTTGTGGCGCGCATCCCCGAGATGAGCTTTCCGATCTCGAGTTTGCTGCGGGCCCATGCCTTCCTGCAGGATTGGGCGGCGGTCGATCGCCTGCTCGCGCTCGCGGCCACGCGCCCGCTGCGCGAGTTCCAGGACACCATCCCTTTTGTCCGCGCCAAGCGCGACCCGACACCTGAGCACATCGGCGCCTGGCGCAGCGAATTCGAGGCGCACGTGATGATCACCGGGGGTGTGGACGTGGCGCGTCTGGTCTACGCCGCGCACCTGGGCCTGGTCGACGAGGCGTTCCGTGCTGCCGAGGGCGCGCGCCTGGGTCCTGTGGGGACCAGCGCCGACATCATGGGCCCTGACGGCTACCGTACCGCGCTGCTGTTCCAGGCCAGCATGCCCGAGCTGCGCAACGACCGACGCTTCCCGGGGTTGTGCGCGCGACTGGGATTGGTGGAATTCTGGCTCGCCAGCGGCCAGTGGCCCGATTGCGCAGACGAGGTGCCCTACGATTTTCGGCAGGCGTGTGAGCGGGCGAAGGGAGCGCCTCGGGAGAGCTTCGGGTTTTGACGGCGAGACAATCGCGCGAGGTTCCACCGACCCGGGAGCCTGCGAGTGAACGAGTTCAGGAGCCTGCTAGGGCGCCCTCGAACTCGCGGGGGCGGGGCTCTCTTCCTTGCGAATCTGCAGCAGCTGCGGCCGGATTTGCTGGGCCAGCCGCTCCGGCTCGCTTTGGCTGAGGCGCGCGGGCACGATGCCGAACATGGCGAGACCGCCGCGCGCCCAGGCGAAATAAAGCAGGTTCGCCACGAGCAGGAGGACCACGAGCGCGCGCAGACGCATCGTTATTCGTTCAAAGGTGAGGGCCGCACGCTGACCTCGGCACTGGTGATCGTCTTCATGCCCGCTGGGGACTGCACCAGCAACTCGCCGCCCCAGCCGACGCCGGCACAACGACCGACGGTGCCGTCGCTGAGCTGCACCTCGCGTCCGCGCAGGGCGTCCCGCGCGGCGAAGCGCTCGGCGAAGGGCACGAAGCCCCGCTCGCCGAACAGCAGCACGTGAGCCACCAGCGGCGGTACGATCTCGCGCAGCAGCTGGGAGGCCGTTGCCTCGGGGCGCCATTGCGTGAGCCAGGCCGGCGCAACGCTCATGGCCGTGGCGTCTCTTGCTCCGATGTTGATGCCGATCCCGATCACCAGGTAGCGCTCGGCCGTGCCGTCCTGGGGCAAAGCGGTTTCGATCAGGATGCCGCCGAGCTTGCGGTCCTCGACCCACAGGTCGTTGGGCCACTTGAGCGCGATGCGCGCTTGGTTCGATGGGTCCAGGCTTTCCGCCACGCTGACGCCGACCGCAAGCGAAAGCCCCGACCAGTCCCGCGGCATCAGCGGCAGGCCCAGCGAGAAGGTGAGCGAGGCAGGCTCGCGCGCATCCTGCGCGCTCTGCCAGGGCCGGCCCATGCGCCCGCGGCCGGCGGTCTGCCGCTGGGCGACCAGCAGCACCGGCTGCGCGCGGCCGTCGCGGGCGCGCCGCATCAGCTCGGTGCTGGTCGAGTCGATCTCGTCGACAACCTCGACCGCCAGCCCCTGCAGCAGCGGGGACACGGCGGCGGCGATCTCGTCTTCAAACCAGGGAGCGGCCATGGTCAGTGCTTGCTGTCCTTCTTTCCTGCCTTCTTCGCCTTCTTGGTCTTTTTCTTCTTCTTTTTGTTCTTGTCCTTCTTCTCGTTTTCCTGGGTCGCGAGCAAGGTGCCGCGGCATTGGTCGGAACCACACCAACACGGGAACTCGGACTTCAGCTTCTTCGTCATCGGCTCGTCGATGATCAGGCCGTAGTCGTAGCTGAGCTCCTCGCCGGCCGCGATGTTGCGCAGTGCCTTGATGAAGATCCGCCCCTTGTGTTCGTCGGCTTCGCAATTGGGCTCGCAAGAATGGTTGATCCAGCGCGCGGCATTGCCCTTGACGCCGCCATCGATCACGCGCTCGTCATCGATGTGAAAGTAGAACGTGTGATTGGGCTGGGACGGATCATGCGGATGGCGCCGCAGCGCCTCCTTCCATGAGATCAGCTCGCCCTTGTACTCGATCAGCGTCTCGCCTTCCGCAATGTCCTGCACGGCAAACACGCCGTTGCCGTGAACGCCGGAGCGTCGCGTCTGGATGCGGCGCCCGCCGGTTGTGGGGGATTTGGAAGCCATCGCCGAAGTCTGTTAGTTTAGATATGTACGCATGCGCGTGCGCGTGCGCACGCGAGAAGCCGCAGATTGTAGATGTGGGGCCCAGGCTGCCGCACTGCCGTCATCGCGGCCGGCGTCGGCCTGATACGAGGAACTGTTGATGAAGACTTTGGTGATTGCAGAGAAGCCGTCGGTAGCGCAGGACATCGTGCGCGCGCTCACGCCGGTGGCTGGCAAGTTCGACAAGCACGAGGACCATTTCGAGAACGAGCACTACGTGGTGACCAGCGCCGTCGGCCACCTGGTCGAGATCCAGGCGCCCGAGGAGTTCGACGTCAAGCGCGGCAAGTGGAGCTTCGCGAATCTGCCGGTGATCCCGCCGCGCTTCGACCTCAAGCCGGTGGACAAGACCAAGACCCGGCTCAACGCAGTGGTGAAGCAGGCCAAGCGCAAGGACGTGACGCAGCTCATCAATGCCTGCGACGCCGGCCGCGAGGGCGAGCTGATCTTCCGCCTGATCGAGCAGTACGCGGGCGGCAAGGCGCCGCTGGGCAAGCCGGTCAGGCGCCTCTGGCTGCAGTCGATGACGCCGCAGGCGATCCGCGAAGGCTTCGAGCAACTGCGCACCGAGCAGCAGATGCAGGGCCTGGCCGACGCTGCGCGCTCGCGCTCGGAGGCCGACTGGCTGGTCGGCATCAACGGCACACGGGCCATGACCGCGTTCAACTCGCGCGATGGTGGCTTCTTTCTCACCACCGTGGGACGGGTACAGACACCCACGTTGTCGGTGGTGGTCGAGCGCGAGGAAAAGATCCGCAAGTTCGTGAGCCGCGACTACTGGGAAGTGCACGGAAGCTTCGTGGCCGAGGCCGGCACCTACCCCGGCAAGTGGTTCGACCCGGCCTGGAAGAAGCCTCCGCCCGGACCCGACGGGTTGGCCGATCCCGAGCAGCGGGCCGATCGCGTCTGGAGCGAACGCGAAGCCAGGGAGATCGCCGACGCGGCACGCGGCAGGCCGGCCAGCGTCACCGAGGAAAGCAAGCCCACCACCACCGCCTCGCCCCTGCTGTTCGACCTGACATCGCTGCAGCGCGAGGCCAACAGCCGCTTCGGCTACAGCGCCAAGACCACGCTGGCCCTGGCGCAAAGCCTCTACGAGCGCCACAAGGCACTGACTTACCCGCGGACCGACTCGCGCGCGCTGCCCGAGGACTACCTGCCGGTGGTGAAGCAGACGATGGGCATGCTCGCCAACAGCGGCATGAAGCACCTCGCGCCCTTTGCGAAGCAGGCGCTGGACGACAACTATGTGAAGCCTTCGAAGCGCATCTTCGACAACGCCAAGGTCAGCGACCACTTTGCGATCATTCCCACGCTGCAGGCGCCCAGCGGCCTGTCGGACGCCGAGCAGAAGCTCTACGACTTCGTGGTGCGGCGCTTTCTCTCGGTGTTCTTCCCGAGTGCCGAATACCAGGTCACCACGCGCATCAGCACGGTGGAGCAGGGCGGCAAGAAATACCCGTTCCGTACCGACGGCAAGGTGCTGGTCAAGCCGGGCTGGCTCGCGATCTACGGCAAGGAAGCCCAGGACGACGAGAAGGAAGACGACGAGGACGGCAAGCGTCTCGTGCCGGTCAAGCCCGGCGAGATCGTGCGGGTCGACTCGGCGGAGCTCAAGGCGCTCAAGACCCGCCCACCGGCGCGCTACTCGGAAGCCACGCTGCTCGGCGCGATGGAAGGCGCCGGCAAGACCATCGACGATGACGAACTGCGCGAAGCCATGCAGGAAAAAGGCCTGGGCACGCCGGCCACGCGTGCAGCGATCATCGAAGGGCTGTTGGCCGAGAAGTACATCCTGCGAGAGGGCCGCGAGCTGATCCCGACCGCAAAGGCCTTTCAGCTCATGACGCTCCTGCGCGGGCTGGGGGTGGAGGAGTTGTCCAAGGCCGAGCTCACCGGCGAGTGGGAATACAAGCTCGCGCAGATGGAGCACGGCAAGCTCAGCCGCGCCGAGTTCATGCGCGAGATCGCACGGATGACGGAGCACATCGTCAAGAAAGCCAAGGAATACGACCGCGACACCGTGCCGGGAGACTACGCAACCCTGTCCACGCCGTGCCCGAACTGCGGCGGCGTGGTGAAGGAGAACTACCGCCGCTATGCCTGCACCGGCAAGCCGGGGCAGGACGGGTGCGGCTTCTCCTTCGGGAAGTCCCCTGCCGGCCGCACCTTCGAGGTCGCGGAGGCCGAGCAATTGCTGCGCGACAAGCACATCGGCCCGCTGGAGGGCTTCCGTTCCAAGGCCGGCTGGCCCTTCACCTCCGAGATCATCCTCAAGTACGACGAGGAGGCGAAGAACTGGAAGCTGGAGTTCGACTTCGGCGACGACAAGAACGCCGAGACCGGCGAGATCGTCGATTTCAGCGACCAGCACCCGCTCGGCCCTTGTCCCAAGTGCGGTGCGCGCGTGTTCGAAAACGCCAGCAACTACGTCTGCGAGAAGTCGGTGCCCACGGAGGCTCAGCCGACGCCGAGCTGCGACTTCAAGACCGGCAAGATCATCCTGCAGCAGCCGATCGAGCGCGCGCAGATCGAGAAGCTGCTGGCCACCGGCAAGACCGATCTCCTCGACAAGTTCGTCTCGATGCGTACGCGCCGGGCCTTCAAGGCCTTCCTCGCCTGGAATGCCGAGGAGGGCAAGGTGACTTTCGAGTTCGAGCCACGCGACAGCAAATTTCCGGCACGCAAGAGCTTTGGCAAGGCGCCGCCGGCGACCGCGAAGAAGGCTTCACCAAGCAAGGCGAAGACACCCGCGGCGAAGAAGGCCGCCGTACCCAAGGCACCGCGCAAGCCGGCGGCAGGTCTCAAGCCGAGCGGCGCCCTGGCGGCGGTGATTGGCGCGGAACCCGTGGCGCGCACCGAAGTCATCAAGAAGCTGTGGGATTACATCAAGGCCCATGGCCTGCAGGACGCGGCCAACAAGCGGGCCATCAACGCCGACGCCAAGCTCAGGCCAGTGTTCGGCAAAGACCAGGTGACGATGTTCGAGATTGCAGGGATCGTGGGCAAGCACCTGAGCTGACGAACCGACGAAAGGAAGATCCAGTGAGAAAGCTCGTTTGTGCCTTGTGCTTCATCGTGGCGCTGGGGTCTGTCGCCGGGTGTGCCTCGCCGTCCGGGGCCACCGATGGCGAGCGCCCGACCATCGGCACCAGCAGCGGGGTGACGGTGTTCGGCACCATCGACGCGGCCGTCAGCGGCACGCGCAACCGCTCGTCGCGCGACTAGCGCATCAGCAGCGCCTGTCGCAGCAGCCGCGCCGCGCGGTTGCGGATGCGGCCGGGGGCGGTGCGCAGCGGTCCCCTCGGGCTCACCTTCGCGGTCGCGCAGGCCCAGAGGAAGTCTTCGAGGATGGCCGTGTCGTCCACAGTTTCGGTGCTGCCGTACTTGTGGAATTCCGGATGCCACTGGGTCGCCGCGATGTAGCTGCGGCCGCGTCCGTCCTTGCGGCGTATGGCTTCGGGCACACGGTCGGGAATGCTCCAGGCCTCAACCTCGAAGCCCGGGGCGAGATCCTTCACGCCCTGGTGGTGGATGCTGTTGACGCGCGCGCGCTCCATGCCCGGGTAGAGCTTCGCCAGGCGCGAGCCGGGGGCGATGCCGATCTCGTGGAAGTTCTGGTCGTAGGTCACCGGGTCGCGGTGGCGCAGTGCGTTGGGATGCTGTGCCTCGATGTCCTGGTAGAGCGTTCCACCGAAGGCCACGTTGATCAGCTGCAGGCCGCGGCACACGCCGAAGATGGGCTTGCCCGCCTCCTCGAAGGCCTCGACCAGCGCCAGGTCGTAGAGGTCGCGCACGCGGTCGCCAACCCAGGCGTCCTTCAGCGGCACCTCGCCGTAGCTGCCGGGCCAAACGTCGGCACCGCCGTGCATCACGACGCCGTCGAGCCATTCGGCGTAGTGAGAGAGTTTGGTGTCGCCGCGCGCAGTTTCGCCTGTGGGGCAGGGCACCATGACCACCATGGCGCCGGCCGACATCAGCCAGTGGGTGATCGACTGCTCGACGTACTGCAGCGTCTTGTTGGTGAACAGCGAGCGCGCCGGGTCGGCGTGGGAAAAGCAGGCGGACAGGCCGATCTTCAATCGGCCGGAAACGGTTTGTGGCATCGCGATCAAGCGCCGCGCGGGCCGCCGCGGCTTCGGTAACAGTAAGAGTATTGTGAAACGTTCCAAAGACCTTCGCCGTGGACAGCACACCCGCTCCTGCGTCGGACACCGCCGCGGGGATAGGATCGTCCTCTTTTTGCGTGCGACTCGACAGACAGGAGTGACCGAATGAAGACCATCCAGGGACCTGCCATCTTCCTGGCCCAGTTCGCGGGCGACAGCGCCCCCTTCGATTCACTCGACGCCATCGCGGGCTGGGCCGCCGGCCTGGGGTACAGGGGTGTGCAGATCCCGAGCTGGGACGCCCGCCTCTTCAACCTGCGCATGGCCGCGGAGAGCAAGACCTACTGCGAGGAGGTCCAGGGTACGCTGGCACGGCACGGCATTCAGATTACCGAACTCTCGACTCACCTGCAGGGCCAGCTGGTCGCGGTGCACCCGGCCTATGACGCAGGTTTCGATGGCTTTGCGGCCCCCGAGGTGCGCAATGATCCGGCGAAGCGCCAGGCCTGGGCCGTGGAGCAGCTGCACCTTGCGGCCAAGGCTTCGGCGAATCTCGGGCTCACCGCGCATGCCACCTTCTCGGGCGCGCTGGCGTGGCCCTATGTCTATTCCTGGCCGCCACGCCCGCCCGGGCTGATCGAGGAGGCATTCGATGAACTCGCGCGGCGCTGGCTGCCGATCCTCAACGCCTTCGACAATGTCGGCGTCGATGTCTGCTACGAGATCCATCCTGGCGAGGACCTCCACGATGGCGTGAGCTACGAGATGTTCCTGGCGCGTGTCGGCCAGCATCCGCGCGCCTGCCTGCTCTATGACCCGAGCCACTTCGTGCTGCAACAGCTCGACTATCTTGCGTACATCGACCATTACCACGAGCGCATCAAGATCTTCCATGTGAAGGATGCGGAATTCAATCCGAACGGCAAGCAAGGCGTCTACGGCGGCTTCCAGCCGTGGATCGACCGCGCCGGACGCTTCCGCTCCCTGGGCGACGGCCAAGTCGATTTCGGGGCCATCTTCTCGAAAATGGCGGCCTACGACTTCCCCGGATGGGCCGTGCTCGAATGGGAGTGCTGCCTCAAGCACCCGGAGGACGGCGCGCGCGAGGGCGCGCATTTCATCGCCGACCACATCATCCGCGTGGCCGACCGGGCGTTCGACGACTTTGCGGCCAATGCGGTGGACAGCGCGGCTAACCGCCGGATGCTGGGCATCCGCAGCTAGGGCCGCCCTAGATTCCGGCAGGCTTGCGCAGCGTCTTCATGCGGTCCACCGCATGAACGCGCACCTTGCGCGTCTGCGAACCCTGCTGCACCGTGAGTTCCACTTCGACGTCGGGCGCCGGGCGCTTCCAGAGCTGCTTGTAGAAGGCCTCGAGCGTGGCCACCTGGATGCCGTCCACCTCCAGCACCACGTCTCCCGGCTCGAGCCCGGCAGCAAGCGCCGGGCCCTGGCGGTCGACCCGCACGATCTCGACATGGCCGTCGCGCTCCGACGACGACACGCCCAGCCACGGCCGGATGCTTGCACGGCTGCGGCCGGTGGCCTGCATTTCGTCCAGCACCGGCCGCAGCAACTCGACGGGCACGAACATGTTTCCCGGAATCACCCGCTGCCCCTGGCCCTCGGCGGTCTCGAGGACGAGCAGGCTGCCGATGCCCAGCAGCTCGCCATTGCGGTTGAAAAGGGGCGCCCCGCTGTGGTTGGGCACCGGAGGACTGGTGAAGAGGGCCGACTCGATGTGGTACTCCCAGTAGCCCGTGAAGGGCCGCACGGCCACCAGCCCGGTAAAGCCCACTTCGGTGCCGCTGTCGCCACCGGTGGCAACCAGCAGGGGCTCGCCGGGGCTCAGGCCGTCGACTCCCGCGAGCGGCACCGGCGCGATGCCTCGCAACGGCACCAACGTCCGCAACAGCCCGAAGCCGGTCGCGAGGTCATAAGCGACCTGGCGTGCGGGCAGGGTGCGGTCGTCCTGCGTCGTGACCTCGATAGTCTCGGCCTCGAGCAACAGGTAGCCGATGGTGAGGATCAGCCCGTCCGGCCCGATCACTACACCCGAGCCGGAGCGCCGCGCGCCCAGGTTTTCGGCCGAGGTTGCACCCTCGGTTGCGGTGACGCGGAGCGCCACCACCGCGTCGCCTGCGCGTTGCAGGGCCTGGACTTGGGACGAGGAAGCATCCGGCAGCGGCGGCGTGGCGGCGAGGGCCAGGGGCACGGCCGCCAGCACGAGCAGCCAGAAGATCCCAGCGACGAGCAACTGGAGCCGCCGGGACGATACTGGATCTTTCATGGCCGCGCTCCTCGCAACGATGGTTGACGCGATGGTGCGCCCCGGGGCCGGGCCCTCGCAAGCCTGCTGCGCGATGTCGTTCCGGGCCCATGGGCTTTGGTGCTGGCAGCGACAGCGTCGAGCAACAGTCATGCCAGAGCGGTTAGAATGTGGGGTTCGCTTCGATAGTCGACGAAGCATTCGTCACTCCCCGGCCGACCTGGAATCCTCAGGCTCTTTCTCGGCTGGTCACGCAGTGTGTTGGTGCGCCAGGCCGGGTGCCCGTGAATGCCGCCACTGCCTTCGTACTTCATTGAAGCGAATAGAGCGCGCTGTCCGCTCCGGTGGGCGCCAGATCCGGCGGGCCTGCGCACTTCTCACTGTTTTCAGGCGCAAGGCGGTGTCGCCTTGCGCAGGCGCCCATTCGCAATCATCCACGCAAACCTCAGAGGTCCTCATGCCCAAGGAAGAACTGATCGAAATGAACGGTGCGGTCACCGAAGTGCTGCCCGACTCGCGTTATCGCGTGACCCTGGACAACGGTCACCAACTGATCGCCTACAGCGGCGGCAAGATGCGCAAGCATCACATCCGCATCCTGGCTGGCGACAAGGTCTCGCTTGAGCTCTCGCCCTACGACCTGACCAAGGGCCGGATCACCTTCCGGCACCTGGAGCGTCGCGGCCCGCCGCCGACCGGCGGCAACAACGGCCCGCGTCGCTGAGCATCGACGTGACCGGTCCCGCCGTCGACTTTTCGACGCTGCCGCTTTCGCCGCCCGTGCTGGCGAACCTGCGTCAGCTCGGCTACCTGCAGATGACGCCGATCCAGGCGGCCAGCCTGCCGGCAGCGCTCGGCGGCGCGGACCTTATCGCCCAGGCCAGGACCGGCAGCGGCAAAACCGCCGCCTTCGCGCTGCCCCTGCTGGCGCGGCTCGACTCGCGCCGCTTCGAGGTGCAAGCGCTGGTGCTGTGCCCGACGCGCGAGCTGGCCGACCAGGTGACCGCCGAGATCCGCCGCCTGGCACGCGCCGAGGAGAACATCAAGGTGGTCACGCTGTGCGGCGGCGTGGCGCTGCGCGGCCAGCTGTCCAGCCTCGCGCACGGCGCGCACGTCGTGGTCGGTACGCCCGGCCGCGTGCTCGACCACCTGGAGCGCGGCAGCCTCGGGCTCGAGGCACTCGGCACCCTGGTGCTCGACGAGGCCGACCGCATGCTCGACATGGGCTTCCTCGACGACATCGCGACCGTCGTGCGCCAATGCCCGAAGGAGCGCCAGACGCTGCTGTTCTCCGCCACCTATCCCGAAGGCATCGCCAGGCTCGCCGCCCAGTTCATGAAGAACCCGCAGCAGATCGCAGTGGCATCGACCCGGCATGAAGAAGGCAAGATCCGCCAGCGCTGGTACGAGGTGGAAGACAGCCAGCGGCTGCATGCCGTCGGCCTGCTGCTGAACAGTTTCAGGCCGCAGAGCACGCTGGCCTTCTGCAACACCAAGCAGCAATGCCGCGACCTCGCCCAGGTGCTCCAGGCCCAGGGCTTCAGCGCACTCGCGCTGTTCGGCGAGCTCGAGCAGCGCGAGCGCGACCAGGTGCTGGTGCAGTTCGCCAACCGCAGCTGCTCGGTGCTGGTCGCCACCGACGTCGCGGCGCGGGGGCTCGACATCGCGCAGCTCGAGGCCGTGATCAACGTCGACGTCACGCCCGACCCTGAGGTCCATGTCCACCGCATCGGCCGCACCGGCCGCGCCGGGGCCGAAGGCCTCGCGCTCAACTTGGCCAGCCTGGACGAGATGGGCCGCGTCGGCAAAATCGAGCAGCTTCAGGGCCGTGTTTCGGAGTGGCATCCGCTGGCCGAACTGGCCGCCGCCGCGAGCAAGGCCGACGGCCCCCTGCAGCCGCCCATGGCCACGCTGCAGATCACCGGTGGCCGCAAGGACAAGATCCGGGCCGGCGATGTGCTGGGCGCATTGACCGGCGAGGCCGGCTTCACCCGCGATCAGGTCGGCAAGATCAGCATCAACGAATTCTCGACCTACGTCGCGGTCGACCGGCGCATTGCGCGCGAGGCCGCGCACAAGCTTTCAACGGGTCGCGTCAAGGGCCGGTCCGTCAAGGTTCGGCTGCTCGATGTGGCCTAATGTCGCCCTTCCTTCTTTTTTGACCGAGCCTTTCATGACCCAGAAGATCCGCACCGAGGCCGACCGCAAGGCCACTCCCAAGCCCGTTCCGATGTCCGGCTACACCCTGCCCCGGATGGGCGGAGGCCAGAAGGTGAGCCTGGAGCGCGGTACAGCAACCCGCAGCAAGAAGAACCCCGGCAAGCGCGCCAAGAAGGGCGGCTGAGCCCCACTGGTTCTTCCCTTTGCACGAACGACGCGCCTACGGGCGCGTTTTTCTTGGGGCCACCAGCGCATGTCCGACGATTACCAGATCCACATCCCGCCTTCCTTCTTCGCCCTCTATGCCGATGCGCGGCAGCGGTTGACCGAACCGATTGCCAGGGTGCGGGACCGCTACGAGGTCTGCGAGGACCTTGCCAACCACCTCGTCTCCCACGCGCAGGTGCTGAACCATGTCGAGGTACCGTTGGAAGCGGAGATCCTCACGCGCATCCATGACGGCCTGAGCACGCCCGAGGCCGGCGTCTCCGGGGCAGAAGCCACGTGGATCGTCCGGCGGCTGGCCGAACTGCTCGGCTGGAGCAGCGCGCCCTTCGAACACCCGCACGCGGGCCGCTGAGCCCGGCAGGCCGTGGCGAGGCGCACGTGCAGCGCGGCGGCACGCAGCGGATTGCTGGCGTCGAGCCGGTTGGCGCGAAAACTTCGCCCTTGAGCAGGCTTTCGCGAGCGGCGACACGCGCTGGCGATTCTCTTATCACGCGGGTGGGACTCAGGACAAGAGCAGTTGCCAGCATGCGCCTCCGGCGGCAAAGACCGAGCCTTCACTGACACTCTCCTTTGGAACCCCCATGAAAAAAGCAGGACTCGTCGGCCTGGGCGCCATGGGCGCGGGCATCGCCGCCACGCTGCGCGGCAAGGGCTATGAGATGCATGTGTGCGATGCGCGTCCAGGCGCCGCCATCGCGTTTGCAGAGCAGGGCGGCGTCGCGTGGGCCACGCCGGCGCAGGTGGCAGCCGAATGCGAGCTGCTGGTGTCGGTCGTGGTCAACGCCGAGCAGACCGAGGCCGTGCTGTTCGGCGAGCAGGGCGCGGCTGCCGCGATGAAGCCCGGCAGCGTGTTCTTGATGTGCTCCACCGTGGACCCGAACTGGTCGATCGCACTCGAGGAGCGCCTCGGCACCACCGGCATCCACTACGTCGACGCGCCCATTTCGGGCGGCGCGGCCAAGGCCGCGAGCGGCCAGATGACGGTGATGAGTTCGGCCAAGCCGGAGGCCTACGCCAGGGCCGATGCGCTGCTCGAGGCCATGGCCGGAAAGGTCTACCGCCTGGGCGACCGCGCCGGCGCCGGCAGCAAGGTCAAGATCATCAACCAGCTGCTGGCCGGCGTGCATATCGCGGCCGCGGCCGAGGCCATGGCGCTGGGCCTGCGAGAGGGCGTGGCCGCCGAGGCGCTGTACGAAGTCATCACGCACAGCGCAGGCAACAGCTGGATGTTCGAGAACCGCATGGCCCATGTCCTGGCGGGCGACTACACGCCGCTGTCGGCGGTCGACATCTTCGTCAAGGACCTCGGCCTGGTGCTCGACACCGCGCGGGCCAGCAAGTTTCCGCTGCCGCTGGCATCCACCGCGCACCAGATGTTCATGCAAGCCTCCAGCGCAGGCTTCGCCCGGGAGGACGACAGCGCCGTGATCAAGATTTTTCCGGGCATCGAGCTGCCCTCGCCTTCCAACACCGACTAGAACAAGCCATGACCTTGCTGCTGGGCTGCATCGCCGACGATTTCACCGGCGCCACCGATCTTGCCAACAACCTGGTGCGCGCCGGCATGCGCGTGGTCCAAACGATCGGCGTGCCGAGCGCACCGCTTGCCGCCGATGTGGATGCGGTGGTGGTGGCACTGAAGTCGCGCACCATTGCACCGGCCCAGGCGGTGGCGCAATCGCTCGAAGCGCTGCGCCGGCTTCAGGGGGAAGGCGCGCGGCAGATCTATTTCAAGTACTGCTCCACCTTCGACAGCACGCCCGCAGGCAACATCGGCCCGGTAAGCGAGGCGCTGATGGATGCAATGGGTTGCGACTTCACCATCGCCACGCCTGCCTTTCCGGACAACAAGCGCACCGTGTTCAAGGGATACCTGTTCGCGGGCGAGGTGCTGCTCAACGAAAGCGGAATGCAGAACCATCCCCTCACGCCGATGACCGACCCTAACCTGGTGCGAGTGCTGCAGGCGCAGACGCGCCGCAAGGTCGGGCTGATCGACCATGCGGTGGTTGCCCGCGGGCCGGAAGCGATCCGGGAGCGCATCGGCGCGCTGCGCGCCGAAGGCGTGGGCATTGCCATCGTCGACGCGGTCTCGAACGACGACCTGCTGCGGCTCGGCCCGGCCTTGGCGGACATGCCGCTGGTAACGGCGGGTTCGGGGGTCGCCATCGGGCTGCCGGCCAACTTCGGCATCGCCCCCTCCGCAGGCGCCAGCGCGCTTCCGGTAGCGGGCGGCTTGCGGGCGGTGGTTTCCGGCAGCTGCTCGCTGGCCACCAACCGGCAGGTGCGCCACTTCATCGAATCAGGCCGGCCGGCGTTGGCGATCGATCCGCTGGGCATCGCGGAGGGTGTAGACGTCGCGGCCGAGGCGCTGGCCTGGGCAGCGCCCTTGATCGAAGACGGACCGGTGCTGGTCTATTCGACGGCGGCGTCCGGTGCTGTTCAATCGGTCCAAAGGCGGCTCGGGGTCGAGGAGGCCGGCGCCATGGTGGAGCGCACCATGGCCGCCATTGCCCGCGGCCTCGTCGCGCAGGGCGTGCGGCAGCTGGTGGTGGCGGGCGGTGAGACCTCCGGTGCCTGCGTGCAGGCGCTGGGCATCGGGCAACTGCAGATCGGCGCGCAGATCGATCCCGGCGTCCCCTGGTGCCACGCCCAGGTGGAGGGCGGCGCCGGCTTGCACATTGCGCTGAAGTCCGGCAACTTCGGCACCGACGACTTCTTCACCAAAGCATTTACATTGCTCGAATGAATGAAACCCAGGCACGCGACGAGATCTGCCGCGTCGGCCGCAGCCTGTTCGATCGCGGTCTTGTGCACGCCACCGCCGGCAACATCAGCGTGCGGCTGGACGAAGGCTATCTCATCACCCCGACCGATGCCTGCCTTGGGTTTCTCGACCCGGCGAAGCTTGCCCGGCTCGACGCCGACTTGAACCAGACAAGCGGAGACCGGGCCAGCAAGACGATCGCACTGCACGCCCGCATCCACGCCGCCGCCATGCGCTTCGACTCCGGCACGCGCTGCGTGATCCACACGCACAGCACGCATTGCGTGACGTTGACGCTCGACGCGCCCGGCGAGGAGCTGCTGCCGGCACTCACGCCCTATTTCGTGATGAAGGTCGGCCACGTGCCGGTGATCCCCTACCACCGTCCAGGCGCGCCCGGCGCGGCTGAGCAGGTGGCCCAGGCCATCGGGCGCTACGGCGAGCGCGGCACGCCGATTCGCGCGGTCATGCTGGAGCGCCTGGGCCCCAACGTCTGGCACGACACGCCGGCCGCCGCCATGGCCGTGCTGGAGGAGCTCGAAGAGACTGCCCGCCTGTGGCTGTTGAACAGGCAGTCGGCGCAACCGCTCGCGCCATCCCGGATCGACGAACTGCGCCGCCACTTCGGCGCGCGCTGGTAAGACACCAAGGACATTCCATGCCACGCTTCGCCGCCAACCTCTCGATGCTCTACCCCGAGCTCGATTTCATCGACCGCTTCGAGGCCGCTGCGAAGGACGGCTTCCAGGCCGTCGAGTACCTCTTTCCTTATTCATACGAGCGGCGCGAGCTCGCGGCGCGGCTCTCGGCCAATGGCCTGCAGCAGGTGCTCTTCAACAGCCCGCCCGGCGACTGGGAGGCCGGCGAGCGCGGTCTGGCCTGCCTTCCGGGGCGTGAGGCCGAGTTCCGCGAGGCCCTGCGGAAGGCCCTGGACTATGCAGAGGCCCTGAGCTGTCCCCGCGTGCACGTCATGGCGGGCCTGGTGCCGGCGGGGGTGGAGCGCGAGGCGGTGCAGCCCACCTACATCGACAACCTGCGCTGGGCTGCGGCCGAGGCAGCCCAGGCCGGGTGCGACCTGCTCATCGAGCCCATCAACACGCGCGACATTCCGCGCTTCTTCCTCAACCGCCAAGACCATGCGCACGAGATCGCCGAAGCGGTGGGAGCGCCCAACCTCAAGGTGCAGATGGACCTGTACCACTGCCAGATCGTCGAGGGCGACGTGGCGATGAAGATTCGAAAGTACCTGCCCACCGGCCGCGTCGGCCATTTCCAGATCGCGGGTGTGCCCGAGCGCCACGAGCCCGACGTCGGCGAGCTCAACCACCCTTACCTGTTCCGGGTGATCGACGAGGTGGCGGCGCAATGTGGCTGGGAGGGCTGGGTCGGCTGCGAATACCGGCCGGCGCGCGGGGCCGTCGCCCGCGGCACCTCCGACGGTCTGGGTTGGCTGCGCGCCCTGCCGCGCGCATGAAGCTCGAGGCGGTACGGATTCCACCGCGGCTGCGGGGCTTCGCGGCGGACGGGGCCGAAGTCTTCGACGTGGTGCTCGACGGCGCCCGGGTCGCCGCCATTGCGCCAAGCCGGGAGGCGGCGCGCGGCACCCTGCTGAGCGCCTTTGTCGATGCGCACGCCCACATCGACAAGAACTACACCGTGCAGGACGTTGGCGCAGCCGAGGGCAGCCTGTTCACGGCCATCGAGCGCATGGCCGCGCACCGCGCCAGCTGGACGGCCGAGACGCTGCGTGCGCGCATGACGCGAGCCCTCGACGAGGCCTGGCGTGCCGGCACGCGCGCGCTGCGCACGCACCTGGACTGGATCGGCGACGACGCACCGGCTTCGCTCGCCGTTTTCGAGGCGCTGCGCGCGCAATGGCGGGACCGCGTCATGCTGCAGTTCGTCGCGCTGGTGCCGCTCGATGCCTATGCCGACCCGGCCGCCGGTGAGCGCATCGCGCAGGCCGTGCACGGCGCGGGCGGCGTGCTGGGCGCCTTTGTCTATCGCAACGAAGGGATCGTCCACAAGCTGGGCCGCGTCTTCGACCTGGCGCAGCATTACGGGCTGGCACTGGACTTCCACGTGGACGAGGGACTGGATGCCGACGCCACGGGCCTGCGCAGCATCGCGCAGCTGGCGATCGCGCGCGGATGGCACGGGCGCGTCGTCTGCGGCCATGCCTGCTCGCTGTCGGTGCAGGACGAGGGCTTCGCCCGCGACACCCTTGCCAAGTGCGCCGAGGCCGGCCTGCACCTGGTGGCCCTTCCCACCACCAATCTGTACCTGCAGGGCGCCTGGGACCGCACGCCGGTGCCGCGCGGCATCACCCGCATCCGCGAGGCTGCGGCGCTGGGGCTGCGCGCGAGCCTGGCCACCGACAACGTGCAGGATGCCTTCTACCCCTACGGGGGCTACGACCTGGTCGAGACCTTCGGCCTCGGCGTCCAGGTCGCACACCTGGCACCGGCTGTCGACTGGCTGGACGCAGTCACCGTCAGCCCCGCGCGTGCGCTGGGGCTGCCATGGGATGGCCGCCTCGCGCCGGGTTGCCCGGCTGACCTGGTGCTGCTGGCCGCGCGCGACGAGTACGAACTGCTGGACGCGGCCGGACGGCGACGCACCGTCATTCGAGCCGGGAAATGCCTGGAGCAGGGCGAATGAGCATGGGCAGGCGATGACCAACGAGGCCATTGGCAAGCGCGCGTCGAAAAGTTGCGCCCAAATCTCGCAGATCGTGGCATTCCGCACAAGCGGCACCGTCTTTTTTGCGTAATCCCCTAGGCCCGCGAGCCCTGCGGATCGTTATCCGGATGAGCCCGGCACGATTGATGCAAGTGGATCGGCGAGCGGGGTTCCGCGCCAGCCTTTTATTGATTCAGGGCACCAGGCTTTGCCGCCCGCAGGAGACGTTCATGTCGCACAGCTCTTCTTCGATGCAGACTGCAGCCGCGTTCGAGATCCGGTTTCAGTCGCTGTTCAACCAAGGCCGTGCGTTGGCCTTCCCGTGCGACAGCACGGGCCTGGTCAACCTCGACGCGATGAGCGAGAAGGCTCGCAACAACTATCTCTTCGCCCGCGGGATGATTGGCCGCGAGTACGCGACACCGTTCGTCCAGCCTCGCGAGCCTCACTGAAGTGCGAGTGACCAAACCGTCAGTCGCTGACGCGATTTGACGGTCGGTCCTTCCTTTTCCGTCCAGCCCGGCGAGCTGCTGATGACGACGGGCGCATCAGGCGTTGTCCGACAAGGGTAGGGAGGCCCTCGGTCAACAAAGGGGGCTTCGGCTTCCGAAGGCTCCGGGCTGCATGGATCGACCCCGCAGACGCCCCGTGGCCTTGCTGATGCAAGGAGTCAGACATGAACCTTCCGATGCATGCACAAGCGACTGCGCCGCATGCCGCCCTCAAGGCCGTCGGCCTGCGAATGGTTGCGCAGGCGCAGATCGTGAATTCGTTCCGCGCCCATCTGGAAGGCGGCCCCGAGCCGTCGGATGATGAACTGATCCTTTTCGCGCGGTCTGCCCTGTCGGAAATGCGCGTTCAACGCCGCGCGATGGCGATCTCGTCGCAGCACGAGGGCCACGCGGCCCTTTGCTCGGAGCGGTGAAATGAGTGCCGTCGCCCCGCTGTTCCCCGAGCGACAGAGGCCCATGCCCGCTGTTGTCTTCGGAAGTCTGCTGGATTTGGTGCGCTTGCGCAGCGCGCCCGCGCAAGCCGAGGTCTGCGAAGTCTGCCGGACCATCAACGCGCGACACGCGCGCTTCTGCAAGGGCTGTGACGGCAAGCTGCCGGCCTATTTCGCGGCGGTGGAAGCTGAGACGCATCCCTCGCCACTGATCACCGGCAACCATGCCCGCGCCCGCAGTTCCCGCTACGCCCTGTTGGCGCTGGGCGGGCTGTGGGCCACGGTGACCGCGGTTGCGTTGTTCCTGGCCCACGGTCCACGCGACGCGGGCGTTCCTTCGCTCCCGCTCGAGCACGCGGCGCTGCCGGCGCCCATCGAGCGCGCGGTGGCGTTGGTCGATCCCCCAGCTGCCGCCGACACCGCGCGGCTTGCGCAGGGACTGCTGCCGGTGGCGGCAACCCCTGCCGACGCGCCCCCGCTGATGCCAGCACTCGAGGCCGCCATGCCGAGCTCTCCGCCGGAATCGCCCGTCACGGCCAAGTCGGCGCGGACGTCGTCTCCGCTGGCCTCGAAGCCGCGCCTGGCGCGAAGCGCAGGCGTCGAGACTCCCATCGCCCGCTGCGGAGGCCTGAATTTTGTTGCGCGTGCGGTTTGCATGAACAGCGAATGCGCTCGCCCGGAAATGCGCCGCAGCGCCCAATGCGGCGAGACCGTGCGTCAGCAAAGGCTGGACGAAGCGCGGCGCAATCCAACGCTGATGGGCTGATCCCGGGTCAGCCCGCGGCTGCGTGCCCCGCCGCCTGCGCCAGCACCCGAGCGGTTGCCTGCGCTGCAACCTCGAGGCGCCGCACGTCGCGCGCGCTCAGGTCCACGGTTCGTTCGACAGCGAAGCCGCACAGCGTCCCGTAAATGCTCCCATCCGGCATCACGATCGGGACGCTGATGTGGGTGCCGATAGGCTTGGTCACCTCCGGCAGCGGCTGGCGGGTGCGCAGCACGCGCAGGTCGCGCGCAAGGTTGGGCACTCGGCCATCCAGCACCTGTTGGCAGATGCTGTCTTCCATGGCGTGCGACCCACCCACGTGGATGATGCCCATGGTTGGGGCGGTCGCGACGTGCCGGAACACGCGTCGCCCCTCGACGAACTCGGAGACGAAGAACACGTCCATGCCGAGCTGTTCGCGGATGAGCTCGAGCATCGAGGACAGCGCCTGGACCACAAGCGCTCCGTCACAATCCAGCGCGTCGAAACCCGGCTCGCGGCTATCTGCTGGGCCGCTGTCGAACCCGACGCTGTCCTCGCTCCTGTTTTTCATGTTGGCCCCTCCTGGCTGGGTACGATCCTAATGCGTCGAAGCGGAAGCGGCAGAACGCGCGAGGTGCGGCGAAACTGCACTGTCGGGGCCGAGCGCCTTACCATGGGCTCTCTTCACGCCTTGCCCCCTTTTGTGGAGCAACACCATGCCGATCCAGTTGAACCACACGATCGTTCCGGCGCGCGATCCGAAGGCGTCCGCCCTCTTCCTGGCCGAGGTGCTCGGGTGCGACGAGCCCACCACCTTCGGGCCTTTCCATTGCGTGCAGCTCGACAACGGCGTCACGCTCGATTACATCCGCAGCGAGGAGCAGATCCCCATCGAGCACTACGCCTTCCTGGTGAGCGAGGAAGAGTTCGACGAGATCTTCGGGCGCATCCGCGCCCGCGGGCTGACCTACTGGGCCGACCCAGGCCAGCAACAGCCCGGCCGGATCAATCACCACGACGGCGGCCGCGGCGTCTACTGGGACGACCCCGACGGCCACCGGCTCGAGATCATCACCCGCCCGTACGGAAGTGGCGCCTGAGCCTGCCGATTGCGAGGTGCTGGTGGTCGGCGCAGGCCCGGCAGGCAGCGCCTGCGCGCGAATGCTGGCGCGCGCGGGGCTGGATGTTCTGCTGGTCGATCGGCAGGATTTTCCGCGCGAGAAGGTCTGTGGCGACGGGTTGATTCCCGACGCCCAGCGAGCGCTCGCCCGGCTCGGTGTGCTGGATGCCGTGCTGGGGCGCGCCGCAGTGGCCAGCCATGTGGCCTGTGTCGCGCCGCACGGCTGGCGGGTGGAGGTGCCGGCCAGCCTGGCCGTGCTGCGGCGCCGCGAGCTCGATGAAATCGTGCGCCGTGCCGCCCTGCAGGCCGGGGCGCGCTGGTTCGCGCCGGCCCGCTACGAGGCACCGCTGCAGGATGCGTCCGGGCGGGTGGCGGGCGCGCACCTGCGGCTGCCCGACGGTACCCTGCGTACGCTTCGCGCGCGCTGGACCGTCCTGGCGACCGGCGCGGCGGCGCCGCCGCTGCTGGCGGCCGACATGTGCAGCCGGCGCGCGGCGAGCGGCATCGCTCTGCGTGGCTACGTGAAGAACGACGCCGCGGCCGGCCGCAGCCGCCCCTTCGAAGTGGTCTGGCATCGCGCGCTGCGGCGCGGCTACGGCTGGATCTTTCCGTGCGGCGCGGGGGTGTTCAACATCGGCGTGGGCTTGCTGGACGGCCCTCGAGGCTTCGAGCCGGATGTCAACCTGCGCGAGCTATTCGCCACCTTCACGCGCGTTCACGCGCCCGCCCGCGCCCTGATGCAGGGCGGCTCCCTGCAGGGCGAGCTGAAGGGCGCGCCGCTGCGCTGCTCCCTGGATGGGGCGCGCTGGTCGCGGCCGGGCCTGCTGGTGGCAGGCGAAGCCGCAGGCAGTACCTATTCGTTCACCGGCGAGGGCATCGGCAAGGCACTGGAGAGTGGGATGCTGGCGGCCGAGGCCCTCGTGGCGGCCTGCGTTGTCGGCGACGCCGCGGTGGGGGCGCGGTACGAGGCAGCCCTGAAGGCGCTGAAGCCGCGCTTCGCCGCCTACGAGCAGGCCAATCGCGTCAACAACCATCCGTGGATTGCCGACTTCGTGATCTGGCGGGCACAACGCAGTCCGGGCATCGTGCGCAGGCTCGGCGGGGTGCTGGACGAAAGCTACGACCCCCGCGAACTGGTGACGGCCCGCGGGCTGTTGCGCATGCTCCTGCCTGTGAACTGAAGCGCGGGGAGGCTCAGCGCTTGGTCGCGAGCGGGCGGCCCAGGGCGAAGACCGAGTTGGGCGCATTCACCCGCGGCCGCTTGACGGGCGCTGCGGCAGGTACGCGCTTGACGGCTGCGCCGTCTTCAACCTTCACGCCTTTGGCGAGCTGTTCCAGGACCAGGCTCTGCAGCGTGACGGAATCGAGGAATTCCACGGTGCGGCGGTTCAGCGAGGCCCACAGTTCCTCGGTGCTGCAGCGGCCGTCGGCGTCCGCGTCAGGCCGGGCCTTTCCGGAGGGCGCGTCCTCGATCGAGAAGATGATGTCGGCGACCGTGATGTCGGCCGCCTTGCGGCCCAGCGAATAGCCGCCGCCAGGGCCGCGGGTGGATTCGACCAGCTTGTGGCGGCGCAGCTTGCCGAACAGCTGTTCCAGGTACGACAGCGAGATGCGCTGCCGCTGGCTGATGGCGGCGAGCGTCACCGGCCCCGTGCGCTCACGCAGCGCCAGGTCGATCATGGCAGTGACTGCGAAACGGCCTTTGGTGGTCAGTCGCATGAAAGGGCTTCCTGTCTGTTGTGCGGGTGCGGGCTGCTGTTGTCGTGGTGGACGCGGGGTCCTTGTATGCAGCCGATCATGCCTTGAGAGTCTGAGCCGCGGATTAGGTTCCCAGTCTCGGCAGGCACCTGATGCTACCGCGCCGGCGCGGCGGCCTTCAACTCCCCGCCAAGCGCTTTTCGCCGTCAATCGGGCTTGATGTTGGCACGGGCGATCACCTTCTTCCAGCGCGCCTGCTCGCCGGCAATGAATTTTGCAAACTGCTCCGGCGTGTCGCCCACCGCTTCGGCGGCATCGCCCTTGAGCCGCTCCATTGCGCCGGGCGACCTCATGGCCTTCGTCGTCTCGGCCGAAAGCCTGGCCAGGTTCGCGCTGGAGAAGTTCGCTGGCGCCAGCATGCCGTACCACTGCGTCATCTCGAACCCCGGAAAGCCCTGCTCGGCCACGGTCGGTACCTCGGCCAGCTGCGGCAGGCGCGTGGCCGACCCGGTGGCGATGCACCGCAGCTTGCCTGCCTTGATGAAGGGGATGACTGCCGCGGCGCCGATGGCGGAGGCGTCGAGCCGCCCGGCCATGAGGTCGGTCAGCATCGGGCCGGTGCCGCGATACGGCACGTGGAGCATGAAGATGTTGGCCGTCATCTTGAGGTACTCGAAGGCGAGGTGGCCGGCGCTGCCGTTGCCGGCGGAACCGTAGCTGAGCTTGCCGGGTCGGCCTTGCGCATAGGCGATGAGCTCGCGCAGGTTCCTGGCGGGTACGTCCGGGTGCACGACGTACAGGCTGGGCACCTTGGCCAGCAGGCTGACCGGCTTGAAGTCCTTGTTGGCGTCGTAGGGCAGCTTCTCGAAGATGTACGGATTGACCGCGAGCGTGCCGATATGGCCGAGGATCAGCGTGTGCTGGTCGTCGCTGCGCGCCACCTCGGCCATCGCGATGTTGCCGGCAGCGCCCGGCTTGTTCTCGACGAACACGCTCTGCCCCAGGGTGCGCGAGAGTTCGGCCGCCACCGAGCGGGCCACGATCTCCGAGCTGCCGCCAGGCGCGAAAGGCACGACGAAGCGGACCGGCTTACCCGGCCAAACCGCCTGGGCGCGGGCAGGGTGGGGCCAAAGCGCCGCCAACCCGAGGGCGCCCGTCAGGCCCAGCAGATGGCGGCGCGCGGTCATGGACCGGGGCAGGGGCTCGGCGGGCTCGGGATCGTTCATTCTTGTCTCCATGGTCTTTTGAAAGTCGTGATTCGGCGCGCCGGGGTTCAAGACAGCTGGCGGTCGCTTCGCGGTGCCGACGTGCAGCAGCTTAGCGCCGCACCACGTAGCGCGTCACCACCGGCAGCGTCTCGCCCTGGTGGAAAGCCAGGCGACGCTCGCGCAGCGCCATGTCGGCGGCAGTGGCGCGGTGGAAACGGCGCAGGTGCTCGGTCCACGACTCGTCGACGACCTCCTCGACATAGCGGCCTGGCTCGGCGATGTCGTGCAGCAGCTCCCAGCCGATCGCGCCCTGGCTCAGGCGGGCCCGGCGCGTCTGCTGCATCACCACGTGGAAGGCGCCGGCCCGTGCCGGATCGATCATGTATTCGATGGTGACCACCACACGCCCTTCCTCGCCGGGGGCCTCGGCGGGCGGGCCCTTGGTCCAGCCCTTGTGGGCGGGCGTGGTGTCGTCCTCGTCGCCGACGCCGTCCGTCACGTGGCGGATGGCCAGCAGCATGGCGGCAGTGCCGCTCGCTGCTGCAATGCCGAGGCTGACGTAGAGCGAGGAGAGCTCCGCCACCTGGCCCCAGAGCGCCGCGCCGAAAGCGCTGGCGCCCATGATGGCCATCTGGTAGGTGGCCATGCCGCGTGCGCGCACCCAGTCCGGCAGCGCCAGCTGCGCGGATACCGAGAGCGAATTGGCGACCGTGATCCATGCCATGCCACCGAAAAACATCGCCGGCACCGCGACCCAGGCGGTGGGCGCTACCGCCATTACCGCGGTCGCGGTGGACTGCAGCATGGTGCCGCGGATCACCAACTGGTCGCGCGTCAGCGCCTGGCGCAGCCGCGGCAGGAACATTACTGCCAGGATCGCGCCCGAGCCCATTGCCGCGAGCAGCAGCGTGAAGGTGCCGGCGCCGCCGCCGCGCAGATTGCGCGCCAGCAGCGGCAGCAGCGCCAGCAGCGCGGTGGAATGCAGGAAGAAGATCGAGATGCGCGTGAGCACCGCACGCATGCGCTGCGACTGGCGCACGAACTGCACGCCCACGCGCATTGCGCTGATCAGCTTCTCGCGGCCCAGCGGGTTGGGTTTGTGCTCGCGCCGCCAGCGCAGCACGATGAAGCCGGAGATCAAGCACAGCGCCGCATTGAGCCCGAACACCCAGACCGTGCCCGCGCTGGCAATCAGCGTGCCGGCCAACAACGGGCCGACGATCCGGGACGCGTTCATCGCGACGCCGTTGAGCCCGAGTGCGGCCGGCAGTTGCGTGCGCGGCACCAGCTCGGGCACGATGGCCGAAAACACCGGCCAACGCAGCGCCAGGCCAATGCCATTGGCAAAGGTCAGGGCCAGCAGCAGCGGCGCGTTCATGAGGTCCATCACCACAGCCCCGCACAGAACGATCGCGGCCCCGGCCAGCCAGAACTGGGTGGCGACCAGCCAGCGCCGCCGGTCCAGGATGTCCGCCAGTGCGCCGCTGGGCAATCCGAGCAGGAACACCGGCAGGGTTGAAGCGGACTGGACCAGCGCGACCCACATCGGCGAGGTGGTCAGCGAGGTCATCATCCAGGCCGCCGCCACGTCGTTCATCCACATGCAGACATTGGCCACCAGCCACGTGCTCCACAGCATGCGGAACACCGGCAGCTTGAGCGGCTCGAAGGGGCCGATGCGCGGCGGCTGCACGCGCTTCGGGGCGACTGGGGTTTCCTCGGTCGAGATGGGTGGCATGTGCCGCTATTGTCCAGTCCCTGGCCGCCCGGCCTTGCCAGTCTTGCGCGCAAGATGTCCCAGCGGCAGCGCCCGGCTCGCCTTGACCTCGCCAAGCGAGAAGCTGGTGTGCAGATCCTTCACATTGGGCAGGTGCATGAGGCTGTTGAGGGCGAAGCGGGAGAAGCCGTCCAGGTCCTCGGCCACCACCTGCAGCTCGAACATGCCGGTGCCGCTGATGTAGTGGCAGGCCACGACCTCCGGAAGCTTGCGGATCGCTTCCTCTATCTTGCGGGTGACCTCGCCGGTGGCGCGATCGGTGTCCAGGCGCACGAAGGCGAGCACGCCCAGGCCGATCTTGTGGCGGTCGATCTCGGCGTGGTAGCCCCGGATGTAGCCTGCTGCCTCCAGCGCCCGCACCCGGCGCCAGCAGGGCGCGGCCGACAAGCCCACTCGCTGGGCCAGCTCGGCGTTGGTGAGCCGGGCATCCGCCTGCAGTTCTTGCAGGATCGCGAGGTCGAATTTGTCAATGCTTTCCATTGCACGGAATCTTAAGCAAGATCCTTTCAAACCGGGCCCTGGAATGGGCAAAGAACGCAAACACCTATCAAGGCGCCAAGCCTACACTTTGCGAGCATGATGGCTGCGGGGGAGTATTCCTACCCGGATGCCTCGCCCCCTCAACCGCCGCCCATGAGGCACAGTCACGGAGACAACGACGATGAACGCACCGCTGCCGGAGCACATTCGCAAGGCACTCGAAACGGTCACGCTCGACGACAAATACAGCCTGGATTACGGCCGCGCCTTCATGAGCGGCGTGCAGGCCCTGGTCAAGCTGCCCATGCTGCAGCGCCTGCGCGATCAGCAGGCCGGCAAGAACACGGCTGGCTTCATCAGCGGCTACCGTGGCTCGCCACTCGGCGGCTACGACCAGGCGCTCTGGAAGGCAAGCAAGTACCTGAAGGAACAGCACATCGTGTTCCAGCCCGGCGTGAACGAAGAACTTGCCGCCACCGCGCTCTGGGGCACGCAGCAGCTGGGCTTCGCGCCGCCGGGAACCAACAAGTACGACGGCGTGTTCGGCATCTGGTATGGCAAGGGCCCGGGGGTCGACCGCTGCTCCGATGTCTTCAAGCACGCGAACATGGCCGGCACCACGCCCTGGGGCGGCGTGATTGCGGTGGCCGGCGACGACCACATCTCCAAGAGCTCGACGGCGGCGCACCAAAGCGATCACATCTTCAAGGCCTGTGGCACGCCGGTGTTCTTTCCGACCAACGTGCAGGAAATCCTCGACCTCGGCATCCATGCCTTTGCCATGAGCCGCTTTGCCGGCATCTGGTCGGGCATGAAGACCATCCAGGAGATCGTTGAATCCAGCGCCACCGCGATGATCGACCCCGAGCGGGTCGAAATCGTGATGCCCACCGACTTCCAGATGCCGCCGGGCGGCCTGCACATCCGCTGGCCCGACCATGCGCTGGAACAGGAAGCGCGGCTGATGCACTACAAGTGGTACGCCGCATTGGCTTACATCCGCGCCAACCGGCTCAACCACAACGTGATCGAGGGTCCGAACGACCGCTTCGGCATCATGGCCAGTGGCAAGGCCTACAACGACACCCGCCAGGCTCTGATCGACCTCGGCCTGGACGACGCCGCTTGCCGCCAGCTGGGAATCCGGCTGCACAAGGTGGCCGTGGTGTGGCCGCTCGAGGCCCAGCTCACGCGCGATTTCGCCACCGGCCTGCAGGAGATCCTGGTGGTGGAGGAAAAGCGCCAGGTGATCGAGTACCAGCTCAAGGAAGAGCTCTACAACTGGCGCGCCGACGTGCGGCCCAACGTGGTCGGCAAGTTCGACGAGGGCGAGGTGCACGAGGCCGAAGGCTACTCGGGCGGCGAATGGTCGATGCCCAACCCGACGGCCCACACGCTGCTGCGCGCCAACGCCGACCTGAACCCCGCGCTGATCGCGAAGGCCATTGCCACTCGCCTGAAGAAGACCGGCATCCTGGCCGCCGCCGGCGCAGACATGGCGGCGCGCATCGACGCCCAGCTTGCCATCCTCGAGGCCAAGGAGCGCGCGATGGCGGCACCGCAGACCGTGGGCGTGGCCGACGCGGCGCGCCAGCCGTGGTTCTGCTCGGGTTGCCCGCACAACACCAGCACCGTGGTGCCCGAGGGCTCGCGGGCCATGGCCGGCATCGGCTGCCATTTCATGGCGACGTGGATGGACCGGTCCACGCTCGGCTTCACGCAGATGGGCGGCGAGGGCGTGCCGTGGGTCGGCCAGCAGCCCTTCACCACCGACGCACACATCTTCGCCAACCTGGGCGACGGCACCTACTTCCACAGCGGCCTGCTCGCGATCCGCCAAAGCATCGCGGCGGGCGTCAACATCACCTACAAGATCCTCTACAACGACGCGGTCGCCATGACCGGCGGCCAGCAGGTCGGCGAGCGGCCCGAAGGCCATTCAGTGCTGCAGATCGCGGAGAGCCTGCACGCCGAAGGCGCGGCCAAGGTCGTAGTGGTGACCGACGAACCCGAGAAGTACGAAGGGGTGAACATTCCCGGCCAGGACGTCAAGGTGCGCCATCGCGACGAGCTGGATGAGATCCAGCGCGAGTTCCGGGAGATCAAGGGCACCACCGCCATCATCTACGACCAGACTTGCGCAACCGAGAAGCGCCGTCGCCGCAAGCGCGGGACGGCTGTGGACCCGGCCAAGCGGGTGGTGATCAACGATCTGGTCTGCGAAGGCTGCGGCGACTGCAGCGTCCAGAGCAACTGCCTGTCCGTGGAACCGCTGGAGACCGAGTTCGGCCGCAAGCGCACCATCAACCAGAGCACCTGCAACAAGGACATGAGCTGCCTCAAGGGCTTCTGCCCGAGCTTCGTGACCGTCGAGGGGGGGCAGCTCAAGAAGAAGGCAAAGAACAAGGCGTCCATGCCGGCCGAACTCGGCGCACTGGCTGATCCGGCGCTGCCTTCGCTGGCCGGTAGCAAGGTCTGGGGCATCGTGGTCGCCGGCGTCGGTGGCACCGGCGTGATCACCATCGGCCAGCTGCTTGGCATGGCCGCGCACATCGAGGGCAAGGGCATCGTCACGCAGGACGCGGCAGGCCTCGCGCAGAAGGGCGGCGCGACCTGGAGCCACGTGCTGATCGCCGACACGCAGGACGACATCCGCACCACCCGCGTCGGCACCGCCGCCGCAGACTTGGTGCTGGCCTGCGATCCCCTCGTCAGCATCAACGCCGAGACGATGGCGCGCATGCGAGAGGGCCGCACCCACGTGGCGCTCAACAGCCACAGCACGCCGACCGCGGCCTTCGTGCGCAACGCCAACTGGCAGAACCCGCAGGATGCATGCGCTGCCGAAATCGCGCGTGCGGTGGGCGCCGACGGGCTCGGTGCCTTCGACGCCGATGCCGCCGCGACTTCGCTGATGGGCGACACCATCTACGTCAATCCGATGCTCCTGGGCTATGCGTGGCAGAAGGGCTGGATCCCGCTCGAGCACGCATCGCTGATGCGCGCGATCGAGCTCAATGCGGTGGCGATCGACAACAACAAGGCCGCTTTCGAGTGGGGCCGTCAGGCGGCGCAGCGCCCTGACGAATTGCGCAAGCGGGTCGCGCCCGGCCAGATCGTCGAATTCAAGAAGCGCGAAACCATCGAGAACCTGGTGGCACGCCGCGTCGAATTTCTCACGGCCTACCAGAATGCGGGCTACGCAGGGCAGTACAAGGCCTTCGTCGCCAAGGTGCAACAGGCGGAGGCGGTGCTGGGCAAGACCAGCCTTGCCGAGACGGTCGCGCGCTACCTGTTCAAGCTCATGGCCTACAAGGACGAGTACGAGGTCGCGCGCCTGCACAGCGACCGCAGCTTCCTGGAACGGGTCGATGGCATGTTCGAGGGCGACTACAAGCTCAACTACCACCTCGCTCCGCCGATCATTGCCCAGCGCAACGCGAAGGGTGAGCTGCAGAAGCAGAAGTTCGGCCCGGCAATGCTGACCGGCTTCCGCCTGCTCGCGAAGCTCAAGGGCCTGCGCGGCACTGCGCTGGATCCGTTCGGCCGTACCGACGAACGCAAGACCGAGCGCGCGCTGATCGGCGAGTACCGAGCGAGCATCGAAGAGCTGCTGTCGGGCCTCGATGCCGGCAATCACGCGCTGGCCCTCGAGATCGCGAGCCTGCCCGAGCAGATCCGCGGCTACGGCCACGTGAAGGAGCGCAACCTCAAGGCGGCGCGCATCCGCTGGGCCGAGCTGATGGCCAGGTGGCGCAACCCGCAAGCTGCCCGCGTGGCGGCCTGAGCCTGACGGAGAGCTGGCGGGCGAGGCGGCCCTGAAAGCCCTGAGAGCGCTGCCGGCTTAGCTCCGGCGGGGCGAGCGCCGCCGAATACAATGCGCGATGTTCTGCGGGGCCCAGCCCCGCCTTAGCGCGTCTGTTCCATGGCCCGTGCCATGCACTGCGCAGAATCGCGAACCCCGCAGGGGGCCGCACTCATACCTTCCTCTCTGCTGGAGTTTCCCTTGTTCATTTCCTCCGCTTTCGCCCAGACCGCGCCCGCTGCTGCCGGTGGCAGCGACATGATGTCGTCCCTCGGCAGCATGCTGCCGCTGGTGCTGATGTTCGTGGTGCTGTATTTCGTGATGATCCGGCCGCAGATGAAGCGCCAGAAGGAAGCACGGGCCATGATCGAAGCCTTGGCCAAGGGCGACGAAGTCGCGACCGCCGGTGGCCTGCTGGGCAAGATCACGCAGATCGGCGAGCAGTACCTGACCGTGGAAATCGCCAAGGGCGTCGAGGTGCAGCTGCAGCGCAGCGCAGTTGTCCAGGTCTTGCCCAAAGGTGCAATTAAGTAAGGAGAAAACGTGGGTGCCACGCACCTGCGTCCTTCGAGGTTGACTAGATGAACCGTTACCCGGTCTGGAAGTACGCGATCATCGTCGTCGTGCTGCTCGTGGGGCTGATCTATGCCCTTCCCAATTTCTTCGGCGAGGCGCCTGCCGTGCAGGTGTCCTCGGGCAAGTCGACGGTCAAGATCGACGCCGGGACCCAGGCGCGCGTGGCGGAGGCCCTGAAGGCAGCCGGCCTCACGCCGGACCTGTTGACGCTCGATGCCAATTCCGTGCGGGCGCGCTTCGCCACCACCGACGACCAGCTCAAAGCCCGCGACGTGCTGCAGCGCACGCTGGTGCCTGACCCGAGTGATCCGCCCTACGTCGTGGCGCTCAACCTGGTGTCGCGCTCGCCCACCTGGCTGGCCGCGCTGCGCGCCCATCCCATGTACCTGGGCCTGGATCTGCGCGGCGGGGTGGACTTTCTGTTGCAGGTCGACATGAAGGGCGCCATCGACAAAAAGGCGGAATCCTTTGCCAATGACCTGCGCTCGGGCCTGCGCGACAAGAACATTCGCGGCGCCGCGGTCACGCGCAACGGCCAGGCCATCGAGGTCCGCTTCCGCGACGCCGCCGCACTGGACGCGACCAAGTCATTGATCCAGGACCAGTTCCCCGACCTTGCCACCACCGACCGCCAGGACGGCAGCGAGTGGCGGCTCACGGCCACCATCAAGCCCGAGGCCGCGCGCCGGCTGCAGGACGCCGCTCTCAAGCAGAACATCACCACGCTGCACAACCGGATCAACGAACTCGGCGTCGCCGAGCCCGTGATCCAGCAGCAGGGACTTGAACGCATCGTGGTGCAGCTTCCCGGGGTTCAGGACACCGCCAAGGCAAAGGACATCCTGGGCCGCACCGCCACGCTCGAGATGCGCCTGGTAGACGAGTCCGCCGAGGGCCGCGCGGCCGAAACCGGCAGCGGCCCGGTGCCCTTCGGCTCGGAGAAATTCCTCGACCGCGAGGGCCGGACCGTCATCGTCAAGAAGCAGGTTCTGGTGACCGGCGAAAACCTCACCGACGCCCAGCCGGGCTTCGACTCCCAGACTCAGCAGCCCAAGGTCGACCTGACCATGGACGCCAAGGGTGGGCGCATCATGCGCGACGTCAGCCGCGAGAACTTCCGCAAGCGCATGGCCATGCTGATCTTCGAGAAGGGCAAGGGCGAGGTGCTCACGGCCCCGTCGATCAACGGCGAGCTGGGCAATCGCTTCCAGATCTCGGGCTCGATGAACGTCGTGGAAGCCAACGACCTGGCACTGCTGCTGCGCGCCGGCTCGCTGGCCGCGCCCATGGAGATCATCCAGGAGCGCACCATCGGCCCCAGCCTGGGCGCCGACAACATCCAGAAGGGTTTCGACAGCGTGATGTACGGGTTCGCCGCAATCATGGTGTTCATGTGCGTCTACTACATGCTGTTCGGGCTGTTCTCGTCGATCGCGCTGGCCGTCAACCTGCTGCTCCTGGTGGCCATCCTGTCCATGTTGCAGGCCACGCTCACACTGCCCGGCATCGCCGCCATGGCACTCGCGATCGGCGTGGCCATCGACTCCAACGTGCTGATCAACGAGCGCGTGCGCGAGGAGCTGCGCAGCGGCGCCTCGCCGCAGGCCGCCATCCACGCGGGCTACGACCGCGCCTGGGGCACCATCCTGGACTCCAACGTCACCACGTTGATCGCCGGCGTTGCACTGCTGGCTTTCGGTTCAGGGCCGGTGCGCGGCTTCGCCGTGGTGCATTGCATCGGCATCGTCACCTCGATGTTCTCGGCCGTGTTCTTCTCTCGCGGCCTCGTGAATCTCTGGTACGGCCGCAAGAAGAAGCTCAAGAGCCTGTCCATCGGCACGGTCTGGAAACCTGCTGCCGACAATGCCGCGGCGGCCGCCAAATAAGGAAGCACTGAATCATGGAGTTCTTCCGAATCCACCGCACCATTCCATTCATGCGCTATGCGCTGGTGCTGAACGCGATCTCCGTCCTCACCTTCCTGCTGGCGGTCTTCTTCCTGTTCCACCGCGGGCTGCACCTGTCGGTGGAGTTCACAGGTGGCACTGTCATGGAGGTCGCCTACCAGCAGTCGGTGGATGTGGGCAAGGTGCGCGAGGCCATCGCCAAGCTCGGCTATCCCGACGTCCAGGTGCAGAACTACGGCACCTCGCGCGACATCCAGATCCGTCTGCCGGCGCAGAAGGGCCAGACCTCGGCGCAGCAGAGCGAACAGGTAATGGGAGCGCTGAAGGCGGTCGACGCTTCAGCCACGCTGCGCGGCAACGAATTCGTCGGTCCCCAGGTGGGTGAGGAGCTCACCACCAACGGCCTCAAGGCGCTGGGGATGGTGGTGGTCGGCATCATGATCTACCTGGCCTTCCGCTTTGAATGGAAGTTCGCGCTCGCCACCGTGCTTGCCAACCTCCACGATGTCGTCATCATCCTGGGATTCTTTGCGTTCTTTCAGTGGGAGTTTTCGCTGGCGGTGCTGGCGGCCGTGCTGGCGGTGCTGGGCTACTCGGTCAACGAGTCGGTCGTGATCTTCGACCGGGTCCGCGAAAACTTTCGGCGCTATCGCAAGATGACCACCCGCGACGTGATCGACAACGCCATCACCTCCACCATCAGTCGCACCATCATCACGCACGGCTCGACCCAGCTCGTGGTGCTGTCGATGTTCTTCTTCGGCGGGCCTACGCTGCACTATTTCGCGCTGGCGTTGACCATCGGCATTCTGTTCGGCATCTACTCGTCCGCCTTCGTGGCGGCGGCGATCGCGATGTGGCTGGGCGTCAAGCGCGAGGACCTGGTCAAGACGACACCCAAGCAGGGCGATCCGGACGACCCCAACGCCGGCGCCACGGTTTGACGGGCGCGGTCCCCGACGAGGCAATTGCGGATTCGGGTTGCCGAGATGCATCCAGCACCCTTGTGCGGTTACGCTTCGCGTTGCAAGCTCGGACTTGTTGAACCGTTTTAATTGCCGTCCTCGCCTTTCACATGATCTCGCGGTCACCCGCCTCCTCCCAGCAGCTCGCCCGCGAGACCCGTGAGCGTTTCGTGGCCGCGACGGAGGGGGCAATCGCTCCGATCGCTGTCGCGGTCCGTGAGCGGCTGGCGGCGCTTGCCGGAATGACTGCCAGTGTGCGCGAGATGCAGCAGCACCGCGACGATTTCCTGGCCTTCCAGGCGCAGGGCTCCAGCTGGGTGCCGATGTCCCAGACCGCATGGCGCAAGGCGCTGGGCGGCGGCGGGCAGAGCGGAGCTACCGGAGGCCTGCGACTGGAATTGATCGGCGATGAGGTGGTGGAGAACAACATCCTGTCCTCGCGCCTGGCGCAGTCGATCCAGGACAAGGCCCAGTTCGAGCTCAACGACCTGCGCTTGCGCATCCAGTACCTGGAGGGCACCGGCGAGCTGGACGCCAAGGATGTGCTCAAGCCCGAGGCGCTGGCCCGCACTCTCGTCGATCAGTGGCTGGCCGCTGGACTGAGCCGCGAGACTTGGGCGCGTGTGCAGGATGTGGTGAGGCAGCGCTTGGTCGATGCGGTTGTCGCGGCGTACAAGGACGCCAATACTTTCCTGATCGAGCGCGGCGTGATGCCCGAGATCGATCTCAAGAGCTTCGTCAAGCGAACCGGCAGCGCCGGTTCCAACAGCGTGCCACTGGGCGGGAGTTTTGCGCGCTCGTCGCAACCCGCCAGCGCCTCTTTCGGCACAGGCGGTGTTCAAGGGCCGGGCGGATTCGGCGCCCCCCCGGGCAGCTTCGCCCCGGCGGCGATCGGCGTAGGTGCGGGTCGCGGAGGCGGCGGGGCAGGTGGGGACACCCTGATTGCCACGGGCGGCTCCCCACTGGTACTGGCGCGCCAGCGCGCGCAAGGCGTGCTGCTCAACCTCAAGCGCTTCGTGACGGCTCGCATCGGCGGCGACCTGGGCCAGACGCGCGCGGCGGGTGGCCAGGGGCCCGCTGCCGGTTCGGCGAATAGTGCGGGTGGCCGAGGTGTGGGCGTCGGGTTGGCTGCGCCCGCCTTTGCCGCCGCCATTGCCGACGCGGAGGCGGCCTACCAAGCGATGGCATCGCAGTACATGGTTGGCGACGAGGCGACCGCCATGCACCAGACTGCGGCCGAGTTGCGCCGGCGTACCAGCGAGCTCAAGAAGAAGGCGCCGACCACCGCCGACAAAGCCACCGTCGAGATCGTGGCGCTGATGTTCCAGGCCATCCTGGCCGAGGAGCGAATCCCGTTTTCGGCGCGCGTCTGGTTCGCACGCCTGCAGATGCCGGTGCTGCGCGTGGCGATCGCCGAGCCGGAGTTCTTCGGCACCTTGCAGCATCCGGCGCGCATGCTGATCGACCGCATGGGTTCCTGCGTGATGGGCTTCGATGCCGCCGCCATCTCCGGCAGTGCGCTCGAAGGTGAGATCCGCCGGGTGGTGCAGGTGATCGAGCAATACCCGGAAACCGGCCAGCGCGTGTTCAAGCTGGTGTTCGACGAATTTGTCGCCTTCCTCAACAAGTACCTGACGCAGAGCGACGCTACCCAGCGCGTGATGAGCGTGGCACAGCAGGTCGAGCAGAAGGAGACGATGGCCATCCAGTACACCATCGAGTTGCGCAAGATGCTCAATGACATGCCGGTGCGGGAGGAGATCCGCGAGTTCCTGTTCAAGATCTGGGCCGAAGTGCTGGCGATTGCGGCGCTGCGCTACGGCGCGCAGGACGAGCAGACCGTCACGCTCAAGCGCGCCGCTTCGGATCTGGTGTGGGCCGCCAGCGCCAAGCCCAACCGCAACGACCGCGCGCGCGTGATCCAGGACCTGCCCCAGCTGCTGCAGCGCTTGCGCCAGGGCATGAGTCTGCTGGGCATCGAAGGCGAGCCGCAGGAAGCGCAGATCAAGGTCATCGGCTCGACGCTTTCCGACGCATTCCTGTCCAAGACCGAGGCCATTCCGCCCGCCAAGATCGAGGCCATGGCCAAGCGGCTGGCGAATCTCGAGGATTTCGTCACGGAAGCGGGCGACGCGACCGACCTGCCGCTGGACGCCGCAAGCATCGAGCTGCTGCTGGGCGTGGACGCCGCCTCGCTCGAAGTCGTGCCCGACACCGGTACCAAGGTCGGTGAGGACATGCTCCAGTGGGCACACGAGCTGCAGGTCGGCACCTGGTTCATGCTCGACCACAACGACCGGGTCAGCCAGGTTCAGTTCGTCTGGCGCAGCGAGCGCAAGCAGCTGCACCTTTTCGCTTCGAGCGACGGGCGCAGCTTCCTGATCCAGGTGGGCCGCCTGGCGTCCTACCTACAGGCAGGACTGCTGGTGCCGGCCGAAGAAGAGACGCTCACCGTGCGCGCGACCCGTGAAGCGCTGGCCAAGCTGGACGCGAATCCGGAACGCCTCTTGAACTGAAGCTGGCGCTCAATGCGCAACGCGGTTCACCGCGTTGTCGCAGAGCTCGTCGAGCACGAGAGCGTCGGGCTCGACGCCGGTGCTCCAGTGCACCATCAGAACGATGATCTTGAGCTCGCCAAGTTCCAGCGGTTCCGCTGTCGTGGCCATGGCGCGATCGATGACGATCTCACGCAGACCCGCCGGCAGCACGCCCGACGACTCCAGAAAGCTGACGAAGCCCAGGCACTCGGCGCCGAGGTGTTCCTGTTCCGCCATCGAGTAGACGCGCATGGAGCCTGGCGATTCGGGCACTGCCGCCGGGCCTTCCAGGCTCACCGTCGCGCTGGTGCCCTTGGCATGCAGGGTGAGCTGGATACCCTGCGTGGCGAGGCTCAGGCCATCGAGCCACTGCAGCGCATCACGGATTTCCTGGGGGTCGAAGCCCTGGGCACTGAGCTTGCGGCCCAATTGCTCGGCTTGGGGGCAGGCATCGCCGCGCCAGTAGTTTTCGTAAACGTACACGAGCACTTCGAACATGGAGCCAATATAGCCCAGGTCGGCGCTGTCGCGGCTGCGTTGCGCAGACGGGACGCCGCAACTGCTCAACCTTGCATCACCCGCTGGAAGAGGCCGCCCGGAAGGCGGGCCACGTAGCCGGCGAGCTCCTGTTCCAGCAATTGCGCCTGCAGGGCTGCGGCGGGGAGGCCGGTGCGCGCGCATAGCGTATCCAGGCTCGCCGGGTCGTACCCCATCGCCCGCAGCAGGCCTGCGCCGGCGGCGGTGGACTCTTCTTCTTCCAGCAGCGGCGGTGTGGCAGGCGTGGGGGACCCGTAAAAGCGCAGCTCCTCGAGCACGTCGTTGACCGTCTCGACCAGCTTGGCGCCTTGGCGGATCAGGGCATGGCAGCCGCGCGACTGAGGCGAATGGATGGAGCCCGGTATGGCGAACACCTCCTTGCCTTGCTCGCTCGCGAGTCGCGCGGTGATCAGCGAGCCCGACTGCAGCGCCGCCTCCACCACCAACGTGCCGCGTGAGAGGCCGGCGATGATGCGGTTGCGCTTCGGAAAGTTCTGGTTGAGCGGTGGCGTGCCAAGTGGAAACTCGCTCACGATCAACCCCTGCGCGGCAATTCGCTGCGCCAGCGCATGGTGACGCGCGGGGTACACGCGGTCCAACCCGGTGCCGACCACCGCGACCGTCGCCGGCCGCATCGCATCGGTAGCGGTGTCCAACGCGCCCTCGTGCGCAGCACCGTCGATGCCCAGGGCCAGTCCCGACACCACCGCAATGCTGGCCTCTCCGAAAGCTCGGGCAAAGGCCCGCGCATTGGAGCTGCCCTGCGCTGTGGGATTGCGGCTGCCCACCATCGCGATGCTGCGCGCCAGCTGTGCGAGCTCGAATCGCTCAGGGCCGATCAGGTAGAGCACCAGCGGAGGATCGGCCATCTCGAGCAGCGAGGCCGGATAGGCAGGATCGCCCAGGGCGAGGATGCGGTGCGTCTCGCCCTGGGGCCCCTTGCTGCCGAGCCACTTGACGGTGCGCTCGACCCCTGCAGCGAGCTCCGCCGGCGCTTCGAGCAGCGCGCTGGCCTGGACGTCGGTCACCACCTGCCGGAGTGTTGCGGCAGGTTGGGCAAAGACCTCCATGGGCAGGCCGAAGGCCGAGAGCAGCTTTCGCGCGGCCGTGTTGCCGATGCCTGGCGTCAGTGTGAGCCGCAGCCAGCTCGCGAGTTCGTCACGTTCCACGCGAGGGTTGGGGCCGGATCACGGATTGATGAGCAGATCGCCGATGCGCGGCGCGTCGTTGATCTCGAGCACCAGCGCATACGAGACCCGCTCGAAGGGGCGGAACACCATCAGGAGGCCGATCCGCTCGTTCGGCAGCTTCAGCGTTTCCTTGGTGGCGCCGGTCTTGTCGATGATGGTGTCGCCGTTCTTGAGGATGGCCAGCACATGGCCGTTCTCGATACCGTCGATGGTGCCCTTGTTGATGGCCACCACCTGGTTCTGGGCGGCGAATTGCACCGCGTTGCCGTAGACCGAGACGATGCGGCCGTCGGTGATGGTTTGCGCCGGCGCGCGCGGCACGTAGCTCAGCAGTTGGCGAGGCGGCTCTGGCAGCAGGCGGTCTCCGGCACGCATCTCCTCGCGTGCAGCGACGATGTCGATCGTGGCCGGCACCGGGTATACGACCTCCTTGCCTTCCACTTCTGCCTTGGCACTCGATTCGCCGCGCTGCAGCTGGGCCTTGCCGAGGTATTGCGCCTCGTAACCGAGGATCTCGCCCGTCCCGGGGTCCTTGAGCGGTGTCGCGCTGCGGAACACGCGGTAGGTCCGGATCGGGCCGGGGGCTTCCATGAGCGGTGCGTCGGGTTCGCCGCGTGCATAGGCCCGATCACCGCGCGCCAGCACCACGCGGCTGTCGTTGCCCGCCACGATGCGCGGGGCCGTCGCCAACGTTGCGGCGTCGACCACCACGGGCTCAGCCAGGAAGGGCTCGATCACGCTGGGATTCAGCGTCGGCAGCGCCATGTCTGCCAGCGATTCGTAGCGCGTGCGTGGCGAGAGCTTGATCGTGCCGCCTTCAGGCGTGCCCCTGCCGTCGCGTCGCAGCGCCAGCCGCGCGCGGCCGCCGCTCTTGTCGAGATACAGCACCTGCCCAGGATAGATTCGGTGCGGATTCTGGATCTCGCCCATGTTCATGCCCCACAGCTCGGGCCAGCGCCAAGGGCTGCGCAGATAAAGGCGGGAGATGGCCCACAGCGTGTCACGCGGCTTGACGGTGTACTCGTCGGGTGCGTTCGGTGCCAGTTCCGACAGAGGCACGCCGGCCTGCGCCGCCTGCTGCGCCGTCGTGCGCTGCTGCGGCGTCACGGGGTAGCTTTGTGCCTGGGCCGTCACGCCCAGTCCCGCCATGGTGATCGCCGCCAGCGTGGCGAGGAGGTTCGGGCGCAGGCTGTGGTTCATGCGGTGGTTCTTCATGGTCGGATGGCGTGGAGCATGCGCGACCCATAGCAGGGCCCACGGACGCTCACAATTTGAAACCAATTTTGCGCTGAAGCCCTTGATCGGGCAACGTTTTCAAGTCGCTGAGCTTCTGGGCGTCGCGGAAATGGCGAAAATAACGACACTATTTCCTTCCGTCCATGGCCAAAAGAAACATCCTGAGCTATCCCGACCCGCGCCTGCACAAGGTCGCCAAGCCGGTGCAGGGGGTTGATGCACGCATCAAGACGCTGGTCGCCGACATGCTCGAAACCATGTACGAGGCCAACGGCATCGGCCTCGCAGCCACGCAGGTCGACGTGCACGAACGTCTTGTCGTGATCGACGTCTCCGAGGAGCGTAACGAGCCACTGGTTTTGATCAACCCGGAAATCGTCTGGGCCAGTGATGAAAAAGTCCTCAACGAGGAGGGCTGCCTGTCCGTTCCCGGCATTTACGACGGCGTGGAGCGTTCCACCGCGGTGCGCGTCACGGCGCTCGATGCCGACGGCGAATTGCGCACCGTCGAGGCCGAGGGCCTGCTGGCCGTATGCATCCAGCACGAACTCGACCACCTGTTGGGCAAGGTGTTCGTCGAATATCTTTCGCCGCTGAAGCGCAACCGCATCAAGAGCAAGCTGCTCAAGCAGCAGCGCGAAGACCAGCGCGTCGATCAACGGGAAGGCCGGCGTTGACTTTGTCCCTGCGCACCGCGCCGGCAACGCTCCTTGCGGCGGTGCTGCTGGTTGCTTGCGCTGGCGAGCCCACGCGCCTGGCCATCGGCAGCTCGCGCGAGCAGACGCTGCGCGAGCTCGGAACGCCGACGGCCGCCTATGCCCTCCCCGGCGGCGGCGAGCGGCTGCAGTATTCGCGCGCGCCGGCGGGCTTCGAGGTCAACAACGTCGATCTCGATGCAAGCGGCCACGTCGTTTCCGTGCGGCAGGAGCTCGACGAGCGCCTGTTCGACCGCACCATTCAGCCCAACGTCAGCCGCTGGCGCGAGGCCGACGTGCTGCGCACGTACGGCCGCCCGTTCGAGATCACGCAGGTGAGCTCCTTCGACGGCAACATCTGGACCTGGCGCTACAAGTGGCAGAACTCGCCGCGGCTCCTCTACATCTACATCGACCCGACCGGCGTGGTGCGGCGCTACCACACGGGTGACGACCTGATGCTCGAGTTGCTGGCGCCGGTGTGAGGGCCGCATGAGGATCGCATTCGCGGGCACGCCCGAGTTCGCCCGCGTCGCGCTGGAAGCGATCGCCGCGGCCGGCTTCGAGATCGCGCTGGTTCTCAGCCAGCCCGACCGCCCCGCGGGCCGCGGCATGAAGCTGCAGGCCTCGCCGGTCAAGCAGTTTGCGGCAGCGCGCGGCTGGCCCGTGGTGCAGCCACGCAGTTTGCGGCTGGACGGCAAGTACCCGGAGGACGCGGCCGCGGCGCGCGCAGCCATCCTGGATGCCGGGCTCGATGCAATGGTGGTCGCAGCCTACGGCCTGATCTTGCCGCAGTGGGTTCTCGACGCGCCGCGGCTGGGTTGCCTCAACATCCACGCCAGCTTGCTGCCGCGATGGCGCGGGGCCGCCCCGATCCATCGCGCGATCGAAGCGGGCGATGCGCAGACCGGCGTCACCATCATGCAGATGGACGCCGGGCTCGATACCGGCGACATGCTGCTTCGCGAATCGATCCCGATCGGCGAGGACAGCACCGCGCGATTGCACGACCGGCTGGCCACGTTGGGCGGCCGATTGATCGTGGATGCGCTGCAGCAGGCCGATGCTGGAACCCTCCGTCCACAAGCTCAGCCTGCCGAGGGCGTGAGTTACGCGCACAAGGTCGAGAAGCAGGAGGCGCAGATCGACTGGACGCACGAGGCAGCGGCCATCGTGCGGCGCACCCGTGCGTTCGACCCCTTTCCCGGCGCCAGCAGCACGCTGGATGGCGAGACGCTCAAGCTCTGGGCTGCGCAAGTCCGATCGGACCCGCCGGCGCAGCCACCCGGAACGATCCTGGCGGTCGGGCCAGCGGGTGTGGCCGTGGCTGCCGGCGAGGGCGTGGTGGTGCTCACCGAGCTGCAGCGCCCCGGCGGCAAGCGCCTGCCCGTGGCCGACTTCCTGCGCGGCTTCGACCTGAAGCCCGGGCAGGTTTTCGGCTGATGTTCGTTCTTTCTTCCATTCGCCGCCTTCCCGAGTTCCGCCGGGGCGCACTCGACATGTCTTCGATCGCTCTCGGCACCGGCGCCTGGGGCCTGATGACAGGCGTCGCGATGGTCAAGGCGGGCATGAGCATCTTCGAGTCGATGGCGATGACGCTGCTGGTCTATGCCGGCAGTTCGCAACTGGCCGCCATTCCGCTGCTGATCGCAGGAGCTCCGGCGTGGGTCATCCTGGCCACCGGCTTCTGCGTCAACCTGCGCTTTGTGGTGTTCAGCCTGCACTTGCGGCCTTACCTCATGCACATGCCGCGCTGGCGCCGCATGACGCACGGCTATCTCACGGCGGACATGACCTACGCCTTCTTTACCCGCCAGTACGCGCACCCGCCCGCCAACGAGGCCGAAGAGCGTGCGCAGGAGGCCTATCTGACGGGCAACTACTTCGTCCTCTGGTGCTCGTGGATGGGCATGAGCATGATCGGCGTCTTGCTGGCGAACCTGATTCCGCAGAGCTGGGGACTGGGCTTTGCCGGCGTGCTCTGCCTGGTCGCGGTGGTCTGCTCGATGGCGACCACGCGCCTGCGCATCCTTGCGGCCCTGATTGCAGGGGCAACCGCCGTCGCCGCCTACGCGCTGCCGCTCAAGCTGAATATCGTCGCGGGCATCGGCGTGGCGGTGCTGCTGTGCTTCTGGCTGGAAAAGCATTCCGGGCTCGACCCCGATGCGGAAGACGACCGATGAGCCTGGGCGCTGACGGCACCACCGACCCCTGGACCCTGGCCGTGATCGTCGGGTTGGCCTGCGTGACGGTGCTCACGCGCTGCTTCTTCTTCATCCTCGATCGCCCCTGGGGCCTGCCGGACTGGGCGCACCGCGCGCTGCACTACGCCCCGGTGGCGGCGCTTGCGGCCGTGATCATTCCGGAGATCGTCATGACGCAGGGCCACCTGATCTCCTCCTGGCAAGACGCGCGGCTGTACGGCGCAGCGGCCGGCACCGCGTACTTCTTCTGGCGGGGCGGCGTGCTGGGGACGATGCTCGCGGGCATGGCTGTCTACCTGCCCCTGCATCTCGGGCTGGGCTGGTGATCAATCCAGCGGCACTGCGCTCCCGGCCTCGCGCGCGGCGGCGATGCATTGCAGCAGCACGGCCTGGTCGCCGCACTGGTTGGCCAGCAGGAGCACCAGGCGAGCGTTGAGGTCGGCACTCTGTTGTTCGGTCAAGCCTTCGTGGGCAGCCAGCCATTCGGCGTAGAAGCCGTCGGCATCGTGGATGTTGGGTTCGGTGATCATGCTCATGCAGCGCTTCGGTCGTGAGCCAGGGCGGCGTGGATGGTGGCGGCGAGGCCCGCCGGCGTGGGGTGGCGCAGGAGCGCGGCGCGATAGCCATCGGGCCGGACCAGGCAGAGGCTTCCCGCAGCGCCCCCTCCCAGGTGCTTCGCGAGCGCCTCCGTGGGCTCGAGCGTGGGCAGGCCGCTGTCCCCGCCGACGGCAACGAGCTGCAGCGGCAGCGAAGCCACGGTGTCTGCCACCGCCCCCACCTGTTCCGTCGTCGGCGCGAACCACAAGCCGAGGCAGCGCGTGCCCTCGGCCAGCAGCTGCATCAGCGTGCATGGTTGGCCGTCGCACCAGCGCAGCGGCAGGTTCTGCACACTGCGCCCGCCCTCGGGCAGGTGCGGACCGCCCGGGTAGTCGTTGGCCACCGACATGCGCCCGGTGTTGACCAGCGCCCTTGCAAACGGATAACGGGAGGCCAAGGCGACCACTGCCCGGCGCATCGTGTGCTCGGCGGGGGTTCGCGGCGCAAGGAAGCGCGCCGAGCGGCTTGTGACCTGCAGGTTCTGCACCGCGGCCGCCCTGCGTTCGGCGTCATAGGTGTCGAGCAGCGCCTCGCCCGCGCGCCCCTCCGTGACCAGCGCCAGCTTCCAGCCAAGGTTGGCGGCGTCCTGGATGCCGCTGTTGCCGCCGCGCGCGCCGAAGGGGCTCACCACATGCGCCGAATCGCCGATGAAGAACAGGCGCCCGTGACGGAAGCGGTCGAGCAGGTGGTCGCGGTAGCCGTAAGGTCCGATCCAGACGAACTCGAACTCCACGCCGGGCCCAAGCTGTTCGCGCAGCCGCGCGCCCGCGACTTCCGGCTTGCTGATGTGGGCCGTGTCGCAGTCCTCGGGCATCTGGTAGTCGATGCGCCAGACGCCGTCGGCCATCAGGTGCTGCCACACGGCCCGGCCGTCGTTGAAGGGTGCATCCACCCAGGTCCAGCGCTCCACCGGCAGCGGCTTCTTGAAGCGCACGTCGCTGATGCACCAGCGGTCGGTGCTGCGCGACGCGTGGGCCTCGAGCCCGAGCTGCGCGCGAATGGGGCTGTTGGCCCCGGTCGCATCGATCAGCCATTCGGCTTCGATGACGTAGTTGCCCACCGGCGTCTCGACCTCGACGCGCACGCCATCGTCTCCAGGCTCGACGTGCGTCACGCGGTTCTTCCACCGCAGCTCGACGCCACCCAGTTCCAGGATGCGGTCCACCAGGAACCATTCGACGTAGAACTGCTGCAGGTTGATGAAGGGCGGCTGCGCCGAAACGCTGTTGGCCTGCAGGTTGAAGTTGTAGACCTCGGTCTCGCCCGAAAAGGTGCGCCCGAAGGACCAGGTGATGCCCTTGTCCGCGATGCGCTGGTAGATGCCCAGCCGTTCGAAGATCTCCAGGCTTTTTTGCGCATAGCAGATGCCGCGCGACGATGCGCCGCGCACGCCCACCGTGTCGTCCTCGTCGAGCAGCAGGGCGCGAACGCCGCGCTTCGCAAGGTCGCAGGCCAGCGTCAGGCCGGCCGGGCCCGCGCCCACGATGACGATCGGATGGCGCACGACGGCACCGCCGCGCAGCTCGGGCGGGGGGACGAAGGGCCAGCGCGGCAGCTCGTACTCGGGGGCGAAGCGAAACTCCTCCATCCCCGGCCTCACAGTGAGCGCGCCCATTCCACGATGGCATCGGCCGCGCGCGGCACCAGCTCCGGCTGGCCCGCGAGGTAGTGGTTGCCGCCGACGATATCGACATTGCGGATGCGGTCGCCGCCGGCCTTCATCCATGCATCGCGCGTGCTCGGGAAAGTCGACTGGTCGGCCGTGTAGGTCAGCAGCAGCTTCGGCACACGCGTGCGCGCCAGGTTCGACGGGCCGTCGGCCTGCGAGCGCGAGGACCACTGCGAGAGAAAGGCCGTCAGCGAGGTCGTGCGACCCATCGCGTTGGCCGAGTAGTTGACCTGCCTTGCATCGCCCCAGACGCTGCCCGGGGCGCGGTCGTTGGCATCGATCGAGAGATCCACGCAGCGCGGATCGGCATGCGTGCGGTAGACGATGAACGCCTGGTCGCGCGGCGCGCCGGGCGTGCTTCGCAACAGGCGCAAGCGCTCCATGGCCCAGGCTTCGAGGCGATCGAGGCGCGCCTTCTGCGCGGCACCGAAGCGCGCAAGGAAGCCGGCGGCGTACGGCACCCGGTGCTGCGCGTCGTACATGTCGAGCGCGGGATCGACCGAGAGCGGGTCGTGCTCGTCCGTGACGGACGGATCGATCCAGTCGCGCATCAGCTTCGAGCGGCCCTGGTGCGCCGCGCACAGCGCAATGCCGTCGGCCGGCGGCAGGTCGCCAGGGTGCAGGTGCGTGGGATCGCCGTCGGGAAAGTGGTGGGCTGTCAGCTCCTCGGCCTGCGCCTGGTAGAAGCTCGAAAGCGCAGCACCGCCCGAGTTGCCGATCAGCACCACCTTTTCGTAGCCCAGGCTGCGCAGGAACTGCACGCCCGCGCCGAGGTCCTGGATCGCGCGCTCCATCAGCAGCATGGTGTCGTTGCCCATGTAGCGCGAGTTGAGGCCCATGCAGCAGATCCCGCGCTCGGCCAGGGGCCCGATCAGGTAGTGGCCCATGAAGTTGCTGGTGGGGTGCATCACGATCGCGGCGATCTTCTTCGGGCCCGCTGGCGCACGGTAGGCGCCGTAGATGCGCGGACGCAGCATCTGCAGACCCGACTGGGACTCCATCGCCGCGCCGGGCTTGACGTCGATGACGGCGAGCTGCAGTTCCATCATGCCGCCGCATTTGCGCGCAGCTCGGCCTTGCGCAGCGTCCAGGCGTCGAGCTCGGCTCGGGCGCGCCGCGCGTGGGCCTGCATTTCGGCCTGGGGCACCGTCGGGGTGGTCAGCTCCACGCGAATACCGTTCGGGTCGAAGAAGTAGATCGATTCGATGATGTGGTGGTCGGTCACGCCGAGCACCTCGACGCCGGCCGATTCGAGACGCGCCTTGGCGGCAAGCAGGTCGGCCACCGAATCGACGCGCAGTGCAATGTGGTTGACCCAGGCCGGCGTGTTGGGCGAAGGCAGCGCGGCGGTGTCGTCGCCAAGGTCGAAGAAGGCGATGTACGAGCCGTCGCGCATCTGGAAGAAGATGTGGACGTAGGGGCAGTATTCGCCGGTGCTCGGCACATGGTCGCTCTTGATCACGTGCGCCAGCGGCAGCCCCAGCAGGTCCTCGTAGAAGCGGCGCGTCTCTTCACTGTCGCGGCAGCGCCAGGCGAAGTGGTGCAGGCCGCGTACGGGCACCGGCGGATGGGCGAGCGGCACTGTCTCTGCAGGTGGCATGGCGTTGTCTCCGTGGCAACAGACCGGATTGGGCCCTTCTTCTTCTTATGATTCAATCGAAATAAATTCATCGATTGATGAAGCAAGGCCATGAATCTGACCCTGCGCCAACTGCGCGCCTTCGACGCCGTGGCCGAGACCGGCAGCTTCACCGCGGCGGCCGCGCGCTTGCACCTCACGCAGTCGGCGCTGAGCGTTCTGGTACGCGAGCTGGAGCGCGGGATGGGCGTGCAGCTCTTTGATCGGCACACACGGCGCGTGTTGCTGTCGGAGGCCGGTCGCGCCTTCCAGCCCTCGGTGCAGCGCCTGCTGGGCGACCTCGCCGGTGCGGTGGCCGCCGTGACCGAGCTGCGCGACCAGAAGCGCGGCCTGCTGCGGCTGGCCGCGCCGCAGCTGATGGCCTGCACGCTGATGCCGCGCGTGATCGCGGCCTACCGTGCGCGCCATCCGGACATCGACGTACGGCTGGTCGACACGCTGCCCGAGCATCTCCTCGCCGGGCTGGCCTCCGGCGAGGCGGAGCTCGCAGTGGGCCAGGATGTGGACGTGGACGCTGCGGCCATCGAGCGCCGCACGCTGTTCCGCGATCGTCACTGGCTGATCTGTCCGCAGGACCATGCGTTTGCGCGCCGGCGCCAGGTGCGCTGGAGCGAGCTCGGGCCCTGCACCTTCATCGCGCCCACGCGCGACTTCCGCCAGCGCGTGCTGCCCGAGCTGGAGGCCGATGCGCGCGCCTTCCTGATGCGGACCTCGACCCAGGAGGTGTCGTACATGACGACGGCGCTGGGTATGGTGGCGTCAGGGCTCGGGGTGACGGTCTGCCCGACCTACTCGGCCTCGCTGGTGGAGGCCCACGGACTGAAGATGGTCAAGCTCAACCGGCCCGACTTCCATCGCGAGGTCTGCGTGTACGCGGCGGCGCGGCGCTCGCTGTCGCCTGCGGCGGCGGGCTTCGTCCAGATCCTGGAGCGGTTCGTGCAGAAGCCCCGGCCGCCGCGTTGATACAGTTGCCGCGCTGCCAAACCTACAATGGCCTTTCGCCTCTGTCGAGGTGCCTTCGTCGCTTTCATCCCCCTTTCTATCCATGAACGTCCTTCGATTCACCGATCTTGTCGCGCAAGGCAAAGTCGCCGGCCAGCGCGTGTTCATCCGAGCCGACCTCAATGTGCCGCAGGACGACGCCGGCAACATCACCGAGGACACGCGCGTCCGCGCCTCGATTCCCTGCATCCGCCAGGCGCTGGATGCCGGCGCCGCGGTGATGGTCACGTCGCACCTCGGCCGCCCGACCGAGGGCCAGTTCAAGCCCGAGGATTCCCTGGCGCCGGTCGCCCGGCGCATGGGCGAGCTGCTGGGCCGCGGGGTGCCACTGGTGGCCGACTGGGTCGACGGCGTGCAGGTCGCGCCGGGCCAGGTCGTGCTGCTGGAGAATTGCCGCCTCAACAAGGGCGAGAAGAAGAACGATGAGGCGCTGTCCCGCAAGCTGGCCGCGCTGACCGACATCTATGTCAACGATGCCTTCGGCACGGCACACCGCGCCGAGGCCACCACCTACGGCATCGCGCAATTCGCGAAGATCGCCTGCGCGGGCCCGCTGCTGGCGGCCGAGATCGACGCCATCACCCAGGCGCTGGCGCACCCCAGGCGGCCGCTGGTGGCGATCGTCGCGGGCTCCAAGGTCAGCACCAAGCTCACCATCCTCGAGAGCCTGGCCGCCAAGGTCGACCAACTGATCGTCGGTGGCGGCATTGCCAACACCTTCATGCTGGCGTCCGGGCTTCCCATCGGCAAGTCGCTCGCCGAGCCCGACCTGCAGGACCAGGCCAAGGCGGTGATCGAAGCCATGCGAGCGCGCGGGGCCGCGGTGCCGATCCCGGTCGACGTCGTGACCGCCAAGACCTTCGCCGCCGATGCGTCCGCCACCGTGAAGGAAGCGAACGCGGTGGTCGAGGATGACCTGATTCTGGACATCGGCCCCAAGACCGCCGAGATGTTGGCGGCGCAGCTGCGCGAGGCCGGCACCATCGTCTGGAACGGCCCGGTGGGTGTGTTCGAGTTCGATGCCTTCTCCAAGGGAACGGAAGCCATCGCGCGCGCCATTGCCGACAGCAGCGCCTTCTCGATCGCCGGTGGCGGCGACACGCTGGCCGCCATCGCCAAGTACGGCATCGAAGACCAGGTCGGCTACATCTCGACTGGCGGCGGCGCCTTCCTCGAAGTGCTCGAAGGCAAGACGCTCCCGGCTTTCGAGATCCTGGAGAAGCGCGCCGCGGGCTGAGTCCGGCACGCGGGTGCGTCGGGCACCGCCGCGTGGCCCGGGGGGCTATCGCAGGGCCTGCAAAGTGTATACAGTACGGAATACAAACCGGAGACCCGCCGCATGAGCACGACCCGCCTTCCCCGCCACGCCACCAAGATCGTTGCCACGCTCGGCCCGGCCTCGAGCACGCCCGAGCTGCTCGAGCAGATGATCCACTACAAGGTCAGCGTGGTGCGGCTCAACTTCAGCCACGGCACGGCGCAGGACCACGTCGGGCGCGCCGCCATGGTGCGCGAGGCAGCGCGCCGGGCGGGCCGGGAGGTGGCGATCATGGCCGACCTGCAGGGCCCGAAGATCCGCGTCGGCAAGTTCGCCGAGGGCAAGGTCTGGCTGGAGCCGGGCGCGAAGTTCGTACTCGATGGGGCCCGCACCGAACTTGGCGACGTCAACGCGGTAGGGTTGGACTACAAGGACCTTCCGCGCGATGTGAAGCCGGGCGACAGCCTGCTGTTGAACGACGGCTTGATCGTGCTCGCCGTCGACGCGGTCAAGGGCGAGGCGGTGCACACCACTGTGCGGCTGGGCGGCGAGCTGTCGAACAACAAGGGCATCAACAAGCAGGGCGGCGGGCTGACGGCACCCGCGCTGACGGCCAAGGACATGGAGGACATCAAGACCGCCATGAGCTTCCAGGCCGATTACGTGGCCGTGAGCTTTCCCAAGAATGCGACGGACATGGAGATGGCGCGCCAGCTGTGCAATGTCGCGGCGGCCGAGTACGGCCACAAGCCAGGGCTGATCGCCAAGATCGAGCGCGCCGAGGCGATTCCGAAGCTGGATGAAATCCTGCGTGCCAGCGACGGCATCATGGTCGCGCGCGGCGACCTGGCGGTCGAGGTGGGCAACGCCGCGGTGCCTGCGCTGCAGAAGAAGATGATCCGCATGGCGCGCGAAATGGACAAGGTGGTCATCACGGCAACCCAGATGATGGAGTCGATGATCAGCAATCCGGTGCCCACGCGCGCCGAGGTCAGCGACGTGGCCAATGCGGTGCTCGACGGCACCGACGCCGTGATGCTCTCGGCCGAGACCGCGTCGGGCCGCTATCCGCTGGAGACCGTGCAGGAGATGAGCCGGATCTGCGAGGCCGCCGAAGCGGCCGAGGATCCGCACCTCGATGCCGACTTCAGCGGCCAGGCCTACAGCCGGATCGACCAGTCGATCGCCATGGGCGCGCTCTTCACCGCGCAGCGCCTGGGCGCCAAGGCCATCGTCGCGCTGACTGAATCGGGCTCCACCCCGCTGTGGATGAGCCGGCACCGCGCCCATATCCCGATGTACGCCCTGACGTCGCGCCTGACCACCCAGCGCAAGATGGCGCTGTACCGCAACGTGCGTCCGTTGCTGATGGATGCCGAGAGCGACCGCGACACGGCGCTGCTGCAGGCCGAGGCCCACCTCAAGAAGCGCGGCATCGTGCAGACCGGCGACATCTACGCCATCACCTGTGGCGAGCCCATGGGCGCGCCGGGCGGCACCAACATGCTCAAGATCTGCAGAGTTGGTTGAAGCGCGGCGCCCCGGACGACGCGTCGGAGCCGTCCGACAGGGGTGCTCAGTAGAATCGCGGTAGTTTTTCTTCTTAATTTTTCCCGCGAGGTACACCCCATGGCACTTGTCTCGATGCGCGAACTGCTGGACCACGCCGCGGCCAACGGCTACGGAATTCCGGCCTACAACGTCAACAACCTGGAACAGGTGCAGGCCGTGATGGAAGCGGCCAAGGAGACCGGGGCACCGGTGATCCTGCAAGCCAGTGCGGGCGCACGCAAGTACGCGGGCGAGCCGTTCATCAAGCACCTGATCCTCGCCGCCGTGGAGGCTTATCCGAATATTCCGCTGGTGATGCACCAGGACCACGGCCAGAGCCCCGACGTGTGCCAGGGCGCCATCAACCTGGGCTTTTCGTCGGTGATGATGGACGGGTCGCTCGAAGCCGACGGCAAGACCATTGCCAGCTACGACTACAACGTCGACGTCACGCGCAAGGTGGTCGACATGGCCCACAAGGTCGGCGTCACCGTCGAAGGCGAACTGGGCTGCCTCGGCTCTCTTGAGACCATGAAGGGCGACAAGGAAGACGGCCACGGCACCGACGCGACCATGACGCGCGAGCAACTGCTGACCGACCCCGAGCAGGCCGCCGACTTCGTCAAGAAAACCCAGCTCGATGCGCTCGCCATTGCCATCGGCACCAGCCACGGCGCCTACAAGTTCACGCGCAAGCCCACCGGCGACATCCTGGCGATCGACCGCATCAAGGAAATCCACCGCCGCATCCCGAACACCCACCTGGTGATGCACGGCTCTTCTTCCGTGCCGCAAGACCTGCTGGCCATCATTCGCCAGTACGGCGGCAACATGAAAGAAACCTACGGCGTGCCGGTGGAGGAAATCCAGGAAGCCATCAAGTTCGGCGTGCGCAAGATCAACATCGACACCGACATCCGCCTGGCGATGACCGGCGCGGTGCGCAAGTTCATGGCCGAGAACCCGGAGAAGTTCGATGCCCGCGAATGGCTCAAGCCTGCGCGCGAGGCCGCCAAGCAGATCTGCAAGCAGCGCTACATCGAATTCGGCTGCGAAGGCCAGGGCGCGAAGATCAAGGGCGAGACCCTGCAGGTGGTGGCTGCCAAGTACGCCAAGGGCGAGCTCGCGCAAGAAGTCGTTTGATCGCTTCGCCCTCCCTGCCGAAGCCACCCTCGCGGTGGCTTTTTTCTGTGTCGGGCCGCCCCAAGATGAAAAACCCCCCTCGGGGGGCAGTGACCACACGAAGTGAGGGAGCGTGCGGGCCATTTTTCACGCGCACAATCTCGGTCGTTCCAGTTCCGCCGTTCCACCATCGTCATGACCACCGTCCACACTTCCTCCATCCAGAGCCTGCCCCTGCTTGCGCGCGGCAAGGTGCGCGACAACTACGCGGTCGGCGATGACCGCATCCTGATGGTGGCCAGCGACCGCCTGTCGGCCTTCGATGTGATCATGGGCGAGCCGATCCCGGGCAAGGGTGTGATCCTGACGCAGATGGCGCTGTGGTGGTTCGACCGGCTGGGCCACCTGTGCCCCAACCACCTGACCGGCGAGGCGCCCGAGAGCGTGGTGACGGCCACCGAGGTGCCGCAGGTGCGCGATCGCTCGATGCTGGTCAAGCGTCTCAAGCCCATCCCGGTGGAGGCGGTGGTGCGCGGCTATCTTGCAGGCAGCGGCTGGAAGGAATACCAGCAGAACCGTGCGGTCTGCGGCGTGCCCCTGCCCGAGGGCCTGGGCAACGCCAGCAAGCTGCCCCAGCCAATCTTCACGCCCGCGGCCAAGGCGGCGGCAGGAGCACACGACGAGAACATCAGCTACGAGCGCGTGGTCGACGTGGTCGGCCCCACGCTCGCGCAGCAGATCCGCGACACCAGCATCGCCATTTACGAGACGGCTGCCGCCATTGCGCTGGCCAGGGGCATGATCATTGCCGATACGAAGTTCGAGTTCGGCCTCGACGAGGCCGGCACGCTGGTCCTGATGGACGAGGTGCTGACGCCCGACAGCTCACGCTACTGGCCGGTCGAGGGCTACCAGGCCGCACTCGCCGCGGGCGCCAACCCGCCGAGCTACGACAAGCAGTTCGTGCGCGACTGGCTGGAAGGGGTCAAGGTCAACGGCAAGCCCTGGGACAAGACCCCGCCGGCGCCGCGCCTCCCCGCCGAGGTGATCGAGAAGACGGCCGCCAAGTACCGCGAGGCGCTGGACCGCCTGACCGGCTGACCGGCTGATCGCCTGGAAGACCGCCGCTCGCCGGAGGTGAATAAGTCACAAAACTTCGGGCAATAGTCACCGCACGGCAAAGCCACGATTTCACACACTTGTCCTCATTCCAACGGATGAGGACAAGTGCCATGAACGCGACGATTGCCGAACTGCCCACTCCCCAAGACGAAGTCCGCGCCGCAGCCCCGGCGTCCGATGCGCTGCACGCCGTTCTGCTGGCACGCGCCCTTGACGAGATCGACCACGGACTGCTGCTCGTCGACTTGAGCGGCCGCGTCCTGCACGCCAACCAGCCCGCGCGCCGCGAGCTGGCAGGTGGCCGCGCGCTGCGGACGGTCGATGGTTTGCTGTGTGCCACACTGCCCGCCTCGCAGGCCAAGCTGCGCCAGGCGCTGAAAGACGCGGAGCGCGACTGCCGCAGCATCGTGGAGCTCGACCCCGAGGGCGAGACGCTCTCGCTGGCCTTCGTGCCGCTGGCCCATGGCGGCGCGAGTGTCGACGCGGTGTTGATCATCTGCAGCCGGCGCTCCAACTGCGAGACGCTCACCGTGCAGATGTTCGCCCGTGCCAAGCGCCTGACGCCGGCGGAGCAGGCGGTGCTGACGCAGCTGTGCGCGGGGCGCGGTGCCCAGGAGATCGCCTGCGAACAGGGCATCCGCGTTTCGACGGTTCGCACCCACATCAAGAACGTGCGCCAGAAGACCGGCCGCGGCAGCGTCCGCGAGATCGTGCGCGAGCTGTCGCGCATGCCTCAGATCGTGTCGTCGCTGCGGCTCGCCGGTTAGGACTGAACGGTAGCGCTCGCTGCGCATGGCGTCGCGCCGGCGATCGCGCCGCACAGGGTGCGGCCGTATAGTCCGCGCATGCCGCCGACGCCCGCTGCACCTCGCGCCGACCCTCTCGCCCAACTGCCGCCACCGCTCCAGAAGCTCGCCGCATTCGGCGTGCAGCGCCGCTACCGGGCTCACGCCATGCTCATCGAGGAGGGCGACCAGGGCGGCTCCGTCTACATCGTGCTCTCGGGCCAGCTGCGTGCCTTCGTCTCGGATGCGCGCGGGCGCGAGGTGACCCTGGGCCTGCACGGCCCGGGCGAGTATGTGGGCGAGATGTCGCTCGATGGCGGGCCGCGCTCGGCCAGCGTTCAGGCCGCGGTGCCAACGGTGTGCGTGGTCGTGACGCGGGAAACCATGCTTCGGCATCTGGCGCTCGACCCCGAATTGGCGCGCGAACTCATCATGCGGCTGATCCGGCGCGCGAGGCTGGCCACCGAGAGCGCCAGGAGCATGGCCCTGCTCGATGTCTACAGCCGCCTGCGCGCTTTGCTGGAAGGCCGGTCGCAGCCGCAGCCTGACGGCACCCTGCAGATGGATCGGCTGACCCACCAGGCGATAGCCAGCGAAATCGGATGCTCGCGCGAGATGGTGAGCCGGCTGTTGAAGGATCTGGAAAGCGGCGGCTACGTGGCGGTGCTCGGGCGGCGGCTGGTCCTGCTCAAGCCGTTGCCGGCGAAATGGTGAGCCTGAACGGCTCAGCGCACTCCGCCATTGCTCAAGGTCGCGACCGTTCGCCCGCTCGCGTCGAGCAGCGAGAGCTTGGACATTCCCTGCAGCCGGTAGCTGGCCGTGGCCTGCAGCGCAGCGAAGAACTGGGTCTCGTTGATGGTGCTGGCCTCGTTGGGGCAGGCCATGCGCGTGGCGCCCAGCTGCCGCACCCTGAGCGTGCTGCCGCTGCGCTCGTAGGTGCCCGTGACCCGGTTGCAGCCGCCCGACCCCGTCACCCTTCCGCTGCTCCGATCGAACTGGATCTGCGCGTTGCGCCCCGGATCACTGCTTGGCTCGATCAGTTCGCTGCCGAGCTGCTCCAGCTGCCAGACCGGCCCTTCGATCGGCTCGTCGAGGTTGATGCCGCTGCTGCAGCCGCTCGCCAGCAGCGATGCAAACAAGGCCGTCGTCAAGAAGAGGAAGCGCATGGCCGGACTTTCCTTTGCAACATGTCGAAACCCGCCAATCGTATGCGAGCCCGGTCAGAGCGCCAATGTCATCCGGCCCGGCTTGCCTGCATGGTTGATCAGGAAGATAAGCCTGCGCTCACTTTGCCGTTAGCGGAGCTACACGCCAGCTTGTGCGCTAGCTCAGCACCACGCTGCTGAGGCGGCGCCGGTAGGTTGCCACCGTCGGATCGTCCGGCGGGATCTGGCCGTCTGCCACCTTGGGCCTGGGCGGCTCGATGATCTCGAGAATCGCAATGTAGGTCTTGCGCGCCAGCTCCTCGTTCCAGTTCTTGTCGCGCATGAGGATGTCGAGCAACTCGTCCATCGCTTCGGTCCAGCGCTGCGTGGCCATCAGCAGCCGCGCCCGGTCGAACCGGGCCTCGAAGTCGCGCTTGTTGGCGGCGATGCGCGCCTCGGCATCGGCGATGGCCGGTGCCGCGCCCGTGCCTGGTGCGGCGAAGTCGATCGCATCCATCCAGCGCTGCAGGGCGTCGAGCCTGCGCACCGCAGGCGCCTTGGCGATCACCGGCGCGAAGGCCACCTTGGCATCGTCGACGCGGCCTTCCTGGAGCAGCAGCTTGACGTAGTCGAAGCGCGCGTCGTCGTTCGACGGGTCGGTGGCCACGGCATGCTGCAGCCGTTCGAGCGCACCGTCGGTGTCGCCTTCGGCCAGCGCATCCTGTGCAGCTTCTTCGTGCTCTGCAGCCTCGAGCTCGTCCTCGCCCGGCACATGCTTGTCAAGGAAGGCGCGGATCTGCTCGGCCGGGATGGCGCCGACGAAGCCGTCGATCGGCTGGCCGTCCTTGAACATCACGCAGAAGGGGATGCTGCGCACACCGAACATCTGGCTGAGTTGCTGGGAAATCTGGGGCACCTTGTCGGCGTCGAGCTTGGCCAGCGTGAAACGCCCGCCATACTCGGTCTCCAGTTTTTCGAGCACCGGCCCGAGCTGCTTGCAAGGGCCGCACCATTCGGCCCAGATGTCGAGCAGCACCGGAGTGGTCATCGAGCCTTCGATCAGCTCGGTCTGGAAGTTTTCGAGGGTGATGTCGATCATCGCGGGAAGCTGGGGGTGAAACGTAAAATTGAAACCATGAAGCAAGCCATACAGGTCGGCGTCGTGATGGGCTCGAACTCCGATTGGGAGACGATGCGCAGCGCGGTCGAGATTCTCCAGCAATTCGGCATTGCCCACGAGGCGCGGGTGGTCTCCGCCCACCGAATGCCCGACGAACTCTTCGCGTACGCCGAAAGCGCTGCCGAGCGCGGCCTGGCCGCGATCATCGCCGGCGCCGGCGGGGCGGCGCACCTGCCGGGCATGCTGGCGGCCAAGACGACGGTGCCGGTGCTGGGCGTGCCGGTGGCGAGCCGGCACCTGCAGGGCGTGGATTCGCTCTACAGCATCGTGCAGATGCCCAAGGGCGTGCCGGTCGCGACCTTCGCCATCGGCAACGCCGGCGCCGCCAATGCGGCCTTGTTCGCGGTGGCCATGCTGGCCCTGGCCGACCCGGCCTTGCGCGCGCGGCTCGATGCGTTCCGTGCCGATCAGACCGAAGCCGCGAGATCGATGACCTTGCCGCCGCCTGATGCACCGGCGGTGTCTCCCTTCTCGCCACAGGGCGGAGGCGCGCTGTGACCGCCATCCTGCCTGGCGCCACGCTTGGCGTGGTGGGGGGTGGCCAACTCGGCCGCATGTTCGTGCATGCGGCCCAACGCATGGGCTATCTCACCGCCGTGCTCGACCCCGATGCCGACAGCCCCGCCGGTCGCGTGAGCCATCATCACATCCATACCGATTACGCCGACGTCGACGGCCTCGCGCGCCTTGCCGGCCTGGCGGATGCGATTACCACCGAGTTCGAGAACGTGCCGGCGACCTCGCTGGAGCACCTGTCGGTGGCCCGGCCGGTGCGGCCCGGCGCCACCGCGGTGGCGATCGCGCAGGACCGCGTGCGCGAGAAGAGCCATTTCGTCGGCTGCGGCGTGGATTGCGCGCCGTACGCCGTCATCGAGTCGGCCGACCAGGTGGGGCTCGTGCCGCCGAACCTGTTGCCGGGCATCCTCAAGACCGCGCGCCTGGGTTACGACGGCAAGGGCCAGCAGCGTGTCGACACCCGCGAAGAACTGGCCGCCGCCTGGGCCCGCGCGGGCCAGGTGCCGTGCGTGCTCGAAAAGCTGCTGCCGCTGGACTTCGAGTGCTCGGTGATCGTCGCGCGCGGACACGACGGCCAGATCGTGCACTTCCCGCCCCAGCGCAACCTGCACCGCGGCGGCATCCTCGCGGTCACCGAAGTGCATGCGAACAACATTCCCGAGGCGACGGGGCGGCTGGCGGTCGAGTCCGCAGTGGCCATCACTGAAGGCCTGCAGTATGTGGGCGTGCTGTGCGTCGAGTTCTTCGTGCTGGCCGACGGCGCCCTGGTGGTCAACGAAATGGCACCGCGCCCGCACAACAGCGGCCACTGGACCCTGGATGCCTGCGACGTGTCGCAATTCGAGTTGCAGGTGCGCACCCTGGCCGGCCTGCCGCTCAATCCGCCGCGCCAGCACAGTCCCGCGCTGATGCTGAACCTGCTGGGGGAGCTCTGGTTTCCTGAAGATGAGCCGAAGGCCGTCCAGCCGCGCTGGGCCGACGTGCTGGCGCTGCCGGGCACGCACCTGCATCTCTATGGCAAGGCCGGAGCACGGCGCGGCCGCAAGATGGGCCATCTCACCATCACCGGCAATGACATCGAGGCCATCCGCAGTACGGCGGATTTCGCCGCCGCGCTGCTGGGCCTGCCGATTCCGCTCTCCGAATAGCCGGCATGCGCCCCCACGCTCATCACATCGTGTATTCGTTGCCCCCCGAGAGGGCCGAGTGCCGCGGCTCCAGGCCTCCCGGTGCAGGCTTGGACGGCACGAAGAGCCGTCGCGTCTCGCGACGGCGCGACCTGCAAGCTCAGTCTGCCCTTGGGGTGGACCGATGACCATTCGCGACGGCCATTCGGCCGAAGCCATCCAGGAAGCCGTTCGCGTGCTGCGCGCCGGCGGCTTGGTCGCATTCCCGACCGAAACGGTCTACGGCCTGGGCGCCGATGCGACGAGCGACGATGCCGTGGCCGGGATCTTCTCGGCCAAGGGCCGGCCCAGCAACCATCCGCTGATCGTCCATGTGGCCGCAGGCGTCAAGGGCACGGAGGCGCTGTCGCGCTTCGCCCAGCCGCTGCCGCCCTTCGCGCAGAAGCTGGTGCAGGCCTTCTGGCCGGGCCCGCTCACGTTGATCGTCACGCGCCAGCCCGGGGTCGCCGCCGCCGCGGCCGGCGGGCAGGACACTGTCGGCCTGCGCTGCCCGGCCCATCCGGTGGCGCAAGCCCTGCTGGTCGCCTGCGCCGAGCAAGGCGTGCCGGGCGTGGCAGGGCCGAGCGCGAACCGCTTTGGCCGCGTGAGTCCCACCACGGCCCTGCATGTTCAGCAGGAGTTCGGCGACGCGCTGCTGGTGATCGATGGCGGCGCGTGCGAGGTCGGCATCGAATCCACCATCGTCGATTGCAGCCGCGGCCAGCCGGTGCTGCTGCGCCCCGGTGCGATCACCCGCACGCAGATCGAGGCCGCCTGCGGCGAGCCGCTGCGCGACCGGCACCAGCTGGCGCTACCCGATCCGCGCGCTTCGGGCACGCTGGAAGCGCACTACGCGCCCAGCGCCAAAGTGAGATTGTTGGACGCCAAGGCGCTGCAAGCCGGCCTCGACGTGCTGGGCGCCAACGCCGCGCACCTGGCTGTGTGGTCGCGCAGTCCGCTCAAGGGCCGTTCGCAGCGCGTGCTGCTTCGGCGAATGCCCGACGATGCCGCGGCCGCCGCGCAGCAGCTCTTCGCGGTGCTGCGCAGCTTCGATGCCGAAGGCGCCAAGCTGATCTGGGTGGAGACGCCGCCCGCCGGCCCCGAATGGGAAGGCGTTCTCGACCGGCTGCAGCGCGCCGCTGCAGCCTGAGCCCGCAGGAGCCTGCGCTACTTCACCGTGTCGAACAGTGCCCGTGCGCGCGCATGGCAGAAAGGCGGCTCGTAGGTGCCGTGGTAGGCGCCGAAGTAGGTCGCATAGTCCGCCGTGGTCGGATCGGTCGGCGCCTTGCCGCCGGGACCGTAGGTCGCCTGGACCTGCGCATCCACATCGACAGTCGTGACCGTGGTCACGCCGCGCGCATCGAAGTCTGCTTTCGCGACCACCATGTGCAGCGCCGGCGGGACAGTGGGGTCGCCGGCGCCGCCGCACAGCAGCGTCTTGGCGCGCGGGCTCCAGCCGAGCAGGTCGTTCTTCTTGGCGTCGAGGAAAAGCGCATTGTTCGGATTGGTCTGGACGTCCGCGAGGAAGGCGCTCTGGAAGATCGCGTCGCGCGCCTGGTTCGGTGTCTCGCCGTTCGCGCCCGGCAGGCTTCCGCTGGTCACCAGGGTGGTGTAGTTCAGTGTCGGGCTGGGCAGCAGGTTCTCGATGTAGCTGGCGTAGGGCTGCTTGTAGACCGTGTTCACGTCGGTGTAGACGTCGCCGTAAACCTTCTGGTATGAGTTGACGATGAAGGGCACGAAGAACTGGTAGCCCGCGATTGCCTGCGGCAGCTTGAACGAGCCCGAGAGGTTGTAGGGCCCCGCCAGGTGCGCGCCGGCCACCACGTTGAATTCGGCTGCGTTGTCGCGCTCGGCCGCGCGGTGCGCCGCCATCGAGGAGTGACCGCCCTGCGAATAGCCGGTGAACATCACCTTGCCCGAGAGCGAACCGCCCGCGCTCACTACCGCGGCGCGCGCCGCCCTTACCGAGTCGAGCACCGTGCGCGCTTCAGAGTCGGCATGCAGGTAGGGGTGGTAGGGGAAGGTTGATTTGGCATAGCCGAGATAGTCGGTGGCCACCACCGCGTAGCCCTGCGCCGCGTACATCGCGGTCAGCAGGAAGGTCTCCGAGTCCTGCGGATTGACGAGCGTGCGAGGCTTCTGCACGTCCGTGCCCTTGGCATATGCCACCAGCGGTGCCGCGTTGGCGCAGGTTCCCGCCGGCATCAGCAGCACGCCCGATGCATTGGTGACCTCGCCCTTCGGGCCCACTGTGCTGTAGTTGAGCGAAATCACGTTGACGTCGCATCGCGCCTTGCCGCTCAGCGCCTGCAGGCCGATTCGAGCAGTGCCGCTGTCGATCTGCGAGGTCGTCAGTGTCGTGACGATGACGGGTGGCTCCTTGAGCGCGCCCGTTCCTGGACCAGCGCTGCCCCCGCCCGCACCGGCACCGACAAAGGCGAAGCCGCCACCGCCGCCGCCGCCGCAGGCGGCGAGCAGGCTGGCCGCCAGGACGGCGCTCAGAAGATGCAGACGAAGTCTCATGGGCTGTCTCCGATCGATGAATTTTGGTAAGAGGAGGCACAAAACGCACGATCCTAGGCTGGCCCCTTCCCAGGGAGGACGAGGGAAACCCCAAGCACGGCTGCGACCGGGTCACCTCGGCGACCGGGTCGCTTTCAGTTGTCCTGACCCGCCCAGTCGACCAGCGCATCGAAGGCCGGGCGCGCGGCGTTTGCACTGGCGTGGTTCGCGATCGCGACCACCACCCAGCGCCGCCCGCTGGCGCCGTGCACGTAGCCGGCGATGCCCGCCGAGTCGCGCAGGCTCCCGGTCTTCAGGTGGGCCGCCCCGCCCGAGCGCAGCGCGCGCTTGCGCAGCGTGCCGTCCACCCCCATCGCCGGCAGCGACGACACCAGCTCGGGCATCTGGGCCGAGCGCCAGGCCACCTGCAGCATCTTCGCCAGTGCCGCCGCGCTGATGCGCTCCTCGCGCGACAGCCCCGAGCCGTTGTCGAACACCGGCTGGCCTTCCCCGGTGCCGATGCGATCGTTCCACCACTGGCGCAGCGTGGCGCGGGCGCCTTCCAGCGTGCCGCGCCGCTTCTGCTGCAGCCCGAGCGTGAGGAACAGCTGCTGTGCCATCACGTTGTTGCTGTACTTGTTGATGTCGCGCACCACCTCGGCCAGCGGCGGCGACTCGAACACGAAGGCCGGCTTGAGCCCGCGCGGCACGGCACCCTCGCGCACCTGACCCTTCAAGTGGGCGCCCATCTCGGCCCACATCCCGCCGACCGCCCGCATTGCGTAGCTGCGCGGGTCCGCATACGCCACCGCCCAGGTCTTCTCGCCGCACGCCGCGGGATAGCTGCCCGCGAAGCCCATGCGCGCCGGATCTCCGAAGGCCGGCGCCAGCGCAGCACGCCAGTCGCCGCACTCGCCGGCCGAGAGCGGCACCGTCGACGGCGTGCTCACGCCACTCAGGAAAGGCTCGAAGCTGACCTGGGCCGTCTGCCCGTCGCGGTTCGGCTGGAAGGTCATGACCACCGACTTGAAATTGATCAGCAGTGCATCGGGCGCGGCGTTGTACGGCCGCTGGCCTTCGCCGTCGAAAGCCGCCGGGTCGGTGTCGGCCACCTCGAACGCGCTGCGGTCCAGCACGATGTCGCCCGCGATGGTGTGGATGCCCAGTCCCTGCACCCGCCGCAGCAGCAGCCAGAGGCGTTCCAGCACCAGCTTGGGATCGCCCTGGCCCTGGATGTAGAGGTTGCCGGCCAGAACGCCGTCACGGACCGGCCCGTCGACGTACACCGGCGTATTCCAGGTGAAGGCCGGTCCGAGCAGGTCGAGCGCGGCGTAGGTGGTGACGAGCTTCATGACGGAGGCCGGGTTCACCGGCACCTGTGTGCGCCAGGCCAGGCGCGGGGCGCGCACGCCATCGGCGTCGGCCACCAGCATCGTCACGGCGTCGCGCGGCACCCGGGCGCGGGCCAGGGCGGCTTCCACCTCCGCCGGAAGCGGCTGGGCCAGCGCAGGCGCCGAAGCCAGCGCGGTGAACAGGATGAACAGGCGGACGGCGCGTTGCGCCAGAAGCTTCGGGGCAGGAGGCATCGCGCAATTATCCAGAGCGTCGCCCCGCATGGGCTTCGGACAGCGCGGCGCATGGCAGCCCCCGGATAATCGCGCGATGCCCGCACCAACGAAGCTCCTGGCTTTCGACACCAGCACCGAATGGCTGTCGGTCGCCGTGCGCCACGGGGAGCACCTGCTTTCGCGCACCAGCGCAGGGGGCGCCCAAGCCTCCAGCAGCCTGATCCCGCTGATTCAGGAACTGCTCGCGGAAGCGGGGTTGGCCATGGCCGAACTCGACGCCATCGCCTTCGGGCGCGGCCCCGGCTCCTTCACCGGCCTGCGCACCGCCTGCTCGGTCGCACAGGGGCTGGGTTTCGGCGCCGGTGTCCGGTTGCTGCCGGTCGACACGCTGCACGCGGTGGCAGAGGAGGCGCGGCACCGCTTCGGCGCCACGCGCGTGGTCGCGCTGCTGGACGCGCGCATGGATGAGCTCTACGCCGCCCACTACGATTTCGGGCAGCCCGCCCGGAGCGAAGCCGAGCCGCTGCTGCTTTCGCCGGAGCAAGTGCAGGTGCCGCCCGGCTGGGCGCTTGCCGGAAACGTCTTCGCTGCCTACGGCGCGCGTCTGCCAGCCGCCACGGCGTGCCACGAGGTATTGCCCGCTGCCGAGGCGATGCTGAGACTGGCCCCCGAATTGCTCGCTGCCGGCGGGGGGGTGCCGCCAGCACAGGCATGGCCACTGTATGTTCGCGATAAAGTTGCACAGACCACCGAGGAGCGCGCTGCGCTCAAGGCGACACGCGCCACCGGGCCGACATGAGTTGCACGGGCGTTCCGAAGGCAAATTCACCGCAGCCCGCAGGGCGGAGGTTTATCGAATGAGCGCAGTTCTTCAGCCGCGTGAAGCCCGCCTCGAACCGATCACGATCGAACGGATCCCGGCCGTTTGCGCGATCGAACGCAGTGCCTACACCCATCCGTGGACGCCGGCCAACTTCAGCGATTCGATCATTGCGGGCTACCACTGCCAATGTTTGGTGGCCCCGGCTGCTGCGTCCGGCGACGCGGTGGCGGCACGGCGGCCGCGCGCCCTGTGGAGCCGGCTGGCGCCACAACCCGGGGAGACGCTGATCGGCTATTTCGTCGCCATGAAGGGCGTCGACGAGGTACACCTCCTCAACATCACCGTGGCGCCTGCCTGCCAGGGCCAGGGCTGGGCACCGCTGATGCTGGAGGCGCTGTCCGGCTGGTCGCGCGGCCAGAACGCGCAGTGGCTCTGGCTCGAGGTGCGAGCCAGCAACCTGCGGGCACTGGCCATCTATGAGCGCCACGGCTTCCGGCGCGTGGGGGTGCGCAAGGGCTACTACCCGGCCGAAGGCCATGCACGCGAGGACGCCGTGGTGATGAGCCTGCGTCTGAACGAATCCAACAGCGCCTGGGGCGGCTTGAAATAGCAGACAAGACATGAACGGTACGCTGAACCTGGATGCGCGGCAGCGCGCAATGCTCGACGAGATGGGCATCAAGCTCTGGTGGCCCGCCGTGGCGCCTGTGGATGCACCGGCAGCCGTGCAGGCGGCTCCGCCGCGCAACGCGCCCGACGAAGCCGTCACGGCAGCGCCTGCAGCCGTCCGCGCCGTGGTTCCGACGCCGGCTCCGGCTCCGGTTCCGGCGCCGGTTCCGAGTTCCGCGCCACCGGCCGCGGCTCGCCCGTCGGCCGCGCCCTCGGGCGCAAGCGTGCTGATCGAGGCGACGCGCCGCCTCTACGGCCCCGAAGCGGAGGGCGGCTGGCTGATCGTCGCCGACATGCCGCCCGAGTTCGACGGCCGCCATGGCGAACCCTTCTCCGGCGATGCCGGCCGCCTGTTCGAGGCGATGCTGCGCGCGCTGCAATTGCATGGCGGTACGGCTCCCGTGCGCCTGATGCGCACCCACCGCGGCGTCGCCTCGGGCCAGCCGGGCAGTCCGCGTCCCATCGCCGAAGGATGGGCCGATGCGGCGGCGGCGCCGCAGGTGGTGCTGGCGATGGGCCCGCTGGCCGCACAGAGCCTGCTGCAAAGCGCCGAGCCGCTGGGCCGGCTGCGCGGCCGGCCGGCGCGCGTGGCCATGCCAGGGTGGGAGGACGTTCCCGTCGTCGCGACCTACCATCCGGCCTACCTGCTGCGCAATCCGGCGGACAAGGCCCGCGCCTGGGCCGACCTGTGCCTGGCCGCGGCGCAATTCCAGCCGCCGCCGAACTGAGCCCGCACGGGCGGCGCCTAGAATTCCGCCCCATGATCTTCCTGGACAAGCTGCGCGCCGCCGAGCGCCGCAACGGCTCGCTGCTGTGCGTGGGCCTCGACCCCGAACCCGCCAGGTTCCCCGCCCGCCTGAAGGGCGATGCCAGCAAGATCTACGACTTCTGCGCCGCCATCGTCGACGCCACCGCCGACCTCGTGATCGCCTTCAAGCCGCAGATCGCCTACTTCGCCGCGTACCGCGCCGAAGACCAACTCGAAAAGCTGATGGAGCATCTGCGCCGCAATGCCCCCCAGGTGCCGGTGATCCTCGACGCCAAGCGCGGCGACATCGGGTCGACTGCCGAGCAGTACGCGCGGGAGGCGTTCGAGCGCTACGGCGCCGACGCGGTCACGCTTTCTCCCTTCATGGGCTTCGATTCGGTCGAGCCTTACCTCCGCTACGAAGGCAAGGGCGCCTTCCTGCTGTGCCGGACCAGCAATCCGGGCGGTGACGACCTGCAGGCCCAGCGTCTCGCCGGCATGGAAGGCCAGCCCTTCCTGTATGAACACATCGCGAAGCTGGTGCAGGGCCCCTGGAACTTGAACGGCCAGCTAGGCCTGGTGGTGGGCGCGACCTACCCGGCCGAAATCGAGCGGGTGCGCGCGCTGGCGCCGACGGTGCCACTCCTGATTCCCGGCGTCGGCGCCCAGGGCGGCGATGCGGTCGCCACTGTGCGCGCCGGCTGGCGCGCCGACGCGCCGATCGTGGTCAGTTCCTCGCGCGCCATTTGCTATGCGTCGGCTGGCGAAGACTTCGAGCAGGCCGCACGGAATGAGGCCATTCGTACTCGCGATGGTCTGGAGCAAGCCAAAAACTGAAACCATCCTCGTCGAAGTGGACCACTATCAATTGTGTCCCGTGACGAAAAAAGTCACATTTCGGAACAATTGTCGTCGGTAGTTCCCGGCTTTTTTGGTTCCCTTCAGGCGTTCCCAGCCCGGCACGGCAATTGCCTTGAGCGGCATGGCGTCATACGCCGAGGAGCGAGGAACTCATGGTGGAAGATCTAGCGACCGATCGCGCGCCAGCGATCGACGAGCCGCCGCGCGCGCCTGAAGCGTTCGCAGACAGCCCTTCGGCAGTGGCAGGACCGCGCGGCCCCCTGCCGCTGGCGACTGCCCTAGCCTCCGCGGCGGCGCTCGCCGCCTGCGGAGGAGGTGGTGGAGGTGGTGGTGGCGGCGGAGGCTTCGCGGGGCTGGGCAACGGCGACAGCGGTGGCGCCAGCGGCGAAACGGTCCAGGCCGGCACCCTGTCGCCACTCGCCAGCACGCCGAGCGCACAGACCTACGTCTACAGCCAGGCCAAGACCGATGACGAGGCTGTGCGCTTCCTGCTGCAGGCGCAGTTCTCCGCCTCCGAATCCGAGATCGCCGCGGTGCGCGCCCAAGGCTACCTGCCGTGGCTCGGCGAGCAGATGGACCGGGCACCGGCGCAGACCGGCTGGGCCTGGGTGGCAAGCAAGGCCTACGGCAGCGTCACCAGTGACGACATGATCTGGAACCAGCTCATGACCTCGCCCGACGGCGTGCGCAAGCGCATGGCGCTGGCGCTCTCGGAGATCTTCGTGGTCTCGGCCAACGACGTCAGCTCCAACTGGACCGCCCACATGTTCGCCCAGTACTGGGACATGCTGGCCGCGGGCGTCACGAGCAACTTCCGCCAATTGCTGGAGAGCGTGACGCTCAACCCGGCGATGGGCTACTACCTCAACACCCGGGGCAACCAGAAGGAAAACGCCCAGGGCCGCCAGCCGGACGAGAACTACGCGCGCGAGGTCATGCAGCTCATGAGCATCGGCCTGTACCAGCTCAATGCCGACGGCTCGGTCAAGACCGGCGCCGATGGCGCACCGCTGGAGACCTACGTCCAGGACGACGTCACCCAGCTGGCACGCGTGTTCACCGGCTACGACCTCGACATCCCCGCCGCCGAGCGCAACGCATTCGCGCCGCCGGGCGAGAGCTACACCATCGAAAGCAACGCCTGGACCCAACGGCCCATGGCGCTCATCGCCTCGCGCCATTCGATGCAGGAGGCGAAGTTCCTCGGTGCCACGGTGCCGGCCAACACCGAAGGCAAGGCCGCGCTCAAGATCGCGTTGGACGCGCTGTCCAACCATCCCAACGTCGGCCCCTTCATCGGCCGGCAGTTGATCCAGCGCCTGGTCACCAGCAACCCGAGCGCCGCCTACGTGAAGCGCGTGTCCGACGTCTTCGCCGACAACGGCGCCGGCGTGCGCGGCGACATGAAGAGCGTGTTTGCCGCGGTGCTGCTCGACAATGAGGCGCGCAGCCCCGCGGGTCTCGTGGACCCGAACTTCGGCCACCTGCGCGAGCCGATGCTGCGGCTGGTGCAGTGGGGGCGCACCTTCGGCGTCACCTCGGCAGCCGGCACCTGGAAGATCGGCAATCGCTCCGACGCAGCGAACTCGCTCGGCCAGAGCCCGCTGCGCTCGCCTTCCGTCTTCAACTTCTTCCGGCCTGGCTACGTGCCGCCTTCCAGCGCGATGGCGGATGCGAAGCGGGTCGCGCCCGAGTTCCAGCTGGTCAACGAGACCAGCGTGGGCGGCTACCTCAACACCATGCAGAACGTGGTGCCCAACGGCTTCAACGGCAGGGACGTGGTCGCGAGCTATGCGGCCGAGAAGGCGCTGGTGCTCGATCCGGCCGCGCTGGTGCGCCGCCTGAACCTGCTGATGTCGGCCAACCAGCTCGATGCCGACACCGTCGCGCTGATCACCAACGCCCTGGCCACGCCGGCCGTCACCACGACCAGCAGCGACACCCTCAAGAACAACCGGGTGTACGCCGCCGTGCTGATGGTGATGGCCGCGCCGGGCTACTTGATCCAGAAATAAGGAACGCGCGATGCACCTGATCGATCCCCAGGCTCACACCCGCCGTGCCTTCCTGCGCCGCTCGGGGCAGCTTGCCATGGCCGGCAGCGCGCTGCCCTTCGCGCTCAACCTCGCTGCCATCGGCGAGGCGGCCGCGCAGGCCGCCCCCGGCGACGACTACAAGGCGCTGGTGTGCGTCTTCCTGTTCGGCGGCAACGACTACGCCAACACCGTCGTCACCTATGACGACCCCAGCTACAACGCCTACAGCGCGATCCGCGGCGGCGCTGCCGGCCAGGCCGCAGGCGGCGTCGCGCTGGCCAAGGCTGATCTGGTGCCGACGCTGCTCAGTCCGACGACGCCGCTGCCCGACGGGCGGCAGTACGCGCTGCACCCCGCCATGACCGCGCTGGCGGGCCTGTTCAACACCGACGCGAAGATGGCGGTGCAGCTCAACGTCGGCCCACTCGTGGTGCCGCTCACGCGCGCCCAGTTCAACAATAGCAACAAGAAGCTCTACCCGCAGCCGCCGAAGCTGTTCTCGCACAACGACCAGCAGTCGACCTGGCAGTCCTCATCACCCGAGGGCTCGACCGTGGGCTGGGGCGGCAACATCGGCGACCTGGTGCTCACGCAGAACAGCAACGCGCTGTTCACCTGCATGTCGGTCGCGGGCAACGCGGTGTTCCTGTCGGGTGACGCGGCGCTGCAGTACCAGGTCAGCACCGGCGGCGCGGTCAGGATCGGCAGCGTGACCGGGGGCAACGTGTACGGCTCGAGCTCGGTCAAGGCTGCGATGGCGCAGCTGGTGCAGCAGGCGCGCGGCCATGCGCTGGAGAACGAATACAACCGCATCACGAAGCGCGCGGTCGATGCCGAAGGCAGCATCACCTCGGCCATCGGCGCCGCCTACGCGGCGGGCACCTTCCCCGACACCGGGCTCGGCCGCCAGCTCGCGATGGTCGCACGGCTGATCCGCGGCCGCGCCACGCTGGGCACCCGGCGGCAGGTGTTCTTCGTCTCGATGGGCGGCTTCGACCTGCACGACAACCTGATCGCCAATCAGCCGGGCTTGATGAAGCAGCTGAGCGACGCCATGGCGGCCTTCTACCGCGAGACGGTCGCGCTCGGCATGGCCGACAAGGTCACCGCCTTCACCGCCTCCGACTTCGGCCGCACGCTGGCTTCCAACGGCGACGGCTCCGACCATGGCTGGGGTGGTCATCACTTCGTCGTCGGCGGCGCGGTGAAGGGCAAGCAGGTCTACGGCACGCCACAGGTCGTCAGCATCAACAACGACTCGAAGCTGCCCGGCTACGAAGGCCATGTGGGTCAGGGGCGGCTGATCCCTTCGACCTCGGTCGACCAGTACGGCGCCACGCTGGCAAGCTGGTTCGGCGTGCCCGCCGGGAGCCTGGAGAACATCCTGCCGAACCTCAGGAACTTCGGCGGCAACGTGAACGGGATCAACTACCCGAAGAACGTCGGATTCCTGGCCTGACCAGACTCTTTCCAGGCCCCCCCGCGATGCCATACTGAGTTCCCGCATTTCCAACGGAGACTCCGATGAACTACCAAGGCAGCTGCCATTGCGGCCGGATCGCTTTCGAGGTCGAGGGCGAGATCCAGGGCGCGATGGCGTGCAACTGCTCGATGTGCCAACGCAAGGGTTCCCTGATGTGGTTCGTGCCGCACGACAAGCTCGTGCTCAAGACCCCGCCCGAGGACATGAGCACATACTTGTTCAACAAGCACGTCATCTCGCACCGCTTCTGCCCGGTCTGCGGCATCCACCCCTTTGGCGAGGGCACCGACCCGAAGGGCAACAAGATGGCGGCCATCAATATCCGATGCCTCGAGGGCATCGATCTCGAGTCGGTGCCGGTGCAGCATTTCGACGGGCGCTCGAAGTGAGCCCTCCCGAGCTCGAGGCCTATCTTCACGCACACATCCCCCTTGTCGAAGGCCATGCAGGTGAGCGTGCTGACGGCCGACGATGCAGCCGTCGTGCTCGCGGCACCGCTGGCGCCCAACATCATCCACCGCGAGAATTCGTTGCGCTGGGCGCATCGGCGGCCTGAAACCCCCGTTGCCTTCCGTCGGCTGCGGCGCCACAGTACGCCGACCATGACGATCTCCCCCTTCCCGCTCGAGGGCGGCTGCACCTGCACGGCCGTGCGCTACCGCATGACCACGCGCCCGCTCTTCGTCCATTGCTGCCATTGCCGCTGGTGCCAGCGCGAGAGCGGCAGCGCCTTCGCCCTCAACGCCATGATCGAGGCCGACCGCCTGCAACGGCTGCAGGGCGAAGTCGAGCTGGTGCTCACGCCCTCGCTGAGCGGCAAGGGGCAAAAGATCGCGCGCTGCCCGCATTGCCGCGTCGCGCTGTGGAGCCACTACGCCGGCGCCGGCGAGGCCGTGTGCTTCGTGCGCGTGGGCACGCTCGACGCACCCGACCTCCTGCCGCCCGACATCCACATCTTCACCTCCTCGAAGCAGCCCTGGGTCCAACTGCCGCCCGGCGTGCCCGCCGTGCCCGAGTACTACCGCAGCGCCGACTACTGGCCGGCCGAGAGCCTGGCGCGCGGCAAGGCGCTGAAGGCGGCACGAACCGCGACCGGCGGCTGAGCCGGGCCGCTCAGAGCCGCGTCGCGCCCAGCCGCTGCGAAACCTCGCCGGCGCAGCGCTTCAGTGCCTGCGCGACCGGCCCTTCCCAACTGGCATCGAAGACCGCCGTGGTCCCGATCGCCGTGATCGCCAACGCGATCGCGCCGGTGTGGTCGAACACCGGCGCCGACATCGCGCTCACCCCCGGCACGATCTCGCCATCGGAGCGGCTCATGCCGTGTTTGCGCACCGCGTGCAGCTGCGCCTCGAATCCCTTCCAGTCTGGCAGCGGCGGCGCCGGCGGCATGCCGACGTGGCTCTCCGGCTGGGCGCTGCTCCTTTCGCGCCGCCGCTCTTTCTCCAGCATGCGCTTGACCTCGTCGGCCTCGAGGTAGGCCGCGAACAGCCGGCCCGAAGCCGTACTGGTCAGCGAGAACACCGTGCCATGCCGCATGCTCACATGCAGGGCGGCCGGCGACTCGGCCACCCGCACGATGGTGGCGCCGCGATCGCCCCACACCGCGATCGCCGTGGTGTGGCCGATCAGCTGCGCCAGCGCGGCCACGAGCGGCGTGGCAAGGTGCACCGGATCGGCCTGCTGCAGGCTGATCAGCCCCAGTTGCAAGGCGAGAGGACCGAGCAGATAGTGGCCACTGGCGCGGTCCTGCTCGATCAGCCCGAGCCGGCTGAAGCTGACCAGGTAGGGGTGCGCCTTGGCGGGCGACATGTCGGCCTCCCGCGCGAGATCCTTCAACGCCATCGGCCGGCCGTGGTGCACCAGTGCGCGCAGCAGCTGGCCGCCCACCTCGATGCTCTGGATGCCGCGCTGCGCGCGATCACTGTTGTCAGTGGCCATGACCCTTTCGCCGTTTGTTCATGCAGAAGGCATTAGACATGAACGGAAAGCCGGACTACACTTTGCGCCGTTCGTTCCCTGCGAATCAGTTCAACTTAGACGAATTCCCATAAGGAGACCCCCGATGAGCCAGACCAAGGTTTTCGCGAGCCAGGCCGACCTGGAAGAAAAGAAGATCACTTTCAGCCAGATCTCCGAGCACGCGTGGGCGTACACCGCCGAGGGCGACCCCAACACCGGCATCATCATCGGCGACGACGCCGTGCTCGTGGCCGACACCCAAGCCACCCCCGCCATGGCGGCCGACGTGGTGCGCCGCATCCGCGAGGTCACCGACAAGCCCATCAAGTACGTCGTGCTCACCCACTACCACGCGGTGCGCGTGCTGGGCGCGAGCGCGTATGAGCCGCAGGAAATCCTCGCAAGCCAGGACACCTACGACCTCATCGTCGAGCGCGGCGAAGCCGACAAGGCCAGCGAGATCGGCCGCTTCCCGCGCCTGTTCCAGAACGTCGAGACCGTGCCCCCGGGCATGACCTGGCCGACCATCACCTTCAGCGGCAAGATGACCGTGTGGCTCGGCAAGCTCGAAGTGCAACTGATCCAGCTCGGACGCGGCCACACCAAGGGCGACACAGTGGTCTGGCTGCCGGGCGAGAAGGCCCTGCTGTCGGGCGACCTGGTCGAGTTCGATGCCACGCCCTACGCCGGCGACGCCTACTTCCAGGACTGGCCGAAGACGCTGGACAACATCGCCGCGCTGGGCCCCAAGGCGCTGGTGCCCGGCCGTGGCGCCGCGCTCACCACGCCCGAAGAAGTGGCCAAGGGCCTGGCCGGCACGCGCAGCTTCATCGCCGATGTCTACGAGAGCGTGCAGGCCGGCGTGAAGGCGGGGCGCGACCTCAACGCCGTGTATCGGGAGACCTACGCGAAGCTGAAGCCCAAGTACAGCCAGTGGGTGATCTTCGACCACTGCATGCCCTTCGACGTGAGCCGCGCCTACGACGAAGCGTCGGGCCACCGCGATCCGCGCGTGTGGACGGCCGAGCGAGACGTCGAAATGTGGAAGGCGCTCGAAGGCTGAGCGGTTTCTACGGAGGCAAGACCGTGGACGCATCCGCTCCCGTCGACTACCAGTCGCTGCGCTTCGACTACCGCCGCCACCCCGACCAGGACGCCGCAACGCCTGCGCGTCATCCCGTGGTGGTGGTCGGCGCGGGGCCGGTCGGGCTCGCGCTCGCCATCGACCTCGCGCAGCAGCAGGTGCCCGTCGTCCTGCTCGACAACGACTGCACGCTTTCCACCGGCTCGCGCGCCATCTGCTTCGCCAAGCGCACGCTCGAGGTCTTCGACCGCCTGGGCTGCGGCGAGCGCATGGTGGCCAAGGGCGTGTCGTGGAACGTGGGGAAGGTTTTCTTCCGGGACGAGCAGGTCTATCGCTTCGACCTGTTGCCCGAGCCCGGCCATGAGCGGCCTGCCTTCATCAACCTCCAGCAGTACTACGTCGAAGGCTACCTGGCCGAACGCGCCGCCGAGCTGCCGCTGGTGGACCTGCGCTGGAACAACAAGGTGGTGGGGATCGACAACGGTGCCGATGGCGTGCTGCTGCAGATCGAGACGCCCGAGGGCTTCTACCGCCTCGCCGCCGACTACGTCGCGGCCTGCGACGGCTCGCGCTCCAACCTGCGCCAGCTGCTGGGCCAGGAGGCCAAAGGCCGCGTGTTCCGCGACCGGTTCCTGATCGCCGACATCCGCATGGATCTCGACCGCCCGCCGCCGGGCCGCCCCAAGGCGGGCGAGCGCCCCCTCGGGGGGCAGCGAGGACACGAAGTGCCGAGCGTGGGGGCCGAAGCCCTCAACGAGCGCCGCTTCTGGTTCGACCCGCCCTTCCATCCCCACCAGAGCGTGCTGTTGCACAAGCAGGCCGACGCCATGTGGCGCGTCGATTTCCAGCTCGGCTGGGATGCCGACCCCGTGGAAGAGCGCAAGCACGAACGCATCACCCCGCGCGTGCGTGCGCTGCTCGACAGCATCGGCTTCGAACGTGTCCAGTTCAGCATCGGCTGGGCTAGCGTCTACACGTTCGCCTGCCAGCGCATGGAGCGCTTTCGCCACGGCCGCGTGCTGTTCGCCGGCGACTCGGCGCACGGGGTGTCGCCCTTCGGTGCGCGCGGCGCCAACTCCGGCGTGCAGGACGCCGACAACCTCGCCTGGAAACTGGCTGCCGTGGTCAAGCGCGCGGCCCCGGACGCGCTGCTCGACAGCTACGGCAGCGAGCGCGAGTACGCCGCCGACGAGAACATCCGCAACTCCACCCGGGCCACCGACTTCATCACGCCCAAGAGCGAAGTGAGCCGACTGTTCCGCGACGCGGTGCTCGAGCTGTCGAAGACCCAGCCCTTCGCCCGCGCGCTGGTCAACAGCGGCAGGCTCTCGGTCCCGAGCACCTTGCACGGCTCGCCGCTGAACACGCCCGACGTGGATGCCTTCGAAGGGCGGATGGTGCCCGGCGCGCCGGCTGCCGACGCGCCCATCGTGCGCGCCGACGGCAGCACCGGCTGGCTGCTGCGCGCACTGCCGGCGCGCTTCACCGCCCTGGTCTTCGGCGAGGGCGAGGCCGCTGAGCGCAGCCTTGCCGCCATTGCCGAGGCCGACCGGCCGCTCCACGTCGTGCGCGTGACCGCCTGCGGCGAGGGTGAGCTTGCCGCGCGGCGCTACGACGCGCGGCCGGGCACCGTCTACCTGCTGCGCCCCGACCAGCATGTCTGCGCGCGCTGGCGTGCACCCGGGGCGCAGGCGCTGCGCGAGGCCTTCGATCGCGCCCTCGCCAAAGGCACGGGGAGCCCGTCATGAAGCAGCACGACGAGCTGATCACCGCGCCCAACCTGGACGCCGCCGACGACTTCTACGAAGCCCTGCTGGCGGCGCACGAAGGCCTCGGCACCGAGGAAAGCCACGCGTTCAATGCGCGCCTGGTCCTGGTGCTGGCCAACCACATCGGTTCGACGGCCGTGCTGAAGCGAGCGCTCGCGGCTGCCAGACAAACTGCTCCGGGCGACACACCCGGCACTTGAAGAGGACCCCATCCATGAGCAACGATTCCGCCGCCGAGCGCCGCTACCAGAGCGGCTTTGGCAACGAGCATGCGAGCGAGGCCGTCGCCGGCGCCCTTCCGCGGGGCCGCAACAGCCCGCAGCGTGCGCCCTTCGACCTTTACCCCGAGCTGATCTCCGGCACCGCCTTCACCGCCCCGCGCCACGAGAATCGGCGCAGCTGGATGTACCGGCGCCAGCCCTCGGTGGTGTCGGGCCGCTACGAGGCTTATGCGCAGCCCACCTGGCAGACCGGCCCCGACCGTGGCGTCGCGCTGGCGCCCGAGCCCATGCGCTGGCATCCGATTCCCTTCATTGAAGCCGAAACCGACTTTGTCGACGGCATGCACACCCTGGCCGCCAATGGCGACGTCGAGGCGCAGCAAGGCGTGGCCGCCCACGTCTATCTTGCGAACAAGTCGATGCAGCGCCGCGCCTTCGTCAATGCCGACGGCGAGCTGCTGGTCGTGCCGCAGCAGGGCCGGCTGCTCATCACCACCGAAATGGGCGTGCTCGACGTCAAGCCCGGCGAGATCGCCTTGCTGCCGCGAGGCGTGGTCTTCAAGGTCGCGCTGCCGGATTCGGAAGCCGGCGCCGGCCCCTCGCGCGGCTACGTCTGCGAGAACTACGGCGCGCAGTTCCGCCTGCCCGAGCTGGGGCCCATCGGCTCCAACGGCCTGGCCAACGCACGCGACTTCCAGGCCCCTGTCGCCGCCTTCGAGAGTGAGACCGGTGGCTACGAACTCGTCAAGAAATCCGGCGGCCGCCTCTGGCGCGCGCCGATGAAGCACTCGCCCTTCAACGTGGTCGCCTGGCACGGCAACCTCGCGCCGGTGAAGTACGACACGGCCCACTTCATGACGATCGGCTCGATCAGCTTCGACCATCCGGACCCGTCGATCTTCACCGTGCTGACCTCGCCCTCGGACACGCCCGGCACCGCCAATTGCGACTTCGTGATCTTTCCGCCGCGCTGGCTGGTGGCCGAGGACACCTTCCGTCCGCCGTGGTACCACCGCAACCTGATGAGCGAATTCATGGGGCTGGTCTACGGCGAGTACGACGCCAAGCCGGGCGGCTTCAAGCCAGGAGGCGCGAGCCTGCACAACGCGATGGTGCCGCACGGACCGGACGAGGAGGCTTTCGAGAAAGCCAGCGGTGCCGAGCTCAAGCCGCAGAAGCTGGACAACACGCTGGCCTTCATGTTCGAGAGCCGCTACCGTTTCATCCCCACCGCATGGGCCCTCCAGAGCCCGGCGCTCGACCACGAGTACGCCGACTGCTGGGCCGGCCTGCAGGACCGATTCAAGCCATGACCCCACTGAACGCCACCCACAACCCTCAGCTGCGCAGCTGGGTCGCCTCCGCCAACCAGGCCGGTTGCGACTTCCCGATCCAGAACCTGCCCTATGGCCGGTTCCGGCCTGCCGGCAGCGGCGAAGCCTTCCGCATCGGCATCGCCATCGGCGACCAAGTGCTCGATTTGAAGGCCACAGGCCTCATCCACACCGACGACATGAACCTGCTGATGGCCAGGAACCCGGCCGAGCGCCAGGCCTTGCGCGCCGCGATTTCCGCTGGCCTTTCCGAAGGCAGCGCAGAGGCCGCCGAGTGGGCCAAGGCCTTGCTGCCGCAGTCGGGCGTCGAAATGACGGTGCCCTGCCGCATCGGCGACTACACCGACTTCTACACCGGCATCCACCACGCCCGGACCGTGGGCAGCCTGTTTCGCCCGGATGCGCCGCTGCTCCCCAACTACCAGTGGGTGCCGATCGGCTACCACGGCCGCGCCTCATCGATCGGGGTGAGCGGCCAGCACTTCAAGCGTCCGAAGGGCCAGACCAAGGCGCCCGACGCCGTCGCGCCGGCCTTGGGGCCGTCGAAGCGGCTCGACTACGAGCTCGAGCTCGGCTTCTTCGTCGCGCAGGGCAATGCGCTGGGCGAGGCCATCGACATCGCCGACGCCGAGGCGCACCTGTTCGGCGTCACCTTGCTCAACGACTGGTCGGCACGCGACATCCAGGCCTGGGAGTACCAGCCGCTGGGCCCTTTCCTGTCCAAGAACTTCGCCACGACGCTGTCGCCCTGGATCGTGACTTCGGAGGCGCTCGCCCCCTTCCGCGCGCCCTTCGAGCGTCCGGCCGGCGATCCGCAGCCACTGCCGTACCTGGACGCGCCGGCCAACACTGCCGCGGGCGCGCTCGACATCGTGCTGGAAACCTGGCTGCAGACGGCCCGCATGCGCGAGGCCGGCGAGGCACCTGTGCGGCTCACGCGCGGCAACGCCCGCGAGGCCGCCTACTGGACGCCGGCGCAGCTGGTCACGCACCACACCGTGAATGGCTGCAACCTGCAGCCGGGCGACCTGCTGGGCTCCGGCACGCTCTCGGGGCCGAAGCCTGAAGAGGCCGGCTCCCTGCTGGAGCTCACCCTCGGCGGCAAACGGCCCATCGAGCTGCCCAACGGCGAGCGCCGCAGCTTCCTCGAAGACGGCGACACGCTGACGCTGCGCGGCTGGTGCGAGCGCGAAGGCGCGGTGCGCATCGGGCTGGGCGAGGTCAGCGGGACGGTCGAGCCGGCGGGTGGCGGCTAGAGGCAAGGGCATTCCTGGTTCTTCTCCGTCTCTCGAGACGGTTTTTCGCCTTCTGCCGCGCGCAGCGTTTGCTCTCGTCCGCTGGCCGAGGGTCTCGCCGCCGTGGTTCCGGCGGTAAAAATCTTCCCGCGTGCTGGCCCGTGGATATGGCTCCATGGGATGCCTGGTCTGCGATCAAAGGCTAAGTTCGTCGTTACACGATTCAGGAAGATCGTGGCAGCAAACGATTCCTGGCGTGGATGATGAACCACTCTTCGCTGGCCGAGAGATTGCTTACTCGATTCTCGAAATAAACATTGAGGAATCAATTCCTCGAGGTGAGATGGTCAATGACCAGCCCCATCGGCAATGTCGCGGCCAAGGCCGGCCAAAGCGGGGACACGGCCCAAGTTATCGTGCACGGAACCGGCCGGACCGAAACGTTACAGAGAGACTGCACCCTGTACGAAAGACGGTTCCATGACAAGAGATGACCAGTCGCGATTTGAGTTCACCACGCTCGTGGAGGGCCTGTTTCGGGAATCGGGCGAAGACGCACCCATCCTGCTTCAAGACACCCATGAGCCTGCGGTTTTGGATTTGAGACTCCACGGAACCGACTTTGTCCTTGGACATGATCCCGATGGCCGCGCAGAAGAAATCTTCGTTGAAGTCTCCCTCGGGCCCCTGCCTCAGGAGGATGTCGAAGCGGCCATGCGGAAATTGCTGACTCCCGTCAGACATCTCGTTCATGGAACGCGCGTGGCAGCGATCGGCTTCAACCCCGACGACAAAGTGGCGACCTGCGGATTCCACCTGCCACTTCACGGAATGGAGCCCAGCGCACTTGTTGAAATCCTCATGAGCGCTTCGCAATTCCCCAGCGGGTGGCGCGAAGCTGGTTTTGTGCAAGGGCCGCAATACCGCCCTTGCCGTCCGCAGTTCAATGACGAATCGTTCCGCGCTTGTCGCGCGAAATTCATTTCCTTGGTGGAGAAGACACGCAAGAGGTGCGATTGGGCGATCCCGTTGCGGACGACGAACGATCAGACCTTGAGTTTCGCGTTTGACGTCCATGACATACCCATCGCACTGCTGCACGGCAAGGAAGATGGACCGGAGACTTTCGAAATTCGCTGCTCGTACGGGCCCGTATCACATCGGGATGCCGAAGCGGTCTTGCTTCGTCTGCTCGAACTGAACAGATTTCACTCTGCCGAGGGGCAGATCACATTGCATTTTGACCAGGAGGCGAACCTGGTATTTGCAAGCCACTTGGGAGCGCTCGACCTCGAGGACGACAGGACGCTTTCTGGAACCATGCAACAACTGGCCCTGTCCGCAATGATGTGGAGACAGTCCTCCCACACGGATTCCAGCCATCCCGCTTGGACTTTGGCGCCCCATCCTGGTTCAGCAGCAATGCCCTCCAATCATTTATCACACCCATCAGAATGGAATAATGTATGAATCCCATCCAAGTACAGCGTGTCCGAATCCAGCAGGAGGTCAATCGACTAGCTGCTCAAGTAGCGGCAGAAGGGCTTCCTCCGCGCGAGCCGGAACCTGAGTCCGATGCGGGAATCCTGATGAACATCAGGAAGAAGGAAATGAGTGGTGCCTATCGGCCACGGGATCCCTTGGAATCGATCTTGGACGCGCGAAACGGCGTCCGGTTCACCCCGCTTGCAAACTACAAGGAGCGAGTGGAGCGCATCACCGATATTCCCAGTCTCCGCTCGAAAGAGAAGATCCTCGAGAAGGCTCTGGAGAGTGCCCAGGCTGAATACACAAGGCTCCCGCCGACAGCGAGCAAGTTCGAACAACTCAGAGTCAGAGCTCGCATGGAGATTTTGTTTACGCAACTCTCGTTGATTCTCGATAGAGTCAAAGCCGTCCTGGCCGAGCATCCCCAGCAAAATGGCCAGGACCTGGACTGGGCTCTACGTTTTATCGACCAACACGACGACTCGCAGCTGACCCACGCGGAAATGCTTCAACATATCCGCAAAGACCTTGAACAGCCCGGTACCCAAGGCCATCGCGGTTTGCCTCCCGCTGAGCGCCCGGTCAGCACGGCTAATCACATTGCAACTGCGCCCCGTCTTGAAGCGGAGCCGAACGCCCATCGACCCGTGATGGACCCGCCGAGCGAGGCGCAGCGTCTAACTGAACTCGTCGACCGCTCGAAGAACGACCCTGACGCGGAGACTCCAAAGCGGCTCGAAGCCTTCAGAAACACCTACGCCGAGCTTCATGACCCCAAATCAAAGCACTCACCGGCCTTGAACGAACTCCGGCTATTTGGCCACGCGTACGAAGTTGAGCTGCATAGCTTTGATGCATTCGTCAAAGTGGACGAGGTGTGCGGCATCAACGCCGATCTTAAGTATCACGCCCTGAAAACCCTCGGAGCTGCAGTGAATGAGTTCTTGCGGACCGGATACTGGGACAAGGAGAGGATCAAAGAAAACGTCGAGTCCGCGGTCCGTTTACGCTCGATATCCATGAGCGATTGGGAGCGGCTTGAATCCGAAATACGCCTCCTGCGTTCGCCGCGCGGAAAACCCGAAGGCATCCAGGCGCAGTCGAACGGCGCCTTTTCCTACGCAATTTCGTAGTGCGCCTGCCGATACTGGGGCGCCTAAAATTTGAGGGGACCCTTGCCGTGAATGTGCTGATCGTCGACGACAACAAGGCCGCTGCCGATCTGCTGCGCGAGCTGCTGACCCTGCAGGATCACGAGGTGCATTGCAGCTACTGCGCGAAAGACGCGATGGACGCGGCAGCCGCCACCGACTTCGATGCGGCCCTGGTCGACCTGGTCCTGCCGGATTTCTCGGGCGCAGAGTTGGCGCGTCGCATGCGCGCCGACCAGGGCGGCAAGCCACTGTTGCTGGTGGCCGTTTCCGGCTACGGCAAGGAAGACTCCGGCGATGCCGCCGCGCCGGGCTTGTTCGACCACCACCTGCAAAAGCCCATCGACTTCGAGGCACTCGACCGCATCCTCGTGCAGCCCGCCGCCCGGTAGCGCCGGGCGCTACGACGCTGCCGCGGAGGCCCGCCGCTTCCCGGCCTCACCCTGATAGCGCTGTCCTGACCACGCCTTGATGCACTCCAGCAAGGCTTCGGGATCGGCCGGCTTGACGAAGTGGTGGTCGAAGCCCGCGCCGATGGCGGCCGCGCGATCCTCGCTCTGGCCATAGCCTGTCACCGCGATCAGCAGGGCGCTGGCCAGTTCGGGCATGGCGCGCATCCGTCGTGCGACCTCGTAGCCGTCGAGCAGCGGCAAACCGATGTCCAGCACCACCACGACGGGGCCGTGCATCGCGGCGGCGCGCAGCGCCTCCTCGCCGTCGTGGGCTGTGCGGACCACATGGCCTTCCAGTTCGAGCATCGCGGCAATCCCGGTCGCTGCGTCGTGGTTGTCGTCGACGACCAGGATGTGCAGGCCCTCGCTGCGCGACGCTGCCGCCGCGGGCAGGGGCGCGGCCGGGTCGGCAGGCTGCACTGCGCCGACACGTGGCAGCCGCAGCCTGAACTCGGAGCCGCGGTCCCGGCCTTCGCTGAAGGCCTCGATCCGGCCGCCGTGCATTTCGGTCAGCCGCCGCGCCAGCGTCAGCCCGACGCCCAGGCCGCCCTGCGCCCGGTCGAGGCCGCGTTCCCCCTGCTCGAAGAGCTCGAAGATGCGGGGGAGCAGCTCGGGGTCGATGCCGATGCCCTGGTCGCGCACCGAGAGGACGACCTCGTCCTCCTCGAGCCAGCAAACCATGTCGATGCCGGTGCCCTCGGGGCTGTATTTGGCCGCGTTGTGCAGCAGGTTGGCGATCACCTGCGTGAGTCGGGCCATGTCGCCCAGCAGCCATGCCGGCTGCTGGGGCACCACCACTGCCAAGGCCTGGCGGCGGCCGTCGACGAAGGGCTGCACCGTCTCGACGCTCTGGGTGATGACGGTGCTCAGCTCCAGGGTTTCGTGCTTCAGCACGATCTTGCCCTGGCTGATCCGCGCCACGTCCAGCAGTTCCTCGATCAGCCGTGTCAACTGCTTGAGCTGCCGCTCGGCGATGTCCAGCGCCCAGGCCACCTTCGGGTGCGGCGCGGCGACGCGACGGATCACCTGCACCGCCGTGTGGATGGGCGCCAGCGGGTTGCGCAGCTCGTGCGACATCATCGCGAGGAACTCGTCCTTGCGCTTGTTGGTGCGCTGGAGCTCCTCCTGTGCGGCCTGCCGCTCCAGCATCTCGCGCTGGAGCACGAGGTAGAGGCGTGCATTCTCGAAGGCGGTGGCGGCCCGCGCGGCCAGTTCCTCGAGCAGCGCGGCCTCAGGGGCGCCGCGCTCGCCCGTGTCGCTGCGTGCGACCAGGACCACGCCCAGCATGCGCTCGCCGAAGATCAGCGGCACGGCCTGCGCCGAGCGCAACGGCGGGAAGGCATCGCCTGCCTTCGTCAAGCCGAGGGCAGCGGGCGTGAGCGTCGCCAGCGCCGCCTCGTCGAGGCGGGTGGCCCGGCGCTCGCCCACTGCGCCGCTCAGCGCGGTGTGCACGCGCTCGTCGAGCCGCGAGCCGAGTCCGGTCGACAACTGCAACTTCGCACCGGGGGACTGGGCCGCTGCCACCATCTCCCCGGTTCCGAGGTCCGGGTCGGCCAGGAGCACGACGGCCAGCGATGCCAGCTCAGGCACCAGCAGCTCCGCCAGCTCGCGCATCGCGACGCTGATTTGCAGCGAGCCGCTGAGCACCCGGCTTGCATGGGCCAGGAAGGCCGAGCGCCGGTCGTTCTCTTCGGCGACGCGACGCGCCGCCTGCGCCGCCATCACGGCCGCGCGCGCATCGGCCTGGCGCCGGACTTGTCGCCGCATTTGGTGGAGCGCGACGAAAACCGAGACTTTGCTGCGCAGGATCTCCGGCACCACCGGCGACAGGATGTAGTCCACCGCGCCCAGAGAGTAGCCGCGCGCGGTCTGCATCTCGTCGGCGTAGGAGGTGATGAAGATGATCGGGGTGTGCGCGCAGCGGCGGTGCTGGCGGATCAGCGTCGCGGTCTCGAAGCCATCGATGCCCGGCATGTTGACGTCCAGCAGGATCACCGCGAAGTCGCGCTGCAGGATCTCGCGCAGGGCGTCGGCGCCCGAGCGCACCAGGACCAGGTTCTGGCCCAGCTCCTCGAGCACCGTGCGGAACACCAGCAGCTTCTCGGGCAGGTCGTCCACCACGAGGATGTCGGCTTTCTCCTCGCCGGCCATGGGGCCGGAGTCCGCGTCCTCGGGCGGCGGCATGAAGCCGTCTTCTATTTGCACAGCCATCCCCTCAGGACCATCAGCAGGTAGGCCGTGTCGACTGGCTTCGAGAGGTAGTCCCAGGCGCCCGCCTCGATGCACTTCTCGCGGTCGCCCTTCATGGCCTTGGCCGTGACGGCCACCAGCGGCAGCTGCTTGCCGCGGGGCAACTTGCGGAGCTCGCGCATGGTCTGCATGCCATCCATCTCCGGCATCATGATGTCCATCAGCACGATGTCGATGGAAGGGTCCTGCTTCACCAGGCGGATGGCGTCACGGCCGTTCTCCGCCGACACGACGGCCATGCCCTGGGCGTCCAGCACGGCCGCCAGCGCGAAGATGTTGCGCATGTCGTCGTCGACGATCAGTACCTTCCGGCCCGCCAGGGAACCAGAGGCCTGGTGCGTCGCCTCCACCGCGCGGCGCTCGCGCTCCGACATCCGGGCCATGCCGCGATGCAGGCTGAAGGCGGTGGCGTCGATCAGCGCTTCGAGGGACTCCGCGACCCGCATCACGGCGCCCGCTGGACCATGCTCCCAACCTGGCACGGGACCGCCGGGCGGCGCGCTGTAGAGGAGCACCGGCAACTGCCGGAGGGCCGCGGGGCGGCTTTCGACGAACTCGGCCACGTCCGTGCGGCCGAGGCCGTCCAGGCTGCCGTCCGTCGCGAAGGCGTCGATGTCGCCGAGCCCGAGCGAACGCCGCACCGCATCGGCACTTTCTGCGATCACGACATCGATGTCGGCGCGGGGCAGGGCGGCCACATAGCTGTCGCGCAAGGCGCTCGGCTGCATCGCGATCAGAAGCTTGCGCCTCGAGGTCTCGACGAAGCGGTTCAACTGTGCCAGCGCTGCGTCCACCTCGTCGATCGACTGCAGCGGCTTGGCGAGGAAGCCGACGGCGCCGGATTCCATCGCGCGTTCGCGCGAGTCGTCGGTCGACACCACGCAGATCGGGATGTGCCGGGTCGCCAGGTCTGCCTTGAGGCGTTCCAGGATGCGCCAGCCCTCCATGTCGGGCAGGTAGATGTCGAGCGTGATGAGCATCGGCCGGTGGTCGCGCGCAAGCGCCAGCGCGCCCGCGCCGCTCGGGCTCACCAGGCCCTTGTAGCCAGCGCGCCGTGCCGCCTGCAGCAGCATCCTGGCGAAGGCGAGGTCGTTCTCCACGACCAGCAGCACCTTCTCGCCCGGCAGGATGTTGTCGCGATCGTCTTCGGCAATGTTGAGCGAGGACAGCATCTCGCCCGTGGCTTCCTGCTCGACATGCGGCGTCAGGGCCGGCTCGTCGGCGGAGAGCGCGCGGCGAGCCGGCTTGCGCGCTTCGCTTCGCGACTCGGCGGGCCGGTCATGCCCCGCCGCGGCGGACCGGCCGAGCCGGGTGCCGCGCGGCGAGCTGTAGCTTTGCGGCAGGTACAGCGTGAAGGTGCTGCCCTGCGCCGGCGCACTCGCCAGCCGGATCTCGCCGCCCAGCAGGCGTGCCAGCTCGCGGCTGATTGCCAGGCCCAGACCGGTGCCGCCGTACTTGCGGGAGGTCGAGCCGTCCGCCTGCTGGAAGGCCTCGAACACGATCTGCTGCTTGTCCGCCGAAATTCCGATGCCGGTGTCAGCCACCGAGAAGGCCATGACCCGGCCGGCTCGGTTGAGGCTCTCGTTGTCGGCCGACCAGCCGCTGTCGACCATCGACACCGTCATCGCCACCGAGCCCTGGTGCGTGAACTTGAAGGCGTTCGACAGCAGGTTCTTGATGATCTGCTGCAGCCGCTTGACGTCCGTCACGATGGTCTCGGGCAGCGGCCCCGCGGAACGGATGTCGAAGTCCACGTGCTTGGCCTCGGCCACGTGGCGGAAGCTGCGCTCCACCGAGCGCTGCAGATCGTCCAGCCTGAGTTCGCTGAGCTCCACCGCCACCGTGCCCGATTCGATCTTCGACAGGTCGAGGATGTCGTTGATCAGCATCAACAGGTCGTTGCCCGAGAGGTGGATGGTCTTGGCGAACTCCACCTGCCGGGCCGTCAGGTTGCCTTCGCTGTTCTTGCACAGCTGGTCCGACAGGATCAGCAGGCTGTTGAGCGGCGTGCGCAGCTCATGCGACATGTTGGCCAGGAATTCGGACTTGTACTTGGAGGTGAGCGCGAGCTGCTCGGCCTTTTCCTCCAGCGCCTGGCGGGCCTGCTCCACCTCCTGGTTCTTGCGCTCGACCTCCTGGTTCTGGTGCACCAGCAGCCGCGCCTTTTCCTGCAGCTCCTCGTTGGTCTGCTGCAGCTCCTGCTGGCGGCTTTGCAGCTCCTCGGCCAGCGACTGCGACTGCGTGAGCAGGTCTTCGGTGCGCATGTTGGCCGAGATGGTGTTGATCACGATGCCGATCGACTCGGTCAGCTGGTCCAGGAAGGCCTGGTGCGAGGGATTGAAGCGCTCCAGCGAGGCCAGCTCCAGCACGCCGCGGACTTCGCCCTCGAAGATCACCGGCAGCACGATCACGTCCATGGCCGCGCCTTCGGACAGGCCGGTCGCGATGCGGAACGCCGTGCTCGGCACGTTGGTCAACAGGATCTTGGTCTTCTCGACCGCGCACTGGCCCACCAGGCCCTGGCCCAGGTCGATTTCCTTGCCGTGCACCGCCTGCCCGCCCGAGGCATAGCTGGCGAAGAGCTTCAGCCGCGGCGTGGCCGTGTTGCTGGTCAGCATGTAGAACTCGGCCTGCTGTGCGCCCACCACGGGCGCGAGCTCGGAGAGGATCAGCTGCCCGACCGTGAGCAGGTCCTTCTGGCCCTGCAGCATGCGGCTGAACTTGGCCAGGTTGGTCTTGAGCCAGTCCTGCTCGGTGTTCTTCTGGGTGGTGTCCTTCAGGTTGCGGATCATCTCGTTGATCGTGTCCTTCAGGGCCGCGACCTCGCCGCGCGCCTCCACCGTGATGGAGCGCGTCAGGTCGCCCTGGGTCACGGCAGTCGCCACCTCGGCGATGGCGCGCACCTGGGTCGTCAGGTTGGCAGCCAGCTGGTTGACGTTCTCGGTCAGGCCCTTCCAGGTGCCGGCCGCGCCGGGCACCTTGGCCTGGCCACCGAGCTTGCCTTCGACGCCCACCTCACGCGCCACCGTCGTGACCTGGTCGGCGAAGGTGGCCAGCGTGTCGGTCATGCTGTTGATGGTCTCGGCCAACGCGGCGATCTCGCCCTTGGCTTCGACCATCAGCTTCTGCTGGAGGTCGCCATTGGCCACAGCTGTCACCACCTTGGCGATGCCGCGCACCTGTCCGGTCAGGTTGCCGGCCATGAAGTTGACGTTGTCCGTGAGGTCCTTCCAGGTGCCGGACACGTCGCGCACCTGAGCCTGCCCGCCCAGCCGGCCTTCGGTGCCGACCTCGCGCGCCACCCGCGTCACCTCGGCGGCGAAGGAGGACAGCTGGTCCACCATGGTGTTGATGGTGGCCTTGAGCTCGAGGATCTCGCCCTTCACGTCCACCGTGATCTTCTTGGAGAGATCGCCTGCGGCCACGGCCTTGGTCACGTCGGCGATGTTGCGCACCTGCGAAGTCAGGTTCGAGGCCATCGAGTTCACCGAGTCGGTGAGGTCCTTCCACGTGCCGGCCACGCCCTGCACGTCGGCCTGCCCGCCCAGCTTGCCTTCGGTGCCCACCTCGCGCGCCACCCGCGTCACTTCGGCGGCGAAGGAGTTGAGCTGGTCCACCATGGTGTTGACGGTGTTCTTCAGCTCCAGGATCTCTCCCTTCACGGCCACCGTGATCTTCTTGGAAAGATCGCCCTTGGCCACGGCGGTGGTCACGTCGGCGATGTTGCGCACCTGGTCCGTCAGGTTGCCGGCCATCGAGTTGACCGACTCGGTGAGGTCCTTCCACGTGCCGGCCACGCCCTGCACGTCGGCCTGCCCGCCGAGCTTGCCTTCGGTGCCCACCTCGCGCGCCACCCGCGTCACCTCGGCGGCGAAGGAGTTGAGCTGGTCCACCATGGTGTTGATGGTGTTCTTCAGCTCGGAGATCTCGCCTTTCACGTCCACCGTGATCTTCTTGGACAGGTCGCCGGCAGCCACGGCCTTGGTCACGTCGGCAATGTTGCGCACCTGCGAGGTCAGGTTGCCGGCCATGAAATTGACGGATTCGGTGAGGTCCTTCCAGGTGCCGGCGACGCCCTGCACGTCGGCCTGGCCGCCCAGCTTGCCTTCGGTGCCCACCTCGCGCGCCACCCGCGTCACCTCGGCGGCGAAGGAATTGAGCTGGTCGACCATGGTGTTGACGGTGTTCTTCAGCTCCAGGATTTCGCCCTTCACGTCCACCGTGATCTTCTTGGAGAGATCGCCGGCGGCGACCGCCTTGGTCACGTCGGCGATGTTGCGCACCTGCGAAGTCAGGTTGCCGGCCATCGAGTTGACCGAATCCGTCAGGTCCTTCCAGGTTCCCGAAACGCCCTCGACCCGCGCCTGGCCACCGAGCGACCCCTCGGTGCCCACCTCGCGCGCCACCCGGGTCACTTCGGACGCGAACGAGCGCAGCTGATCGACCATGGTATTGATCGTGTTCCGGAGCGTGAGGAACTCGCCCTTCACGTCCACGTCGATCTTCTTGGACAGGTCGCCCTTGGCCACGGCGGTGGTCACGTCCGCGATGTTGCGCACCTGGTCGGTCAGGTTGCCGGCCATCGAGTTGACGGAGTCGGTCAGGTCCTTCCAGGTGCCGGCCACGCCCTTGACCTTGGCCTGGCCGCCGAGCTTGCCCTCGGTACCCACCTCGCGCGCCACCCGTGTCACCTCGGCCGAGAAGTTGCCGAGCTGCTCCACCATCTTGTTGATGGTCTTGGCGGTGCGCAGGAACTCACCCTCCAGGGGCCGGCCGTCGACCTCCAGCGCCATGCTCTTGGACAGGTCGCCCTGGGCCACCGCGCCGATCACGCGCGCGACCTCGGTGGTGGGATGGACCAGGTCGTCGATCAGGGCATTGACGCACTCGATCGATTCGCCCCAGAAGCCGCGGGTCTCGAACATGGCAGCGCGCTGCTTGAGCTGGCCCTCCTTGCCGACCACCTGGCGCAACCGTACGAGTTCGGCCGCCAGCATCGCATTCTGTTCGACCACGTCGTTGAAGACATCGGCCACCTTGCCGGACAGGCCCGTCCAGTGCTGCGGCAGGCGGATCTCGGCATCCCCTTTGCGAAAGCGGGTCAGCGCGTCGAGCAGGATGGCCATTTCCTCGAGCGACCCTGTCGCGATCGACTTGTCCAGCACGTTCATTTCTTTTTCCTCCGCCCACATGAAGGGGCGTCAAACAGGGGGCTTCAGCCGCAGTTGTAACGGGCAGTGTATCGACGGCGGTCTTGAATCCACGTCAGACAGATCGCACAAAACAGGGGCGCTCGACTCGCTCGGTCGCGCCTGCCGTGCCTAGCTCTGGCCGGATGCGGAGCGGGAGGCGGTCAGGTGAACGCGCACCCGCTCTGCAAGGACCAGGTCCTCCGATGCGACGGGGGTGTAGGCGCTCACCGGCAGTGGCCGGCCATGCGAGTCGACCGAGACGAAGACGATCAGGCATTCGGCCGTCTTCTGCATTTCGCCGCCCTTCATGTCGCCGCTGCGCACTTCCACGACGATGTTCATGCTGCTGGTGCCGGTGTAGGCCAGCCGGGCCTCGACCTCGACCAGGTCGCCGATCATGATCGGATGGTGGAAGCGGATGCTGCCAATGAACACCGTCACGCAGTAGCGCTTGGACCAGGTGGTCGCGCAGGCGTAGCCCGCTTCATCGATCCATTTCATGACGGTGCCGCCATGGACCTTGCCGCCAAAGTTGACGGTGCTGGGCTCGGCGAGGAAGCGCAGGGTGATGCTGGTCATGCGAGGTCTCGGTAATAGAAAGGAAGGAGGGGAGGAGCAGCTGGAGTGCGGCGATTATGCGAGCCCCTTTGCCTTGCCGGCGCCGAAGAGATGCGCCACCGTGCGCCGCAGCCAGGCGTTGCCGGGATCGGCGTGGAAGCGCTCGTGCCAGTGCTGCTTCACCGCGTAGTGCGGCAGCGCGAAGGGCGGCTCCAGCAGCTTCACCGGCTCCTGCGTGGCCAGCACCTCGCCGAGGATTCGCGGCACGATCACGATCAACTCGGTGTGCGCCACGATGCGCGCCACGCTCAGGAAGCTGGACAGTGCCACCACCACCTCGCGCTTCACGCCCAGCCGGGCGATGGTCTTGTCGACGATCGCATGCCCGGTGCCGGAAGAGGAGATCACCGCGTGCGCCTCCGCCTCGAAGCGCTTGCGCGTGAGCCGCTCGCCGATGCGCGGGTGGTTGCGCGCCGCCAGGCAGACGAAGTTCTGCATGAAGAGCGTCTGCTGGTAGAAGCCCGCGTCCAGCTGCGGCATGAAGCCCACCGCGAGGTCCACCTCGCCGTCGGCCAGCCGCCGGCCGCTGTCGGTGGAGATGATCTCGGTCTCGATGTGCGCCCCGGGGGCCGTTCGGCGCAAGTGGTCGAGCAGGCCGGGCAGGAGCACCACCTCGCTGATGTCCGTCATGCAGATGCGGAAGTTGCGCTGGGCCCGGGCGGGGTCGAAGTTGCTGCGGCTGCCGCGTGCCTGCTCGATCTGCGACAGGGCCGCGCGCACGTGCGGCAGCATGCGCTGCGCATACGGCGTGGGCTGCATGCCCTGCGCGGTGCGCGCGAACAGCCGGTCGTCGAAGTGCACACGCAGCTTGTTGAGCATGGTGCTGGCCGCGGCCTGCGCCAGGCCCAGGCGCTCGGCGGCTTTCGAGACGCTGCCTGTCTTGTAGATCTCGTCGAACACTGCGAGCCATTCGAGATCGAGCTTCGCCATGGGTCTCTCCTTCCGCGGTGAAGTCCCATTATCGAAAAACATGATCCGGACTATTGCCTGCAGGGCTTGAACAAATAGTGGTCCAGGCAAACAATAGCCCGCAAAGGCGCAGGACGCCTGGAGACACCCCCATGAACACCGCCCCCCAGGCCGCGCGCAGCGACGCCGCCGAGCGCCGCGACTACTACGAACGCATCCGTCCGCTGAACCTCACGCCCCTGTGGGAATCGCTGCACGCGCTGGTGCCGCGCGAACCGCAGACGCCCTGCGTGCCTTCGCTCTGGCGCTACGACGAGATCCGGCCGCTGCTGATGGAATCGGCCGCGCTCATCACGGCCGAGGAAGCAGTTCGTCGCGTGCTGGTGCTGGAGAACCCGGCGATCCCCGGCCGCTCTTCCATCACCCAGTCGCTCTACGCCGGCCTGCAGCTGATCATGCCGGGCGAGGTCGCGCCTTCGCACCGCCACGTGCAGTCGGCGCTGCGCTTCATCGTCGACGGCAAGGGTGCGTACACCACGGTGGGCGGGGAGCGCACCACCATGTTCCCGGGCGACTTCATCATCACGCCTTCGTGGGCCTGGCACGACCACGGCAACGAGGGCCTCGAAGGCGTGAGCGAGCCGGTGGTGTGGCTGGACGGGCTCGACATCCCGATGCTGCGCTTCTTCGACGCCGGCTTCGCCGAGAACGACGACGCCAAGATGCAGCAGGTGGCCCGGCCCGAAGGCAACAGCCTGGCGCGCTTCGGCCACAACATGGTGCCGGTGCGGCACGACCATGTGGCGCCGACCTCGCCGATCTTCAACTACCCCTATGCGCGCAGCCGGGAGGCACTGGCCCAGCTGCAGAAGCAGGAGGCGCCCGATGCCTGGCTGGGGCACAAGCTGCGCTACGTCAATCCGCTGACCGGCGGCTCGCCGATGCCCACCATCGGGACCCACCTGCAGCTGCTGCCCGAGGGCTTTGCCGGCAAGACACACCGCGGCACCGACGGCACGGTCTACAGCGTGGTCGAGGGGCGCGGCACCGCCGAGATCGGCGGCCAGCGCTTCGACTTCGGTCCGCGCGATACCTTCGTCGTGCCTTCGTGGGCGCCGCTGCGCCTCTCGGCCGTCGAAGACGTTGTGCTGTTCAGCTTCTCCGACCGTCCCGTGCAGCAAGCCATGGGCGTGCTGCGCGAGGCCTTCCTGCAGGACGCCTGACATCGCGCCGTCCGCGCGGCGGCATCTTTCTTCTTTCCGAACCACGTGCCGCCCTGCGGCGGGAGCTTCCATGTCCTATGTCTTTGCGCCGCCGGCCACCGTCGGCCTTCCCATCGTCGGAACGTCCGGCCTGTTCCCCGTGCGCCGCGTCTACTGCGTCGGCCGCAACTACGCGGCTCATGCGCGCGAGATGGGCTTCGATCCCGACCGCGAGCCGCCCTTCTTCTTCTGCAAGCCCAATGACGACGCCTCTGTTGTGCCCGTGCCGGCCGGCGAGACGGTGGGCATCCCCTACCCGGGCCAGACCGCCAACTACCATTACGAGGCCGAGCTGGTGGTGCTCATCGGACAGGGTGGCCGGGAAATCAAAGTGGAAGAGGCCGCCGGGCACATCTACGGATACGCGGTCGGCCTGGACATGACGCGCCGCGATCTTCAGATGAGGATGCGCGAGCAGGGCCGGCCCTGGGAGATCGGCAAGGCCTTCGACTTCTCGGCGCCCATCGGGCCGGTGCGCACGCGCGCCGACGCGGGCGAGATCGACAGCGGCGCGATCACCCTGGAGGTGAACGGCGAGACGCGCCAGAAGAGCGACATCCGCAACCTGACCTGGTCGGTCAACGAGGTGATCGCCAATCTCTCCACCCTGTTCGCCCTGCAGCCGGGCGACCTGATCTTCACCGGCACGCCGGAAGGTGTGGGCCCGGTGCAGCGCGGCCAGACGATGAACGTGCGCATCGACGGCCTCGAGCCCATTGCCGTGCGCGTGGATTGAGTTCGCGATTCCACCTCCGGAGACGAAAACCATGAGCACCCCACGACAAGAGAAGCCCTCCGTGCTGCTGGTCGGCGGCGGCATCGGCGGCATGGCGGCGGCGCTGGCGCTGGCGCGCCTGGGCTTGACCGTCGAGCTGCTGGAGCAGAGCGCCGCCATCGGCGAGATCGGCGCCGGGCTTCAGCTCGGCCCCAACGCCTTTGCCGCGCTCGACGCGCTGGGCGTCGGAGAAGCGGTGCGGCGCGGCTCGGTGTTCACCGACCGGCTCGTCATGATGGATGCGGTCGACTGCAGCGAAATCGCCTCCGTCCCGGTGGGCGAGGCCTTTCGCTCCCGCTTCGGCAACCCCTATGCGGTGAGCCACCGCGCCGACCTGCATGGCGCCATCCACGAGGCGGTGAAGCAGCACCCGCTGATCCGCTTCCACACCTCGGCACAGGTCGAGACGATCGACATCGGCGAGCGCCGCGAGCACGACGTCGTGGCCGTCACCCGCGACGGCCGGCGCTTCCAGGCCGACGCCATCGTCGGGTGCGACGGGGTCAAGTCGGTGGTGCGCAGCAAGCTGATCGGCGATGCGCCGCGCGTCTCGGGCCACGTGGTCTACCGCGCGGTGGTGCCGGCGGCCGACATGCCCGAGGACCTGCGCTGGAACGCGCCCGTGGTCTGGGCCGGCCCCGACTGCCACCTGGTCCACTATCCGCTGCGCCATGGCGAGCAGTACAACCTGGTGGTGACCTTCCATAGCCGCGATGACGAGGAATGGGGCGTGACCGACGGCAGCAAGGAGGAGGTGCTCTCGTATTTCGAAGGCGTGCATGCGCGCCCGCGGCAACTCCTGGACCGGCCGACCTCCTGGCGCCGATGGAGCACCGCCGACCGCGACCCGGTCGCGAACTGGAGCCAGGGCCCAGCCACTTTGCTGGGCGACGCGGCGCATCCGATGATGCAGTACCTCGCACAGGGCGCGTGCATGGCGCTCGAGGACGCGGTGACACTGGGCGCCGCGGTCGAGGCCTGCGACTTCGACCTGCCCGCGGCGTTCCGGCTCTATTCGTCGGCACGCGTGGCGCGCACCGCGCGTGTCGTGCTGTCGGTGCGCGAGATGGGCCGCCTCTACCATGCCAAGGGCGTGGAGCGGCTGGTGCGCAACAGCCTCTGGGTGGGCCGCACGCCCGAACGCTTCTACGATGCGGTCGAATGGCTTTATGCATGGGATCCCGCGCAGTGTCTGGAGCCGTGACTCACCCCCAGGGTGGCTCACTTCGTGTAGCCGCCCACCCCCTCACCGGGGGCAACACCAGCGGCCCTGCAAAGCCGGTTCCGCGGTGTTCCCCGAACGGGCCAGGCTTCGCCGGCCGGTGATGCAGCTTTGTTCAACAGGAGACGAAATCGTCATGAAAACCATCCTTTCGCTGGCTGCGGCCCTGGTCACGACGGCTGCACTCGCGCAGCCCGCCGACTACCCGAGCAAGCCCGTCACGCTGGTCACGCCTTTCGCGGCTGGCAGCGGGCCCGACGCGGTGCTGCGCCTGGTGGCCGACAAGCTCGGCCGCATTTGGAACCAGCGCGTGGTGGTGGACAACAAGCCGGGCGGCGGCGGCTTCATCGCCATCGAGCAGGCCCGGCGCGCCGCCCCTGACGGCTACACCCTGCTGCAGCTCGACAGCGAACACGTCGCGGCGCTGCCGCACCTGTACAAGTCGCGCAACTTCGTGACGCTGCAGCACTTCGATCCGGTGGCCTCGCTGTTCCGCACGCCCTTCTTCGTCGCGGTGCCCACCGACTCGAAGTGGAAGAACATGAGCGACCTGATCGCCGCCGCCAAGGCCGCCCCGCTGAGCTATGGCTCGTGGGGCGTTGGCAGCCCGGGGCACCTGGGCGCGCAGCAGCTGGAGGCGCTGACCGGGGTACAGATGCAGCACGTGCCCTACCGCGAGGTGTCGCAGCTCTACACCAACGTGGGCTCGGGCGAGGTGCCGTGGGCCTTCGCCAGCATCCCTTCGAGCCAGGGCGTCTACAAGGCCGGCAAGCTGCGCTACATCGCGGTCGCCACGCCCAAGCGCGTCCCGCAGATGCCGGACGTGCCCACGATGGCCGAGGCCGGCGGCCCGGCCAGCCTGGAGGTCACTTCCTTCGTCTCTCTGCTCGCGCCCAAGGGCGTGTCGCCGGCGATCCAGGCGAAGATCAACGCCGACGTCGCCAAGGCCATCGCCGACCCCGAGATCCGCGCCCGCTTCGACACCTTCGCCTTCGAGCCCCTGGCCTGGTCGCCCGATGAGATCCGACGCCAGGCGGAGGCCAAGTCCAAGGTCTACGGGGAGCTGGTGCGGCGCGGGAACATCAGCCTCGAATGACTGTTGCTCGCCCCCAGGTTGGCTCACTTCGTGTAGCCGCCCACCCCCTACCGGGGGCCATACCAGCGGCCCGGCAAAGCCGGTTCCGCGGTATCCCCGGAGTGGGGCACGTATCCTCGACGGTTCCTCATCCATTTCACTGTCTTCACATGCAAGCTTCAAAACGCGCCCTCCTGATCGCCGCCTGCGTGCTGCCGCTGGTCGCCGCCGCGCAGACCGCTGCCTGGCCCACCAAACCGATCCGCTTGGTCGTCGGCTTCCCGGGCGGATCGACGCCCGACATCGCCGCGCGCACCATCGCCGAGCCGCTGGCCAAGGCGCTGGGTCAGCCGGTCGTGGTCGACAACAAGCCGGGTGCCTCGGGCAACATCGCGGCCGACCAGGTGGCCAAGGCGACCGACGATCACACCTTGGGGGTCGTGATCAACGGCAACCTGACCTCGTCGAAGATGCTCTATCCGAAGCTGCCCTACGACCCGGCCAAGGACTTCACCTACCTCTCGCTGCTGACCACCGCTCCGCTGGTGCTGGTGGCCCAGAACAGCCTGCCGACCGGCCCCGCCTTCTTCGAGGCCGGCCGCAAGGGCGGCGACAAATGGAGTTACGGCTCGGTCGGCGTCGGCTCCGTGGGCCACCTCGGCATGGAGCTGCTCAAGAGCCGCGTGCCGGGCCTGAAGGCGGTGCACGTGCCTTACCAGGGCAACCCGCAGGTCATGACCGACCTGATCGGCAACCAGATCCAGATGGCGCTGATCCCGCCCGGCATCGCCATGCCCCAGGTCAAGGCCGGCAAGGTGAGGGCCATCGGGATCACCAGCGGCCGCAGCGCGCTGGTGCCCGAGCTGCCGCCGCTGGCCGATGCCGGTGTGAAGGACTTCAACCTCGAGGTCTGGACCGCGCTGCTGGGCCCGGCGAACCTTTCCAAGGCAGCGCAGGAGCGCATCACGCGCGAGCTGGCGGTGGTGATGAAGTCGCCCGAGGTGCGGCAAAAGCTGTTCGACCAAGGCTGGCAGGCAGTGGGCACCTCCCCCGACGGCATGCGCACGCGTGTGAAGGAAGAAGCGGCGGTGATGACCAGGATCATTTCCACGCAAGGAATCAAGCTGCAATAGCTCTCCCCCAGGCTGGCTTACTTCGTGTAGCCGCCCACCCCCTCACCGGGGGCAACACCAGCGGCCCGGCAAAGCCGGTTCCGCGGTGTTCCCCCAAACGGCCGACCCCATCGAGGCATCAGATGAATTCGACTCTTCGTGAATCTGCGCGCGAACTGCCGGTCTTCGGCGAGTACGACGTGGTCGTGGTCGGCGGCGGTCCGGCCGGCCTCGCCGCGGCGGTGAGTGCGGCGCGCCACGGCGCGCGCACGCTGCTGGTGGAGCGCTACGGCTTCCTCGGCGGCATGGGGACGGCCGGCGGGGTGACCAACTTCGCCGGTCTCTACGGCAAGCGCGACGGCGAAATGACGCAGCTGGTGCACGGCGTCGTCGACGACCTGCTGGCGCGCATGGATGCCTTGGGCGGGCTCAACAAGCCGCAGGACGGCATGCAGGGGCGCATCCGCGTGCGCTCCTACGACACCTCGATCTACAAGTGCGCGGCCGACCAGCTGCTGCTCGATGCCGGCGTCGAGCTGCTGTTCCACGCGCTCGCCGCGGCGGTGGTGATGGACGGCTCACGCATCGCCGCGCTAGTGGTCGAGACCAAGTCCGGCCGCATCGCGATCCGCGCCAGCGCCTTCATCGATGCCAGCGGCGATGCCGACGTGGCCGCGTTCGCGGGCGTGCCGTTCGCCGTCGGCGACGGACACGGCAGCGGGCTCTTCCCTTCCACCATGTTTCGCGTCGGCCATGTGGATGCGCCGCGCGCGCTGGCCGCGGTGGGCGAGTTCAAGGCCATCAACGAGCTGATGGCGAAGGCGCTGGAGCGCAGCCCTGGCGCCTACCGCTTCCCGCGCGAGGGCGCGATCCTTCGGCCGCAGATCGATCCGCGCGAATGGCGCGCCAACGTCACGCAGATCCGCAACGCCAGGGGCGATGCAATGAACGGCGTGGACGCACGCGAGCTCAGCGACGGCGAGATCGAAGGCCGGCGCCAGATTGGCGAGTACTTCCGCTTTCTCAAGGCCGAAGTGCCGGGCTTCGAAGAGTCGGCCATCGTCGAGATCGCGCCGCAGGTGGGCATCCGCGAGACGCGGCGCATCGAAGGCCTCTATGCGCTCTCGGGCGAGGACATCCTCTCCTCGGCGCGCTTCGACGACAGCATCGGCATCAACGCCTGGCCGATGGAGATGCATGCCGCGGGCAAGATCGAGTGGGCCTTCCCGCGCGACACGCAGCGCACCTACAACCAGCTGCCATGGCGCATGCTGGTGCCGTGCGGCGTGGACAACCTGCTGGTGGCCGGCCGTTGCGCGTCGATGACGCACGAGGGCCAGTCGGCCGCGCGCGCGAGCGGCGGCTGTTTCGTGATGGGGCAGGCTGCGGGCACGGCGGCGGCTTCGCTGGGCAGTTCGCGCTTCACCGGGGTCGACGTGGCGGCGCTGCAGAAGACGCTGGCGTCCGACGGCGTCGATCTCGATCATTGAGCGAGCCCCGCCGCCGATCGACCGAGGAGGTTTTCGCCTCAATCGCGAGCGCTGCCGTCCGACACCGCCGGCGGCGCTCCGGTCCTAGCGTGGAGCCTTCCCCGTGGGAGGTGTTCCATGAAGCAGCAGCGAGAGGACGACCCGGCAGCCAAGCGCGCGTTTCGCCGCATGGCCATCCTCGCGGTCGCCCTGATACTCGGCGGCATCCTGCTGGTATTCCTGTGGATGAAAGACTCGGCCGTGAACACGGGACAGGGCCCAAGCATTTGCCCCCGGTTGCTGCACGACACCGCGCAAGCGGTAGCCTGAACGTTCCGCATGTGCGGGTGACAGCCGCGGGACAGGCGTGGGGCAAGCTCTTTGCTATCGTCGCTGTTCCCTTGCCGCGATTTCCCCACCATGACCGACCCCGCCACCGCCGCCCGCCTCGTCGGAGAACTCGTAGAACTGATGGCGTTGGAGCCGCTGGGCGATGACCGCTTCCTCGCGCAGAGCGAAGACATCGGCACTCCGGCCGTATTCGGCGGCCAGGTCCTTGGCCAGTCGCTGGTGGCTGCCAGCCGTACGGTGGCCGCTGACCGGCCGGTGCATTCGATGCACGCCTACTTCCTGCTGCCCGGCGAGCATGCGCCCATCGAGTACGCGGTCGACCGCGTGCGCGACGGCCGCAGCTTCACCACGCGGCATGTGGTGGCGCGCCAGCGCGATCGCATCATCTTCGAGATGTCGGCTTCGTTCCAGACGGTGGACGAGGGCGTGGAGCACCAGTTGCCGATGCCCTCGGAGGCCGGCCCCGAAGGCTTGCTCAGCGAAGTGGAACAGCGCCGCGCGCTCGGCGACCGTTTGCCCGAGCGCTGGCGCAACGCCGCCCTTTCGCCCCATGGCATCGAATATCGCCGGGTCGATCCCGACGACTTGCTTGCACCGGCGCCGCGCCCCCCGCAGGCCGCACTGTGGATGCGCGCGATCGCGCCGCTGCCGGACGATCCGGTCGTGCACCGGGCGCTGCTCGCCTATGCGTCCGACCACGGGCTGCTGCGAGCCGCGATGCTGCCCCATGGCCTGAGCTTCATGAGCGGCCGGGTGCGCCCGGCCAGCCTCGACCACGCAATGTGGTTCCACCGCGATTTCCGCATGGACGACTGGCTGCTTTACGTGATCGACTCGCCCAGCGCCGGCGGCGCCCGCGGCCTGTCGCGCGGCAGTCTGTTCACGCGGGACGGGCGGTTGGTCGCGTCGGCCGCCCAGGAAGGGATGATCCGCGTGCTGCCCGAAGGAAGTCCGTGGGCCGTCAGCGGCGGCGCGGCACCGATCTGAAGAACCGCACGTTCATCAATCTGCGCGGGGCGCGGCGGCCGGCCACAGCACCCACGCGATCGCCACCATCATCAGCACTACCGCGGCCCAGTCCTGCCAGGTGACCGTCTCGCCCAGCCGGAGCGATCAAGGTCGGGGAACGAGAAGGGCAGCTGGCGCAGGGTGAAATGCGTGCAGGGCGGGCATTGGGGCCCGCGCATCCGTGGCGTGCAGGCGCCGCCTCCGGTGCGCTCAGCGGAACGGATTCGCGGTCGCGAACCAGAGGCCGATGCCGGTGGCGATGATGAAGGCGCCGTCGGTCACGCCCGCGATCAGGAAAAACAGCGTCTGCAACTGGTCCTTGAGCTCGGGTTGCCGCGCCGTGCCTTCCAGCAGCCTCGAGCCGACGATGCCGATGCCGATGCAGGAGCCCACGGCGGCAATGCCGATGAGAAGCGCGACGGCGAGGGGAAGGATGTCGAAGCCTTGGGTCATGGTGCTCTTTCGCGGCCTTGGAAGTTCGGCCTGGTGGCTGCCGGCACCCCCTTGGTCCCGGCTTGCCTCCAATGTCGCGGAGCCGGTGCGTGGCGTCGATGACCTCGGAGGTCATGGCGGCTCGCCGCTGCGCTCCGGCGCAGGGCCGACCGCTCATCCGGGCAGCAGGCGCTTCAAGTAATGGCCCGTGTGGCTGGATTCGTTGGCCGCCAGTGCCTCCGGCGTGCCCTCGCCCACCACCGAGCCGCCCCCGGCGCCGCCTTCGGGGCCCATGTCGATCAGCCAGTCGGCGGTCTTGATCACGTCGAGGTTGTGCTCGATCACCACGATGGTATTGCCCGCGTCGCGCAGCTGGTGCAGCACCTTGAGCAGGAGCTCGATGTCGGCGAAGTGCAGGCCCGTGGTCGGCTCGTCGAGGATGTAGAGCGTGCGGCCGGTGTCGCGCTTGCTGAGCTCCAGCGCCAGCTTGACGCGCTGCGCCTCGCCGCCCGACAGCGTGGTCGCTGCCTGGCCCAGCTTGATGTAGCTCAGGCCGACGTCCAGCAGCGTGCGCAGCTTGCGCTCGATCGTGGGCACGGCCTTCAGGAACTCGTGGGCGGCCTCCACCGTCATGTCCAGGATCTGCGCGATGTTGCGGCCCTTGTACTGGACCTCCAGCGTCTCGCGGTTGTAGCGCTGGCCGTGGCAGACCTCGCAGGGTACGTAGACGTCGGGCAGGAAGTGCATCTCGACCTTCACCACGCCATCGCCCTGGCAGGCCTCGCAGCGCCCGCCAGCGACGTTGAAACTGAAGCGGCCGGGGCCGTAGCCGCGCTCGCGCGCGGTGTTGGTTTCAGCCATCAGCTCGCGGATCGGCGTGAACAGGCCCGTATAGGTGGCGGGGTTGCTGCGTGGCGTGCGGCCGATGGGCGACTGGTCGACGTTGATGACCTTGTCGAAATACTCGATGCCCTCCACCGCCTCGTGCTCGGCGGGCTCCTCGTGCGCGCGGTAGAGCGTGCGCGCGACGGCAGCGTAGAGGGTGTCGTTGACCAGCGTGGACTTGCCCGAGCCCGAGACGCCGGTCACGCAGGTGAAGAGGCCGACGGGGAAGGCCACGCTGACGTTCTTGAGGTTGTTGCCGGTGGCGCCGACCACACGGATCTCCTGCAGGTCGGTCTGCGTGGCGAGGTGCGCGGCCTCGCGCGCCGCGCGCCGCTCGGCTGCCGGGCTCATGGGGAAGCGCGAAGCCTTTTTGGGCTCCGCGGCCGCCGCCTTGGCGACCACGGGCAGCCAGGGGGTGCGGCGCCTGGGCACCGCGATCTTCCTGGCGCCCGAGAGGTACTGGCCGGTGAGCGAATCGGGATGGCCGGCGACCTGTGCGTAGCTGCCCTGCGCCATCACGCGCCCGCCGTGTACGCCGGCGCCAGGGCCCATGTCGATCACGTGGTCGGCAGCATGGATCATGTCCTCGTCGTGCTCGACCACGATCACGCTGTTGCCGATGTCTCGCAGATGCTTGAGGGTGCCGATCAGCCGGTCGTTGTCGCGCTGGTGCAGGCCGATGCTGGGCTCGTCGAGCACGTACATCACGCCGGTGAGGCCGGAGCCGATCTGCGAGGCCAGGCGAATGCGCTGGGCCTCGCCGCCCGAGAGCGTCTCGGCACTGCGGTCGAGGCTCAGGTAGTTGAGGCCCACGTCGTTGAGGAACTTGAGCCGCAGGCCGATCTCGCGCACGACCTTGTCGGCGATCTCGGCCTTCGCGCCGTGCAGGTGCAGCCGCTGGAAGTAGGCCAGGCTCTCGCGCAGCGTGGCATGGCTGATCTCGTAGATCGCCATGCGCTGCGCGCCGCCGTCCGATTCGTCGACCAGGTAAACATGGCGCGCCTCGCGCCGCAGGCGCGTGCCGGCGCAGTCGGGGCAGGGCTGCAGGTTGCGGAAGCGCGAAAGGTCCTCGCGCACCATGGCCGAGTCGGTCTCGCGGTAGCGCCGTGCCATGTTCGGGATCACGCCTTCGAAAGGATGCTTGCGCACCAGTTTCCTGCCGGACTGCTGGCCGCTTTCCATGGTGTAGGAGAACTTGATCTCCTCCTCGGCCGAGCCGTGCAGCACCGCCTGCTGCACGGAGGCGGGCAGGTCCTCGAACGGCGTGTCGACGCTGAACTTGTAGTGCTTGGCCACGCTCTCCAGCATGCTGAAGTAATAGCCGTTGCGCCGGTCCCAACCTTTGATCGCGCCGCTGGCCAGGCTCAGCGTCGGAAACGCGACGACACGCTGCGGATCGAAGAACTCCCGATGGCCCAGGCCGTCGCAGCTCGGGCAGGCGCCCACCGGCGAGTTGAAGGAAAAAAGGCGCGGCTCCAGCTCGGCCAGCGAGTAGTGGCAGACGGGGCAGGCGAATTTGGCGTTGAAGAGGTGTTCCTTGGTGGCGCCGCCCTCGTGCATCTCCAGCGCAATGGCGCGGCCCTCGGCCAGGCGCAGCGCATTCTCGAAGCTCTCGGCGAGGCGCTGCTGCATGTCGGGGCGCGCGCGCAGGCGATCGATCACCACGTCGATGTCGTGCTTCTCCGTCTTCTTGAGCTTGGGCAGGTCGTTGTATTCGAAGGTCTGGCCGTCGACGCGGAAGCGCACGTAGCCCTGGGCCTGCATCTCGGAAAAAAGCTCGAGGAACTCGCCTTTCTTCTCGCGGGCCACGGGGGCCAGGATCATCAGGCGCGGCTCGTCCGGAATGGCCATGACCGCGTCCACCATCTGCGAGACGGTCTGGGCCTGCAGCGGCAGGTCGTGGTCGGGGCAGTAAGGCGTGCCGGCGCGGGCGTACAGCAGGCGCAGGTAGTCGTGGATCTCGGTCACCGTGCCCACGGTGGAGCGCGGGTTGTGGCTGGTCGCCTTCTGCTCGATGCTGATCGCGGGCGACAGGCCCTCGATCATGTCGACGTCGGGCTTGTCCATCAGCTGCAGGAACTGTCGCGCATACGCCGACAGACTTTCCACATAGCGGCGCTGCCCCTCGGCATAAAGCGTGTCGAAGGCCAGGCTGGATTTGCCCGAGCCTGAAAGACCGGTGATTACCACGAGCTTGTTGCGCGGAATGTCGAGGTCGATGTTCTTGAGGTTGTGCGTGCGGGCGCCGCGGATGCTGATGCGTTGCTGCGCGAGCGCGGCGCCGAGGTAGGCGCCGCTGGTGCTCTCGCCGAGATGGGCGCCGCTGGCGCTATCCAGGAGGGTGGAATTCACAGGACGGTCGATTTTGGACAACCGAACATGATAAATCCCCTGGGATTTCAGGGCACGGGGGCGGTACTGGCGGCCCCTTGCTGGGATTCGGATGGCGTCAGCACTGGCGCGGGGGAGCCGATCGCTCCGGCCACCATGTGCTCTGCCAGTGATTCGTAAAGCGGCCGGCTGATCATGCGCGACACCAGGCTGGCCAGCATGGCCGAGGCCATCAGGCTCAACACCATCGAATGCCCGTCGACCATTTCCATCACGATGATGAACGCCGTCAGCGGGGTCTGCGTCACGGCCGCCAGGAAGCCGGCCATCCCCAGGGCGATCAGCGCCGGCCCGACGCCGGCACCGGTGAGTTGCGAGACGCTGTTGCCGATGCCCGCGCCGATGGTCAGCGCCGGCGCGAAGATGCCGCCGGGTACGCCGCACCAAGCGGTGAGCCAGGTGGCGATGAACTTGAGCAGGGTGTGCAACGGCGAGAGGTCCTGGTGGCCTGCCAGCATGCCCTTCACGGTTTCGGAGCCCGCCCCGAAGGTTGCACCGCCCGTCACCAGACCGATCAGCGCGATGAGCAGGCCGCCTGCTGCCGCGAAGCGCAGCGGCCACCGCGCGCGGACCTGGTTCAGCCGGCCCGGTGCGCCGGTCAGCGAGGCGGCCAGCAGACGCGAAAAGAGTCCGCCAGCCACGCCGCTCGCCAGCGTGACCGCCAGGCCTGGCCCCAGCGCCGACCAGCCCAGGTCGGGCACCCGGATGATTCCGAAGTAGCTGAGGTTGCCGAACACGGACACCGCCACCAGGCCTGCCAGCACGATCGCGGTGATGATCAGGCCGCTGGCGCGCGTCTCCAGCCGTCCGTACAGCTCCTCGATCGCGAACACCACGCCTGCCAGCGGTGCATTGAAGGCGGCCGCGATTCCGGCCGCGCCGCCCGCGACCAGCAGCGCGCGCGCATCGATGGTGGAAGCTGGCGAGAGCCAACGGCGCGCATGCTGCATCACCCCGGCAGCCACTTGCACGGAAGGCCCTTCGCGCCCGATCGAGAGGCCTGCCGCCAGGCCCGCGACGGCCAGCCCAATCTTGGCAATGGTGAGGCGCAGCGACACCAGTCGGCCACGGCGTTCCGGCGGAAGAGCCGGGTGCAGTGCGGCCTTGACCTGCGGAATGCCCGAGCCTGCGGCAGCCGGAAACCATCGGCGGGTTGCCCAGACGATGGCGACAGTGAGAGCCGGTGTCCACAGCAGCAGTGCCCACGGTTGCGCCTGGTGCAGGCGGCGGAATATGCCGAAGGCCGCATCGCTCGCGAGGGTGAAGCCCACCACGAACAGGCCCGCGGCCACCGCATAGGCCAGCACGATGGCACGATCGAGCCAAAGGCGGCCGCTGGACAACTCGGCACGCAGGTTTTCGAGGAAATCAGGTTCGCGGTTCATCGAAGCGGTTCATTCTCGCAGCAGCGCTGGCGGCATTCGCCAGCAAGACGAATGGCGGCCTCGATGCGGCACAATGTCGCGTTTACCGTCTACCGTCCACTCATCCCAGGGGCAACACATATGGCATCGGTCAACAAAGTCATCCTCGTCGGCAATCTCGGACGCGACCCGGAAACCCGCACCTTCCCGAGCGGTGACCAGATCTGCAACGTGACCCTGGCCACCACCGACAAGTGGAAGGACAAGCAGAGCGGCGAAATGCGCGAGGCCACCGAGTGGCACCGCCTTGTATTCAACGGCCGCCTGGCCGAGATCGCCGCGCAGTACCTGCGCAAGGGCTCGCAGATCTACGTCGAGGGCCAGATCCGCACGCGCAAGTACACCGACAAGGATGGCGTCGAGAAATTTGCTACCGACATTCGCGTCGACCAGATGCAGATGCTCGGCAGCCGCCAGGGGCAGGGTGCTCCCTCGGGTGACGACGACGGCGGCTATGGCGGTGGTTCTTCGCAGGGCGGGGGCGGCGGCTACTCGCGCCCGCCGGCCGCTGCACCGCGCGCGCCGGCCGCTTCGCCGGCTGCACGCCAGGCACCTGCCAAGTCCTCGTCCGGCTTCGACGACATGGACGACGACATTCCTTTCTGACGAGATCCTTCCACATCGCCTTCTGAGGCGCAGGGCTTGACGGCCCTGCGCCTTTTTTATTGCGCCCCTTCGGGCGATCGAGTCTCAGCAGGGGCCCGGCTTCGTGCAGCAGTGGAGGAAAGAGCGCGCGCAGGTTGCGCAGATCCTGATGAATTGTCGCGGCAATTGTTTCCAACGATGACTCTTCAGCACCATACGCATCGCTTGGCTACAACCCTTAACGACAGCAGCGATGACCCCGTTCCTCCGATGCGCATTGATTTGCACGGCCGCAGTGCTGAGTGGCTGCGCAGTTGCACCGGGTGTGAACTTCGGTGGCACTGTCTCAGCCCCGGCGGCAAGTTCGGATAGCCCGTCCAGCGATGCTGCCGATCCGCCGCCGCCCGGGGCACTGCAGAGCATCACCTCCGAACTGATCCGCAGCCAGCGGGCGGCTCAAGCCAACGTTGTGGTGGGCTCGGATGTCAAGCGCCTTTTCGGTGTCGCGCAGCCGTACCGGATCGGCAGCGGCGACATCTTGAACATCGTCGTGTGGGACCACCCGGACCTGGTGCTCGCGCCTGCAGGTTCCCTTACCACCGACGCCATCACCGGCTCTCCCGTCAGCAATGGCTACAACGTGGGCGCGGACGGGACGATCCAGTTTCCTTATGTGGGCAGTTTCAAGGTCGCCGGACTCACAGAATCAGAAGTGCGCGACCGCCTGGTCGCACGTCTGGCCAAGTATTTCAGCGAGCCGAAGGTCACGGTCCGCATCCAGTCCTACCGGGCTGGCCGCGTGTATGTCGATGGTGAGGTGCGCGCGCCAGGCCTGCAAGCCGTCAACGACATCCCGATGACCTTGCCGGAGGCGATCCACCGAGCCGGCGGCTTCACAGCCGAGGCCGATCGCTCTTCCGTCAGCGTCTCGCGCAGCGGCACGAGCACCGTGGTCGACCTGCCACGGTTGACGGCCCTGGGCGTCAATCCGAACGACATCCTCCTGGCCGCCGGCGACCTGGTGCGGGTCCTCAGTCGCGAGGACGCAAAGGTCTATGTAATGGGTGAGGTCACGCGTCCGGTCGCCCAGCCCCTGCGCAACGGGCGACTCACGCTCAACCAGGCGCTGGGCGAAGCGGGCGGTGTCAGCACCACGACGGGAAATCCGCAGCAGATCTATGTGGTGCGCGCCGGTGCAGCCGGCTCGGTTCAGATCTTCCATCTCGATGCGAGCACCCCGGTGGCTTACGCGCTGGCGGAAGGGTTCGAACTCAAGGCGCGCGATGTCGTCTATGTCGATCCCGTGGCCCTGGTGCGCTGGAACCGCGTCGTCAGCCTGATCCTTCCGAGTGCGCAGGTGGTCAACGTGGCCAACAACGTCAAATGACACGACATATCCTGGTCCTGTGCTCGGGCAACGTTTGCCGCAGCCCCGTCGCTGCGGCGCTGCTGGCGCATGAGCTTCCTGGCAAGACGATCAGGTCGGCGGGCCTGGCCGCGCCGGTGGGTGCTCCCGCCGATCCCATGGCGATCGAGTTCGCGGCGGCGCGAGGCCTCGATCTTTCAGCCCACCGCGCGCAGCACGTGACCTTTGCGATGTGCCGGGCCGCCGAGCTCATCCTGGTGATGGAGCAGCGCCACGCCGCCGAGCTCAGGCGGAGATACCCGCAGGTATGGGGAAAGGTGTTCAGGCTGGGTGAAGCGGCAGGCTTCGACATCGCTGACCCGTACCGCAAGCCCCGAAAGACCTTCGAAGCCGCCTGCATCGATGTCGCCGCCGGCGTCGCCGCGTGGGCGCGGCGCATTCGCGAGCTGGAACGCAGCCTCGTTCTGCCACGGCAGCCTGCCGTCCATTGCGAATGAACATACCTACGCCCGTCACTGCCAACGCCCCGCTGCTAACGCGGGCGAAAGACGAGATCAGCCTGCTCGAGCTGCTCGATGTCGTTCTCGACAACCGATGGCTCATTGCAGGGGTGACGGTGCTCGGTCTCGTGTTCGGCGTGGCCTATGCGTTGCTCGCCACGCCCATCTATCGAGCCAGCACCATGGTGCAAGTGGAAGAAAGCAAAGGCGGGGCTGGCACGTTGCTGGGCGACGCTGCCAGCCTGTTCGACATCCGCTCCCCGGCATCGGCGGAGATGCAGATCCTGCGCTCGCGGCTGGTGCTCGGGCAGACCGTGGAGAACCTGGGGCTCGACGTGGAGGTGAGCCCGAGATACCTCCCGATCTTCGGACCCTGGCTGGCACGTCATGCAAGCGAACCCTCCGACCCCGGCTTCTTGATGCTGTCGGGCTATGTGACTGGCAACGAGTCGCTGCGCGTGGATCGCTTCGAGGTGCCTGAAGCGCTGGAAGGAGCACGCTTTCGTGTACGGCTGACCGCTCACGGCTATGAGCTGCTGTCGCCCGACGACGAGCGTTTGGGCGCGCAGCGAATTGGACAGCCGCTCGCGTTCTCGGTAGATGGCCGGCAAGGCCTGCTGCTGGTGGGTGCGGCAGAGGGCAAGCCAGGCGCCGAATTCAATCTCACGCGCTATGTCCGCCTGGAAGTCATCGAGCAGCTTCAAAAAGACCTCGTGATCGTGGAAGAAGGCAAGCAGTCTGGCGTGATCCGAGCCAGCCTCGAAGGCGGAGACCCTCGCGAAATTGCCCGCGTGCTCAACGAGATCGGCACGCTGTACGTAAGACAGAACGTCGAACGCAAGGTCGCCGAGGCGGACAAGTCGCTGACCTTCCTGAGCGGCTTCCTCCCTGAAGTACGCGGGCAGCTGGAGGCGGCCGAGACCAAGTTCAGCCAGTTCCGCAATCGCAAGGGCACCTTCGACCTGGATGCGGAGGGTAAGCTGATCCTGGAGGAGGCCGTCAAGCTGCAGACCAGCATGGTGGAGCTGCAGCAGAAGCGCAAGGAACTGCGCGCACGCTACACCGCGGAACACTACAGCATCCGTACGATCGACGCGCAGATCGCTGGCCTCCAAGGCGAGCTGGACAAACTGAACAAGCGCGTCAAGACGCTCCCCGACGTAGAGCAGGAACTCCTGAGCCTCACGCGAGACGTGAAGGTCAACAGCGAGCTATACCTCAAGCTGCTCGACAACGCCCAGCAACTGCGCCTGGTGAAGGAAGGCAAGGTTGCGAACGTGCGCATCGTGGATACGGCCGCCACGCCGAGAAAGCCGGCGAAGCCCTTGCGCGCTTTATCGGTCGTGCTTGCAGCCACTCTTGGCCTGTTGGCTGGTTTGGCAATGGCTTGTGTGCGCAACAGTCTGCGGCCAGGCCTCAAGGACCCGACCGAGATCGAGCAACGTACCGGACTGCATGTATTCGCGACCGTGCCGCATTCCGATGCGCAGGCGAAGCTTTTGCGTGAAGCCAGCAAGTCCGCCGCGAGACGCCCGCTGCTCGCCACGGCGAATCCTCAGGACCCAGTGGTGGAAAGCCTTCGAAGCTTTCGAACGGCGTTGCAGTTCACCATGCTGGATTCGGCCACCAACATCATCCTGATCAGCGGCCCGACGCCGGGCGTGGGCAAGTCCTTTGTCAGCGCCAACCTGGCGGCCGTCCTTGGTGCAGCCGACAAGAAGGTGCTGTTGATCGATGGTGATCTGCGCAAAGGTCGCTTGAACCACGACATCGGCGTGAACCGCAAGGAAGGCCTGAGCGAGGTCATCTGCGGCGGCTTGCAATGGGACAAGGTGCTGCATCGCGCTATAGCACCCAATGTGGATTTTCTGTCGACCGGGGTGTTGCCGCCGAATTCGGCCGAACTGCTGATGAAGCCTTTGGTTCAGGCATTGCTGCAACAGGTCGCCAGGCACTACGACTGGGTCATCGTCGATACCCCGCCGGTCCTGGCAGCGTCCGACACCGCCATCCTCGCACCGATGGCAGGCGCAGTTTTCCTGGTGGCCCGGGCAGGGGCCAGCACTCAAGGCGAGCTGCAGGAATCGGCCAAGCGACTGCTTGGTGCCGGCGTCACGGTCAACGGTGTGATCTTCAACGACCTCGACACGACCAGGCGTCGATACGGGGGTGCGAAGCACGGGGCGTACCGCTATGTCGACTATCGGTACTGATTCAGCCGTTTTTTTACAGGGGAGCGAACCCCGTAGCCACTCGTTGGAGGGGAAACCAAGAAAATGATGAGACATCTACCGGATGAAATGCTCGACGTGGCCTGCGGTGGACGCGCGGTTGCCGACGAGCCTGCGATCCTCGAGGCGGCACGCGCGCTGATTGCCGACAGCGAAGCGATCGCCATCGTAGGCCTCGGCTATGTGGGCCTGCCGCTTGCCGCGGAATTTGGCAAGGTGCGAACGGTCGTCGGATTCGACATCAATACATCGCGCATTGCCGAACTGCAGTCCGGGAGGGACGCGACACTCGAAGTCGGCCCGGCCGAGCTGCGCGCGGCGAGCAAGCTTCGCTTCACCAGTTGCATCAAGGACATCGCGGGATGCCGGGTCTTCATCGTCACCGTGCCCACGCCCGTAGATCTTGCGAACAGGCCCGACCTCAGCGCCTTGATCGCTGCGACCGAGACCGTGGGCCGCGTCATGCCCAGTGGCGCGATCGTCGTCTACGAGTCGACGGTTTATCCCGGCGCGACCGAGGAGGTGTGCGTGCCGGTGCTCGAGAGGGTGTCGGGCAAGAAGTTCAACTTCGACTTCTTCTGCGGCTATAGCCCGGAGCGGATCAATCCAGGTGACAAGGAGCGCCGCCTGTCGACCATCAAGAAGGTGACCAGCGGCAGCACGCCCGACGTGGCCGATGCGGTGGACCAACTGTATGGGCAGATCATCAGCGCCGGTACTCACAAGGCCAGCAGCATCAAGGTAGCCGAAGCGGCGAAGGTGATTGAGAACACCCAGAGGGATCTCAATATTGCTCTGATGAACGAGCTGAGCCTCATCTTCCGCAAGCTCGGGATCGACACGTTGGAGGTTCTGCAGGCTGCAGGCACCAAGTGGAATTTCTTGCCCTTCAGGCCTGGATTGGTAGGCGGGCACTGCATCGGGGTGGACCCGTACTATCTGACGCACAAGGCCGAGCAAGTGGGCTATCACCCCCAGGTGATCCTGGCGGGCCGCCGCATCAATGACCACATGGCCATTCATGTGGCCGACGAAGTCGTCAAGCTCATGCTGCGCAAGAACCTGCCGGTACTCAACAGCAAGGTGCTGGTGCTGGGACTGAGTTTCAAGGAAAACTGCCCCGATGTGCGAAACACCAAGGTGATCGACCTGGTTCGAACCCTTCAGGGCTACAACATGCAGGTGAGCGTGTTCGACCCCTGGATTGACTTGGCCGAGGCGGAGCACGAGCATGGTCTGAGTTGTTTGAGCGAGATCCCGGCGTCCGGCCAATATGCAGCCGTGATCCTTGCCGTGAGCCACCGCCAGTTCATCGCGCTCGGAGAAGCTGGTGTCAAGGCCTTGGCCCAACCGGGGGCCGTGTTGTTCGACGTCAAGGGTGTGCTCCCGCCGGGCGTCGCGGACGCACGGCTGTGACAGGCGGCAATTCGTGATCGCCTACGCGCAGTTGCAGGCGCGCCTTGCCACGGACCCTCGGACCTGGCTCGTCACCGGCGTCGCAGGCTTTATCGGCAGCAATCTGCTCGAGGCCCTGCTCAAGCTTGGGCAGCGCGTCGTTGGCATCGACAACTTCTCGACCGGCCATCGTCGCAACCTGGAGCAGGTGCAAGGCCTGGTGACGCCGGCGCAGTGGGATAACTTTCGATTTTTGCAGGCGGACATCCGCGAGGCGGGTGATTGCCGGCATGCATGCGAAGGCGTGCAGCATGTATTGCACCAAGCCGCTCTTGGCAGTGTTCCACGCAGTGTGGCTGATCCGATCACCACGAACGGCGTCAACATTACCGGCTTCCTCAATATGCTGGAGGCAGCGCGCGATGCGGAGGTCAAGAGCTTCACCTATGCCGCCAGCAGCAGCACCTATGGCGATCGCCGCTCACTGCCTCAGGTGGAGGAATTCGTCGGCAAGCCGCTGAGTCCCTATGCGGTGACCAAGTATGTGAACGAGCTTTACGCCGAAGTGTTCTCGCGGTGCTACGGATTCGACACCGTCGGTTTGCGTTACTTCAATGTGTTCGGCCGACGTCAGGATCCAAACGGCGCATATGCGGCAGTCATTCCGCGGTGGGCGGCGGCGATGCTGAGGGGCGAGCCCGTCTACATCAACGGCGACGGCCAAACCAGTCGCGACTTCTGCTATGTGGCCAATGTCGTGCAGGCCAATCTGTTGGCAGCCACGACTGAAGACCAGGCCGCGAAGAATCAGGTCTACAACGTGGCCGTGGGTGGCCGTACGTCCTTGGCTGCATTGTTCGAGCTCTTGCGCGAGGGCCTGAAGGCGCAAGGGGTCACAGCCTGTGCACGGCCGGTATATCGGGAGTTCCGGGCCGGCGACGTTCGCCACAGCCAGGCAGATATCAGCAAGGCTCGTACTTTGCTGGGGTACGCCCCAACACATACCGTTGCCGAGGGCGTGCCGGAGGCACTCACCTGGTACGTGAAGCAGAGCTGATCAGGCCTGACATGCGCATGTCCCACCTTGCATGGAACGTTGGCGGCTTGGCCCTTCCTTTGGTGGTGGCAGTCTTTACCGTTCCTCTGCTGATCGAGAAGCTGGGACACGAGCGCTTCGGCTTGCTGGCGCTGGCCTGGGGGTTGATCGGCTATGCAGGTGCCCTGGATCTCGGAATTGGGCGCGCTCTGACGCAAAAGGTGTCTCAACTGCGCGGCGAGACCAACCTCGCGCTCATTCCGGATGTGCTCGCAACCGCGGGGCGAATGACGCTGATGGCCGGGTTGGCAGGCGGCTTCCTGATTGCAGTGCTGGCTTGGACCGGGGCTGGTTCCTGGATACGAGTCGAGAGCACTCCCCCTGGCGAGATCACAAACGCCTTGCTGCTGCTTGCCGTGGCGTTGCCTGCACAAGCCATGACTGCCACCTACAAAGGCATGAACGAAGCCTTTCTGCGTTTCATGGGAGTGAACCTTCTGCGTGTGGGATTGGGCATCGTCAACTTCGGCGGCCCCTATGTGGTGGCTCTCTTCACGCCGAGTCTTCCGTGGCTCGTTCTGACATTGGTGGCAAGCCGGCTCCTGGCGCTTCTCGTCTTCCGCCGTCTGGCTATTTCTTGCCTGGAATCCCTTCACCATCCGCGGAGGATCGGTTCGTATTCGCCGGGTATTGCGAGATCCCTTTTCGCGTTCGGCGGCTGGGTCACGGTGAGCAGCATCGTGAGTCCGGTCCTGGTTCAGGCCGACCGCTTCGTGATTGCCTCCGCGCTCTCGGCTGCTGCGGTAAGTGCCTACGTCTTACCCTACGAAGTCGTGGTCCAGAGCCTGATTCTGGTGGGCGCGGTGACGTCCGTGATGTTCCCTGGCCTGAGTCGAACGATTCGGGAGAAGCCCGATCAATGGCAGCCCTATTTCCGCAAGTGGCTGAGGCGCGTAGGAGGCCTCATGGCGCTGGTTTGCATTGCATTGGCCGTGTTGCTGCCGTTGCTGCTTCCTCCCTGGATTCAGGGAAACCTGGATCCGGCATCCATCAAGGTTGGACAGATCCTGTGTCTTGGCGTTTTTGCGAACGCGATCGGATCGATGTTCTACGCGCTGCTCCATGCACGAGGAAGACCTGACATCAGCGCCCGGTTGCACCTGATCGAGCTCCCCCTTTTCATTTGTGCGCTGCTTCTGCTGGTGGATCGGTACGGCGTCGTTGGCGCCGCCTGGGCGTGGGTCGGTCGAATGCTCCTCGATGCGGCTGCATTGGCCTGCTGGAATGTGGCTCGGCGATGAACAGGAGCTCCGTCCGTTCCTTGATCTCATCTGCCGCAATTGCGCTCGGCTGCGCGGTCGTAGTGAGCTACGAACTTCTCGGCACAAGCAGGGATTATGAAAACTACATCTTCTATTTCAGTCATGTGCTCCAGTCCCACAACGGACTCGATCTTGCCTCCAGGTTCGAACCCGGCTTTTTCCTATCCGTTTATTTGTTCGGATTGTTGACCTCAAGTCCCAATCTGATATACGGGCTGATTGTATGGGCTATTGTTTTCTTGAAGTACTTGTCCATATCCTCGAGCAGGAGTTATTGGTTCACATTTCTCGTCTTTAGCTTTTATTTTTTTACCCGATACTTTGTCCTGTTCGAAGTAACGGTGCTGCGTGCAGCGTGTGCTTTTTCGATAGCCTTTTTTGTATTTGCAAGAAAGGAGAGTGACAGGGCGGAGCTGAAAGAAGTGGTGATGCTGGCAGTCGCTGCACTGTTTCATTATTCTGCGGTTGTTTTCCTGTTTGTGTATCTCGCAAGAAACTTGACCCGGATTCGAGTTGTCGCGCTAGCAATCTTTGGATTCGCTGTTATTGAAATTTCGAAGAATTTTTTTATTTCTGTGCTTCCAGGATTCTTTAGCGTGTTCGAGACCTATGACGGCGTGGGGGGCGCGACTTTGGTTCCCTTGCCTTATTTGGTGGATTTAATATTCTTCATGTTTATGCTCGGTATGTGGGGCAAGAGCGACGTCGCGATGAAATATTGCGCCCTGGGGGTGGCGATCGGCGCAGCATTTCATTTCGGGTTGGTGGAACATTCGGTGCTCGCTTCGCGATTCCGCGAATTGCTGTCGATGTTCCTGCTGGTATATGTGGTCAGAGCTTCGGTTTCAGAGTACCGGGTGGTGCGATGGACATCCTTGATATACGCCGTGACAACTGGTGTATTGAATATCTATCTTGTATTTGTCTATGACCCGCTCCTGTCATGAAACCCAGGATTGATATTGTCATCGTTAATTGGAATGCCGGCGCCGGATTGCTCCAATGTATTCGCTCGATAATTGAATACGGTGGTGGCCTCCTGGGCAACGTCATTGTCGTGGACAACGGGTCGAGCGATGGATCCGAGGCCAGTGTCGAAGGCTTGCCGGGCGTCACAGTTCTGCGTGCGGGTACGAACCTGGGCTTTGGCAAAGCGTGCAACCTGGGCGCGCAAGCGTCAGGAAACGACTATCTGCTGTTGCTGAATCCAGATACGCAGCTGTATCCAAACTCGCTGCTTGCGCCCTTCGACTATCTGGAGCGGTCGGAGCACGCGAATGTCGGGATCTGCGGCATACAGATGATCGATGGCAACGGCGACATATCGCCGTCGTGCTGGCGATTTCCTTCCGTCCTGAGCTTTGCTGCCCAGGCACTCGGATTGAACAGGCTGCATGCATTCAGGGCGTGGGGCCACCGGATGGAAGATTGGGATCACCTGAACACCGGCAAAGTAGATCATGTGATCGGAGCGTTTTACCTGATTCGCCGCTCCGTCTTTGAACTTCTCAACGGATTCGACGAACGCTTCTTTGTGTATTTCGAGGATCTGGATCTTTCTTTGCGAGCCCATCAGGCCGGCTGGCAACGCGTCTATCTTGCAAGCGCACGGGCATTTCATGCAGGGGGCGGCACTTCCCGGCAGATCAAGGCGAGGCGGCTTTTCTACTCGTTACGGAGTCGACTGCAGTATGGCTTCAAGCATTTTTCGCCGTTGCAGCGTTGGCTGCTGGTGGTCGTGACGCTTCTGCTGGAGCCTGTCTGTCGTTTCTTCTTTTTCTTCCTGCGTGGCAGATTTGCGGAGGCCCACAACACCCTGCACGGCTACATGCTGCTTTGCAGGGCGCTGCCGGCGATTTTCGGAGGGCGGCGATCATGAATGTCTTGCTGCTCACGCGTTATGGGCGCCTTGGCGCGTCATCGCGCCTTCGTTCTCTGCAATACACACCCTGGTTCGAGTCCGTCGGCATGACCTGCACCATTCGGCCGCTGCTCCCCGACCGGGCGCTCGAAGCAAGATACCGCGCCGGGGGGTATCGGCCGATCGAGGTGCTCAGCGCCTACGGGAACCGTGCGTTGCAGCTCATGCGTCGCCATGGGTTCGATCTGATCTGGATCGAAAAGGAGGCCTTGCCGTGGCTGCCGGCGTGGGTCGAGCGCCTGCTGCTTCGCGGCATGCCTTATGTGCTCGACTACGACGACGCGATCTTCCACCACTACGACCTGCACCGCTCCCGTTGGATACGGCGCCTGCTCGGGCGCCGTATCGACAGACTGATGATGGGCGCGTCCCTCGTGGTCGCCGGCAACGATTACCTTGCCGAGCGCGCACGGGATGCAGGTGCCACACGCGTGGAAGTGGTACCGACCGTGGTTGATCTCAACCGCTACGAGCTGAGACAGGCGGCCCGCAAGGCCAAGACGGCACCCCGCATTGTCTGGATCGGTTCGCCGTCGACCGTCCGGTACCTGGCGGCGCTTTCGGTTCCACTGTCAGCGCTGGCTCGCCGCACGGCTTTCAGCTTGAGGATCATCGGGGGGAAACTTCACATTCCGGGCGTTCAAACGGAGTGCGTGCCTTGGACCGAAGCGACCGAAGCGGACGCCCTCGCCGAATGCGATATCGGCATCATGCCTCTGAGCGATTCGCCGTGGGAGCGGGGCAAGTGCGGCTACAAGCTCATTCAGTACATGGCCTGTGCCCTGCCGGTCGTCGCCTCGCCGGTCGGAGCGAACAGGCAGATTGTCCGGGACGGTGAGAACGGCTTCCTTGCTGACGTGGAAAGCAGCTGGGCCGACAGGCTTGCACAGCTCTTGAGCGATGACGCATTGAGGCAAGCGATGGGAGAAGCAGGACGGCGGCGCGTCGAAACGGAATATTGCCTTCAACGCACCGCCCCGTTCTTGGGCGAGTTGCTGCTGAAGACCGGCCAGGCGCAGCAAGCATGATGAAGTTCCTCCTGATCGCTGGTTTCGCCGAATCTCTTTTGGGCTTTCGCGGCGCCCTGATCGCCGCACTGCAATCGCGGGGCCTGGAGTTGCACGTGGCGGCGCCCGGCCTGCAGCCGGGCCTCGAGTTCCGGCGGGAACTGGAGCAACTGAGTATCACGGTGCACGACATTCCGTTGCAGCGCACAGGTGCCAATCCGCTTTCGGACCTGCGTGCGCTGCTCGCGCTGGTCGCGTTGATGCGTCGTATCCGGCCGGACTGGGTGCTGGGGTATACCGTCAAACCGGTCATCTATGGCTCACTGGCCGCTTGGCTGGCCCGTGTACCTCATCGTTATGCGCTGATCACCGGGCTGGGTTACGTATTTCAGGAACATGAGCGGCGTGGACGACTGCAGGCGTTGGTTCGGCGTCTCTACAGACTCGCACTAGGCCGCGCGCACAAGGTCTTCTTCCAGAATCCCGACGACGAACTGCTGTTCCGGCGATGTGCCATCTTGAAAGCGGCCACGCCTTCCTGCGTCGTGAATGGTTCAGGGGTCGATGTCGCTCGCTTCAGCGCGGCTGCCGTTCCCCCCGGTCCACCGCGCTTCCTGTTGATTGCCAGGCTGCTTGGCGACAAGGGCGTACGAGAGTACGCACAGGCCGCGCGCCGCGTGCGCATTCGTCATCCGGATGTTCAATTTGCAATTGCCGGCTGGATCGACACCAATCCCGACGCGATCGAGAAAGCTGAACTGGAGGCGTGGGTGGCCGATGGGACGCTGAGCTATCTGGGCCGGTTGTCGGATGTGCGCCCGGCGATTGCGGCGTGCAGCGTCTACGTGCTTCCCTCATACCGCGAAGGAACGCCGCGCACCGTTCTCGAAGCCATGTCGAGGGGCCGTCCGGTCATCACCACTGACGCACCCGGTTGTCGAGAAACGGTGGTGCATGGGGACAACGGCTTCCTTGTTCCTGTCCGTTCCGTGGAGGCGCTGGAGCATGCGATGAACAGGTTCGTTGCCGACCATGCCCTGATCACGCGCATGGGCCGGCGGGCCCGAGAGATCGCGGAAGAGAAGTACGACGTGCACAAGGTCAACGAAGTCATGTTGCGCGAGATGGGCATTGCATGAAGCGATTCTTCGACATCGTCTGCGCCGCTCTGGCATTGCTACTTCTTGCAATTCCGTTGCTCTTGCTTGCTTGGAGGGTGCGCCGTGAACTCGGCATTCCGGTGTTCTTTTGCCAAGTGCGTCCAGGTCTGGACGGCCGTCCGTTCCGAATGGTCAAGTTCCGGACCATGACGGATGCCCGAGATCTCGATGGACAGCTGCTGCCTGACGCGGAGCGTCTCACTGCCTTCGGCCGCTTCCTGCGCGCCAGCAGCCTGGACGAATTGCCCGAGCTCTGGAATGTGCTCAAGGGAGACATGAGTCTGGTGGGGCCCCGGCCCCTGCTGCTCGAGTACATGCCGCTGTACTCCCGCGTTCAGGCCCGACGCCATGAAGTGCGCCCCGGCATCACAGGCTGGGCGCAGGTCAACGGGCGCAACGCCGTATCGTGGGACCGGAAGCTCGAGCTCGACGTCTGGTATGTCGACAACCGATCGCCGTGGCTCGATTTCCGGATCTTGCGGTTCACCTTGTGCAAAGTCCTGGCGCGCGACGGCATCAGCGCGCCCGGGGAGGCGACGATGCCACGCTTTGCCGGACCGCAGATGGAGCACGAGCGATGAACGCGCCACTCTTCGCCGTTTACGGCGCCAGCGGCTGTGGCCGAAGCGTCATGCCCCTCGCGCGTTCTCAGTTGCAGCGCCAGGCAATCCCGTCGATTCGTTTGGTCTTTGTGGACGACCAGCCCGAGGCGGCGGTCGTGAACGGCCAGCGCGCGTTGCGGTATGAGGAATTCGTGGAAGCGCCGGCTGGCATGCGTCATGCCGCGCTCGCCGTCGCCGACGGGGAAGTCCGGAAGCGACTGGCCGACCGCTGCCTCGCCGGTGGCGTGCGGCCCTGGACAGTCATCGCGGCCAACGCAGTGGTGATGGACGAGGTCACGCTGGGGGAAGGCGCCATCCTCAGTCCCTTCGTCACCCTCGGCTCCAATGTCCGCATCGGCCGGCACTTCCACGCCAACCTCTACAGCTATGTCGAGCATGACTGCGTCGTCGGGGACTTCGTCACCTTCGCCCCGGGCGTCAAGTGCAACGGCAACGTCGTTGTCGAAGACCATGCCTACATCGGCACTGGGGCCGTGATCAAGCAAGGCAGGCCCGGCCGGCCGCTGGTCATCGGCCGCGGCGCCATCGTCGGCATGGGCGCCGTGGTCACGCGCCACGTGCCCGCGGGCGCGACGGTCGCCGGCAATCCCGCCAGACCACTCGTCAAGGGCTGATCGTGCTGAACACTTCCTTCTCTCCCTGGCCCAGCTTCACCACACATGAAGCCGAGGCGGTGGTGCGGGTGCTGATTTCCAACAAGGTCAACTATTGGACTGGTGAGGAGTGTCGCGCATTCGAACAAGAGTTCGCCGCCTGGACCGGGGCCGCGCATGCCGTGGCGCTCGCCAACGGCACGCTGGCGCTCGATGTCGTGCTCAAGGCCATGGGCATAGGCCCGGGCGACGAGGTCATCGTCACGCCACGCACTTTCATTGCCAGCGTGTCCTGCGTCGTCAATGCCGGCGCAACGCCTGTCTTCGCCGACGTCGAGCACGACAGCGGAAACCTTTCGGCTTCGACCATTGCCCGGGCCATCACGCCCCGTACCCGGGCCGTCATCTGTGTGCACCTGGCCGGCTGGCCCTGCGACATGGATCCCATCATGGCGCTGGCCGCCGAGCACGGCATCAAGGTCATCGAGGACTGCGCGCAGGCCCACGGGGCGCGCTACAAAGGCAAGTCCGTCGGCACCCTCGGCCATGCCGGCGCCTGGTCCTTCTGCCAGGACAAGATCATGTCCACCGGCGGCGAGGGCGGCATGGTCACGACGCACGACAAAGACTTGTGGCGCAAGGTCTGGCAATACAAGGACCATGGCAAGAGCCACGAAGCGGTGTACGAACGTGAGCATCCACCAGGCTTTCGCTGGTTGCACGAGGGCTTCGGCACCAACTGGCGCATGCTGGAAATGCAGGCCGTCATCGGGCGGATGCAACTGCGCAGCATGCCCGACTGGGCCGCGAGGCGCGCGCGCCATGCCGACGCGATCTGGGCGGCGTGCGCGCCGTACGCCGTCGTGCGCGTGCCCCGGCTGCCTGGCTCGTGCACCCATGCTCACTACAAGTGCTATGCGTACGTGCAGCCCGAGCGGCTTGCACCGGGATGGAGCCGCGACCGCATCATCGAAGCCATCCAGTCGCGTGGCGTCCCCTGTTATCAGGGATCGTGCTCCGAGGTCTATCTCGAGAAGGCATTCGACGGAACCGGTTGGCGGCCGGCAGAGCGGCTGCCGGCCGCGCGCAGGCTCGGAGAGACCAGCTTGATGTTCCTGGTGCACCCGACGCTGACGGCGGCAGAAATCGCCAGGACCTGCACGGCGATCAACCAGGTGTTGCGCGAGGCGAGTGCCTGATCATGCGCACGACCATGCTGCGTTCTGCTTTTTGGGCGTGCGCATTGGCGATCCTCGCAATGTCGCTCATGCCGCCGGTGCCGCAGATGCCGACCACGGGTTGGGACAAGAGCAACCACATGCTCGCCTTTGCCGTGCTGATGCTACTGGGCCGCTGGGCCTACGCCGGCCGCACGGTGCACCTTGTGTGCGGCCTATTGGCTTACGGCGCCTTGATCGAGCTGCTGCAATCGCTCACGCCTGACCGCTTTGCCGAATGGGGGGATCTGCTGGCAGACGGGTTCGGACTCGTTGCAGGCTTGGGTCTCGGCCAGATGATGACCTGGCTCCTTCTGCGGTGGATTGCACCGAGGTCAATCGATGAATGAGCGCTCGAAGGTCCTCACACAGGCCGCTGCCCCTTTGCTGGCGCTACCCCGCGCCGCCAAGCGCGCGCTGGTGCTGGGGATGGACGCCTGCCTGTGCGTCTTCACGGTCTGGCTCTCACTGTCGCTGCGCTTCGACGCCTGGGTGATCTTGTCCGGTCGCGACGTTTGGACCGTGGGGATTTCGCTGTCGCTGGCACTGCCGCTGTTCGTGAGGTTCGGCCTGTACCGCGCCATCTTCCGCTACGGTGGGTGGCCGGCCATCGCGGCCATTGCCAAGGCGGTGGGGATCTACGCCGCGGCCTATGGTTTGGTGTTCGCGGCGATCGGCCTGCCAGGTGTGCCGCGCACCATCGGCCTGATCCAGCCGTTGCTGTTGCTTTTGGCAGTGAGCGCCTCGCGTCTGCTTGCCCGTGGCTGGCTGGGCGGGATCTACCAAGGGCTGCTGACTCGCGGGGAACTGCCGCGGGTGTTGATCTACGGCGCGGGCGATGCCGGTCGCAAGCTTGCCCAGGCCCTGTCGGCCAGCAGCGAGCTGCGGCTGCTGGGCTTCCTGGACGACGACAAGCGCCTGCAAGGCGGCCTGATTCACGGCTTGCCGGTCCAGGACCCCGCAAAGCTGAAGGCGGAGGTGGCCGCGCTGCGCGTCAGCGACATCTTTCTGGCTATCCCGTCGGCTTCGCGCCAGCGGCGCCACGAGATCCTGGAGCAGGTGCGGCAGGCCCGGGTATCGGTACGCACGTTGCCGGGCCTGATGGAGCTCGCCCAAGGCAAGGTCCAGGTCAGCGACTTGCGCGAGCTGGACGTCGAAGACCTGCTTGGGCGCAACGCTGTCGCGCCCCACCCTCTGCTGCTCCGCAAGAACATTCGTGGCAAGGTGGTGCTGGTGACGGGAGCCGGGGGCTCCATCGGCAGCGAGCTGTGCCGCCAGATCGTCAAAGGCGGCGTCGCCACGCTGCTTCTGGTGGAGCGCTCGGAATTTGCGCTCTACACCATTCACGGCGAACTGCTGCAAGGAATGGAAGGCAGGGGCGCGGACGCGCCGCGGATCGTGCCGCTGCTCGCCTCGGTCGCCGATGCGCGCCGCATGCGCGAGATCATGTCAGCCTGGCATCCGCACACCGTCTACCATGCAGCGGCCTACAAGCACGTGCCGCTGGTGGAGCACAACCCTGCCGAAGGGGTTCGCAACAACGTCTTCGGGACGTTGATAACGGCCGGGGCTGCGGCCGCGCACGGCGTGCGCGATTTCGTGCTCATCAGCACCGACAAGGCCGTCCGGCCCACCAACATCATGGGCTGCAGCAAGCGGCTGGCCGAAATGGGCCTGCAGGCAATGGCCGAGCAGGCGTCTCGCCGGGCCAACGGCACGCGCTTCTCGATGGTGCGCTTCGGCAATGTGCTGGACTCTTCGGGCTCCGTGGTTCCCCTGTTTCGACAGCAGATCCGCAACGGGGGCCCCATCACGCTGACGCACCTCGACATCACCCGCTACTTCATGACCATTCCCGAGGCAGCCCAGCTGGTCATCCAGGCCGGCGCCATGGCCCATGGCGGCGAGGTGTTCGTGCTGGACATGGGCGAGCCCATCAGGATCGCTGATCTTGCCCGCCGCATGATCGAGCTTTCCGGGATGACGGTTCGGGACGGCGACAACCCTTCGGGAGACATCGAGATCCGGGTGGTGGGCCTGCGTCCTGGCGAAAAGCTCTACGAAGAGCTGCTGATCGGCGACAACCCGCTGCCCACCCCGCATACCCGCATCCTCAAGGCGCGAGACGATTTCCTGTCGTGGGCCGCGCTTTCCCCGCAATTGGAGCGCCTGAAGGCAGCGCTCGAAGTCAACGACGCGCTGTTGATCCGGCAACAACTGCAGCACATGGTCCGCGGCTATCGGCCGCGCGGCGATGTGGTGGACTGGATTCACCTGGAGCAGCGCGCGGAGCTCGCCGTCGCGGGCCTTTGACCCAGGGGCAGGCCGCGCTCAGGCGAGCATCCTGTCCACGATCAAGTGCCAATGCACCGGCTCGACCGGCGTGATCGAGAGGCGATTGCCCCGGCGCAACACCACCATCTCTGCAAGCTCGGGCGTCGCGCGCATTTCGGGCAAACCCAGCAACCGGGTCTTGCGAAGCGCCTGCACGTCCAGCAGCAGCCAGCGCGGATGCTCGGGCTTCGACGCCGGGTCGTAGTAGGGCGACTCGGGGTCGAACTGCGTCGGATCAGGCCGCGTGCCGGAAGCCACGCGCGCGATGCCCACGATGCCCGGCTGTGGGCAGCTCGAGTGGTAGAACAGCACGCCGTCGTCGACCTGCATCTCGTTGCGCATGAGGTTGCGCGCCTGCCAGCCTCGCACGCCGGTCCAGGGCACGGTGGCATCGGGCGCGGCCAGCGCGTCGTCGATCGAGCAATCGTCGGGTTCGGACTTCATCAACCAGAACTTGGACATGGCAGCATCGGCTTTGGTGGATGGCAACAGCACGACGTTTTATCAGAACCCGGAAATGGCTTGCGCCAGCACGATCATCGCGATCGGGCCATGATGCGCGACCATGGTGCCCTTCTCGATCCTCGACCTTTCTCCCATCACCGAAGGCAGCGACGCCGCGCAGTCCTTCCGGAACTCGCTCGGCCTGGCGCAGCACGGCGAGAAGCTTGGCTACCGGCGCTATTGGCTCGCGGAGCACCACGGCATGCCGGGCATCGCGAGTGCGGCCACGGCCGTGCTGCTGGCCCACATCGGCGCCGGCACCTCCACCATCCGCATCGGCGCCGGCGGCGTGATGCTGCCCAATCACTCGCCGCTGGTGATTGCCGAGCAGTTCGGCACCCTGGAGTCGCTCTACCCCGGCCGTGTCGACCTCGGCCTCGGGCGCGCGCCGGGCTCGGACCAGCGCACTGCGCGTGCTTTGCGGCGCGACCTGCAATCCGACGCCGATCAGTTTCCTCAGGACGTGGTCGAGCTGATGGACTTCATGTCCAAGCAGCCGCAACAGGCGGTGCGCGCTGTGCCCGGCGCGGGCCTCGAGGTGCCCGTGTGGATTCTCGGCTCGAGCACCTTCGGGGCGCAGCTTGCGGCGCACCTGGGCCTGCCCTATGCCTTTGCCTCGCACTTCGCACCGCAGCAGCTCATGCAGGCCATCCGCATCTATCGAGACACCTTCAAGCCCTCCAGGCAGCTGGCCAAGCCCTATGTGATGCTGGGTTTCAACGTGTTCGCGGCAGAGACCGACGAGGAAGCCGAGTTCCGCTCCAGTTCCTGGCAGCAGGCCTTCGTGAATCTGCGCAGCGGCCGGCCGGGACAGCTGCCGCCACCGGTGGCGAACTACCGCGCGCGCATCGGGCCCGCCGAGAACGCCCTGCTCGACTCGGTGCTGTCCTGTGCGGCGGTGGGATCGAAAGACACGGTGCGCGCTGGGGTAAAGGCCTTCATCGAGCAGACGGGCGCCGACGAGCTGATGATCACCTCGCAGGTGTTCGATCATGAAGCGCGCCTGAAGTCCTACGAAATTCTCGCCGGGCTTCGCGATTGACGCCGTCTCCCGGCAGGGGGCGGCAAGCGGGCTGTGGGAGAGCGTTCAGTTCAGCGCTGCGGCGCGCTTGCCCACGGCGGTCTTGCGCGGGGCCTTCGACATCGCAGGGCGCGCGGCTTTTGCTGCGACTTTCTTTTTCGCCACCGGCGACTTTGCAGCACGCTTCTTCGAAGGTGCCTTCACCACGGTGGCAGTGTCCGGTGCTGGCACGACGGCGGAATCAACCGCCGCAGCCTGCGCAGCGTCCGCGACGATCAATCCGAACAGCTTCTTGTGTTCCGCCACCACATAGTCCCCCAGGTCCGCCACGTCCGGCACCGCGCGCCGGCAAGCCGTGAGGCCGAAGTCGAGCGCGCCGTTGTAGCTCTGCACGGTCATGTTCAACGCGAGCCCATGGCCCGAAATCGAAACCGGGAAGTAGCTCGCCACCTTGGCCCCCGCGAAGTAGAGCGCGAACGAAGGCCCGGGCACATTGGAGATCGCCACGTTGGCGACCGGCGGCAGCTTGTCCGCCAACCCTGAGCGTCCATAGAGCGACGCCAGGCCCGACATCAGCGAGGGCACACCGAGCGAGGGAAAGTCGGTCGGGATCGCCGCCTTGACATTGCCGGTGAGCTTCTTGCCTTCGCTGGAAGATTCATGGATGGCCGCGAGCCGCTTCAGCGGATCGGCAATGTCCGTGGCCAGGCTCACCAGCATCACGGAGACCTGGTTGTTGAGGTCGGTGTTGCCTTCGCTGCGCAGCGACACCGGCACACCCGCGATCAGCGGCTTGGCGGGCTTGCAGCCGTAGTCGGCCAGATAGCGGCGCAGCGCGCCGGCGCAGATGGCCAGCACGATGTCGTTGAGGCTGGTGCCGGTGGCCTTCGCCATCTGCTTGACCTCGGCCAGCGGAACGGACCGCGCAGCGAAGGAGCGCTGGTTGGTGATCGAGACGTTGAGTGGCGTGCGCGGCGCGGTGCGCAAGGCTTTGGGCAGCTCGAACTTGCGCTGGCCGCTCCCCTCCGACATCGGCATCAGCACGTTGCCGATGGCCTTGGCGGTGGCGGGGATCGACTGGATCAGCTTCACGTATTGCTGCACCGCATTGCTCAGCGCAGCCGTGGCCAGTTCGGCCATGCCGAGCTGCGACGCATCGGGGCGACGCGTCACGCGCGGCGCCTTCACCGGCGCGTGCGTCTCGGAGATGTCGAACAGCGCCTTGGCCACCGCGACCCCGGCCTGACCGTCGATCGCGGCATGATGCATCTTGCTGTAGAGCGCCACCTGGCCGGTCTGCAGGCCCTCGATGATGTGCATCTCCCACAGCGGACGGCTGCGGTCCAGCAGGGAGGAATGCAGCCGCCCCACCAGCCGCTCCAGCTGCGCCAGGGTACCGGGCCTCGGCATGATCACGTGGTGGATGTGGTGGTCCAGGTCCAGGTCGTCGTCGTCCACCCACACGGGGTTGGCGAGGTCGAAGGGCATCATCGCCAGCTTGCGCACGAACACTGCGGCCAGGTGCAGGCGCCCGCTCAGGTACTTCTTGGCATCCTCGGCGAAATCGCCGTCGTAGCCGGGCGGCAGATCGATCAGATGCAGGCTCCCGACGTGCATCGGCGATTCGGGGGTCTCGAGGTGCAGGAACGAAGCGTCCATGCCGCTGAGGTGATCCATGCGTGTCTCCTTGGCGAACGTCTCGGCATTCCGTCCGCGTTGTTATGCCTCCGATCGGCGTTGCAGTGTGAACCTCGGCGCCACTTCTTTCAACTGGATGAAGACCCGCAGAGGCGGCCACCTTCGCATGTGCCGTGATTACCCCGCATCAGCGTTGGCATGGCCGGCCTGGGACAATCGCGCCCCATGGACAAGCAGCGCATCGTGGTGGGCCTGAGCGGCGGGGTGGACTCCGCGGTCACGGCGCACCTGCTCAAGCAGCAGGGCCACGAGGTGGTCGGCATCTTCATGAAGAACTGGGAGGACGACGACGACAGCGAATACTGTTCCTCGAACATCGACTTCGTCGACGCCGCCAGCGTGGCTGACGTGCTGGGCATCGAGATCGAGCACGTCAACTTCGCCGCCGACTACAAGGACCGCGTCTTTGCCGAATTCCTGCGCGAGTACCAGGCCGGCCGCACGCCCAACCCGGACGTGCTGTGCAACGCAGAGATCAAGTTCAAGGCGTTCCTCGATCACGCGATGCGCCTGGGCGCGGAAAGGATTGCCACCGGCCACTATGCGCGTGTGCGCTTCAATGCCGCGAGCCAGCGTTACGAGCTGCTGAAGGGCCTCGACCCAGCGAAGGACCAGAGCTATTTCCTGCATCGGCTGAGCCAGCAGCAGCTGGCGAAGGCGATGTTTCCCGTCGGCGAGCTGCACAAGACGGAAGTACGCCGCATCGCCGATGAGATCGGCCTGCCCAATGCCAGGAAGAAGGATTCGACCGGCATCTGCTTCATCGGCGAGCGGCCGTTTCGGGAATTTCTCAACCGCTACATCTCCAAGGCGCCTGGGCCCATCCGCGACGAGCGAGGCCGGCGCATCGGCGAGCACCAGGGCCTGAGCTTCTACACCCTCGGCCAGCGCCAGGGCCTGGGCATCGGCGGCCTCAAGCCCAAGGGGGCGCAGCGGGGCGCCGGCGAGCATGCGCCCTGGTTCGTGGCGCGCAAGGACCTCGAAACCAACACCCTGTGGGTGGTGCAGGGCCACGACCATCCCTGGCTGCTCTCGCCTGCACTGGAGGCCGAGGATGCGAGCTGGGTTGCCGGCGAGGCGCCGTCCGCCGGCGGCTATGCGGCGAAGTCGCGCTACCGGCAAGCCGATGCCGGCTGCACACTGGCCGAGGGCGCCAACGGGGCGTTCCACCTTTCCTTCGCTGAGCCGCAATGGGCGGTAACGCCGGGGCAGTCGGCCGTGCTCTACCACGGCGAGGTTTGCCTGGGCGGCGGCGTCATCTCGCGGGCGGGCTGAGCTTCATCGGAACACGTGTTACCGGCTCTGGTGCGAGTTGCAGCCCGGGCGGTCGTGGGCGCTCAGGCCTCGCTCTCGCCGTTCACCGAGGGGTGGACATGAATGAGCGCCAGCGGATAGCGTCGCCCGGCCAGATAGTCGTCCACGCATTGCAACAGCAACGGGCTGCGATGCCGCTCGCGGCTCGCCCGCAGCTCCTCGGCGGTCATCCACAAGGTGCGCACGATCCCGTGGTCCAGTGCGCGGCCGGGCTCGCGAGCGCCCAGCGTGCCGCAGAAGGCGAAGCGCAGATAGGTGGTGTCCTCGCCACGCGCGCCGTGCTGGCGCGCCATGTAGATGCCCACCAGTGCGGCCGGGGTGAAGCGGTGGGCGGTTTCTTCCAGCGTCTCGCGCGCGCAGCCTTCGACCGGGGACTCACCGGGATCCAGGTGGCCTGCAGGCGAGTTCAGCCGCAGGCCATCGCTCGTCTCTTCCTCGACCACGAGGAAGCGGCCGTCCTGCTCGATCACCGCGGCAACGGTGACGTTGGGCTTCCAGCGATGCGCCATCAGCGCACCCTCAGCGCAGTACGTAGCCCGAAAAACGCCAGACCCGATCATCGCCCAGCTGAAAAGTCACCAGCTCGCGCACGGTGGCGTTCGCCTTGTTGGCAAAGCGCGTCTCGTATTCGATGCTCACGTATTGACCGGCGAGTTCCTGGTTGCTCTCCGCAACCACCTGCCGATTGATGGCAACCCAGGTACGCTGCTGCGCGGCGCCCAGCGGGGTGCGTGCCTTGGCGACCTGGTTCACGAAGTCGTCGCGGCTCACGCGCTTGCGGGCGGCTGGCGTGGCGCCGTCCCAGAGTTCGCCGGTCTTGTTCTGATCGATCATCTGGATCGCTTGCAGGCCGCCACGGACCAGGTCGCTCGGTTCCGCGTCCTGCGCGATGGCGAACTGCAGCCAGCCGCCGAGGAGGACAACTGCCAATAGGATTCGGAACGCTTGTTTCATGGTGACTTCACTCCTCGATTAATTATTCTGCTGCCTTTGCCGTGGGATACGGCGACTCGGCATCGTCACCGGCGATGTATTCCAGCCGGTAACCCAACCCGTAGACCGAGGCCAGGATCATGCCGTTGCCGGGACGCAGATCCAGCCTGGCGCGCAGCCGCGACACATGCGTGTCGAGCGAACGCGAACCGGCCTCGAGCTCTTGCCCCCAGACGTTCAGCATCAGGTACGCGCGCGGAAGCAATCGGCCGATGTTGCGAAACAGGAGCAGCGCGAGTTCGTACTCGCGCTGTTTCAACCGCACCGGTTCCCCGTGCAGGCGGATCGTACCGGTGAGCGGTGAGAAGTGATAGGGCCCGTAGACCAGTTCTCTCTCGAAACGTGTCGGATATGCACGGCGGAGCAGGGCGTGCACGCGCGCCTGCAGTTCGGCGCTACCCAGCGGCTTCACCATGAAGTCGTCCGCGCCGGCCAGCAGAGCGGTGGTCAGCCGGGCCCTGTGCTCAGGGCCGGCCGTGAGGAGCAGCGGGAGACGATTGCCGAAGCGCTCGCGCAGCCGCCGGACCATCTTGATTCCTTCGAGGTCGGGGGGACGCCAGCCGAGCACCAGCAGGTCGTAGCGCTGGGCTCGGAGTCCGCGCAGCAAAGACTTGCCGTTGGCATAGCCGTGGCACTCGTGACCGCTAATTGCCATCGCGCGCTGGATCGATTCGATCTCGCGCGGCTCGTCGTCGAGCATCGCTATTCGCATAGCACTCCCTGAAAATTCTTGTTCCACGCGGCCGGCCATTCTGGGCGCCGGTCACGCGCGGATCGCACTGTACATGAAGCAGGCGCTGAATTGGAAGGGGGCGTGCGTGCACAGCGAGGGCCCACCGCCAGCTCCGTGCACCCTGGCAACAGTGCAGGCGGCATCCCGCTGTCATCTTCATGTAAGCTCGGCGCGAATTCCAACGTAGCCCCGAGGAGATCCCCCATGCTGATAGGCGTGCCGGCCGAGACTGTGCCCGGCGAAACCCGAGTGGCCGTGACTTCGGAGACGGCCAAGAAGCTTGTCGCGCAGGGGCACACGGTGCGTGTGCAGTCCGGCGCCGGCGTTGCTGCGTCGCTCACCGATGCCGCCTACCAGGGTGCCGGTGCCGAGATCACCGATGCCGCTGGCGCCTTTGCCTGCGAGCTCGTGCTCAAGGTGCGTGCACCCACGCACGCCGAGGCTGCGCTCATGAAGCCTGGCACCGTGGTGGTGGGCATGCTCAACCCCTTCGATGCCCAGGGCCTGCAAAGGCTCGCGGAGGCCGGCCTCACCGGCTTTGCGCTGGAAGCCGCCCCCCGCACCACCCGCGCCCAGAGCATGGACGTGCTCTCTTCCCAGGCCAACATCGCCGGCTACAAGGCCGTCATGATCGCCGCCGACCGCTACCAGCGCTTCTTTCCCATGCTCATGACCGCTGCGGGCACCGTCAAGGCCGCGCGCGTCGTCATCCTGGGCGTCGGCGTCGCTGGCCTGCAGGCCATCGCCACTGCCAAGCGCCTGGGTGCCGTCATCGAGGCCTCGGACGTGCGCCCCTCCGTCAAGGAGCAGGTTGAGTCCCTGGGCGCCAAGTTCATCGACGTGCCCTACGAGACCCAGGAAGAAAAGGAAGCCGCCGAAGGCGTCGGCGGCTATGCCCGCCCCATGCCCCAGAGCTGGCTCGATCGCCAGAAAGCCGAAGTCGCCAAGCGCGTGGCCCAGGCCGACGTCGTCATCACCACCGCGCTCATCCCCGGCCGGCCCGCCCCCGTGCTCGTCACCGAGGACATGGTCAAGGCCATGAAGCCCGGCTCCGTCGTCGTCGACCTCGCCGCCCCCCAAGGCGGCAACTGCCCCCTGACCGAGCCCGGGCGCACCGTCGTCAAGCACGGCGTCACCCTCGTGGGCGAGACCAACCTGCCCGCCCTCGTGGCCGCCGACGCCTCCTCGCTCTACGCGCGCAACGTGCTCGACTTCCTCAAGCTCGTGCTCCCCAAGGAGGGCGGCTTCAAGATCGATCTCGAAGACGACATCGTCGCTGCCTGCCTGATGAGCCGCGACGGCCAGCTCACCCGCAAGTAAGAACAAGCCGAACGAGGAGAAAGCCATGGACCCGGTATCCCATACCGTCATCAACCTGATCATCTTCGTGCTGGCCATCTACGTGGGCTACCACGTGGTCTGGACCGTCACCCCTGCGCTGCACACGCCGCTGATGGCCGTGACCAACGCCATCTCCGCCATCGTCATCGTGGGCGCCATGCTCGCGGCCGCGCTCACCACCACCTGGCTGGGCAAGGGCATGGGCGTGCTGGCCGTGGCCCTGGCAGCGGTCAACGTCTTCGGCGGCTTCCTCGTCACCCGGCGCATGCTGGAGATGTTCAGGAAGAAGGACAAGAAGGCCCCGGCTGCTGCAGCGGCCAAGGCGGGGGGCCACTGACCATGTCGATGAACGTCGTCACGCTGCTGTACCTGGTCGCCAGCGTCTGCTTCATCCAGTCCCTCAAGGGCCTGAGCCATCCGACCACCTCGATCCGCGGCAACATGTTCGGCATGGCCGGCATGGCCATCGCCATCCTGACCACCGCGGCGCTGATCGTGCAGCTCGCCGGCGGCAGGGGCCAGGGCATGGCCTGGGTGCTGCTGGGCCTGGTGGTGGGCGGCGGCTACGGCGCCTACCGCGCCAAGACTGTCGAGATGACCCAGATGCCCGAGCTGGTCGCCTTCTTCCACAGCATGATCGGTCTGGCGGCTGTCTTCATCGCGGTGGCGGCCGTGGTCGAGCCGTGGGCCTTCGGCATCACGCCGCCTCCGGTGGCTGCGCTCATCGGGGGCAACACGCCCGAGGGTGCCTACGTGGTCGACGGCCTGGCGCGCTGGGCGATTCCGGCGGGCAACCGGCTGGAGCTGTTCCTGGGCGCGGCCATCGGCGCCATCACCTTCAGCGGCTCGGTCATCGCCTTCGGCAAGCTCTCGGGCAAGTACAAGTTCCGCCTGTTCCAGGGTGCGCCGGTGCAGTTCAAGGGCCAGCACATGCTCAACCTGGTGCTGGGGCTCGCGACCATCGGCCTGGGGCTGGTGTACATGGCCACCGAGAGCTGGACTGCCTTCTTCCTGATGCTGCTGCTGGCCTTCGTGATGGGGGTGCTGATCATCATCCCGATCGGCGGGGCGGACATGCCGGTGGTGGTGTCGATGCTCAACAGCTACTCGGGCTGGGCGGCCGCGGGCATCGGCTTCAGCCTGAACAACGCCATGCTGATCGTGGCGGGCTCGCTGGTGGGCAGCTCGGGGGCGATCCTGAGCTACATCATGTGCAAGGCGATGAACCGCTCGTTCTTCAACGTGATCCTGGGCGGCTTCGGCGGCGAGCCGGCAACGGCCACGGGCGCGGCCCAGGAGCAGCGCCCGGTCAAGAGCGGCAGCGCCGACGACGCGGCCTACATGCTCTCCAACGCCGAGACCGTGATCATCGTGCCCGGCTATGGGCTGGCGGTGGCGCGCGCGCAGCACGCGGTCAACGAGCTGGCGCAGAAGCTCACCGAGAAGGGCGTGACGGTGAAGTACGCGATCCACCCGGTGGCCGGGCGCATGCCGGGGCACATGAACGTGCTGCTGGCGGAGGCCGAGGTGCCCTACGACCAGGTGTTCGAGATGGAGGACATCAACGGCGAGTTCGCGCAGGCCGACGTGGCGATCATCCTGGGGGCCAACGACGTGGTGAACCCGGCCGCGCTCACCAAGGGCACGCCGATCTACGGCATGCCGATCCTGGAGGCCTACAAGGCCAAGACGGTGATCGTGAACAAGCGCAGCATGGCCGCGGGCTATGCCGGGCTGGACAACGAGCTGTTCTACATGGACAAGACCATGATGGTCTTCGGCGACGCCAAGAAGGTGGTCGAGGACATGGGCAAGGCGATCGAGTAAGAGCGGCGGCGCTCCGTGGCACGCCGCCCGAGCCGAGAAGGCCGGGCGGCGTTTCCGTAACCAGAATCCAGAATCCATTGAGGAGACATATCGATGACAGACCGTCCCTGGCTCAGCAGCTACCCGCAAGGCGTACCGGCCGACATCGACGCTTCGCGCTACCCATCGCTGGTCGCGCTCATGGAGGAGAGCTTCTCGAAATTCGGCAATCGCACGGCCTACAGCTTCATGGGCAAGGACATGGACTACGGCGAGGTCGACAAGCTGAGCCGCGCCTTCGCCAGTTACCTGCAGGGCCTGGGCCTGGCCAAGGGGGATCGCGTCGCAGTGATGATGCCCAACTGCCTGCAGTACCCCATCGCGGTTTGCGGCATCCTGCGCGCCGGGCTGATCCTGGTGAACGTGAACCCGCTCTACACGCCGCGCGAGCTGGAGCATCAGCTCAAGGATTCGGGTTCGAAGGCCATCGTGATCATGGAGAACTTCGGCAACACGCTGCAGCAATGCATGGGCGCCACGCCGGTCAAGCATGTGGTGCTGAGCGGCATGGGCGACCGGCTCGGGCTGCTCAAGGGCGCGCTGGTCAATTACGTGGTGCGCAACGTCAAGAAGATGGTGCCCGCGTACAGCCTGCCTGGCGCCGTGCGCTTCAACGACGCGCTCGACAAAGGCAAGGGCCGGCCGGTGCAGACCGCGGCCATCGGGCCCGATGACGTCGCGGTGCTGCAGTACACCGGCGGCACCACTGGCGTCTCGAAGGGCGCGGTGCTGCTGCACCGGAACGTGATCGCCAACGTGCTGCAGTCCGAGGCCTGGAACGACCCCGTCATGCAGAAGGTGCCGGCCGGTGAGCAGCCCACCAGCGTCTGCGCGCTGCCGCTCTATCACATCTTCGCCTTCACGGTGAACATGATGCTGTCCATGCGCACCGGCGGCAAGCTGATCCTGATTCCGAATCCGCGCGACATTCCAGCCGTGCTCAAAGAGCTGGCCAAGCACACCTTCCACAGCTTCCCGGCAGTCAACACGCTCTTCAACGGGCTGGCCAACCACCCGGACTTCAACACCGTCAACTGGAAGAACCTCAAGGTCTCCGTCGGCGGCGGCATGGCGGTGCAGGGCGCTGTCGCCAAGCTCTGGCTCGAGAAGACCGGCTGTCCGATCTGCGAAGGCTACGGCTTGTCGGAGACCTCGCCCTCGGCCACCTGCAACCCGACCACCAGCACCGCTTACACCGGCACCATCGGCGTGCCGCTGCCGAGCACCTACCTGAAGCTGCTGGACGACGAGGGCAGCGAAGTGCCGGCCGGGCAACCTGGCGAAATCGCGATCAAGGGCCCGCAGGTGATGGCGGGCTACTGGCAGCGCCCCGACGAGACGGCGAAAGTCATGACGGCCGATGGTTACTTCAAGTCCGGCGACGTGGGCGTGGTCGACGAGCACGGCTTCTTCAAGATCGTCGATCGCAAGAAGGACATGATCCTGGTCTCGGGCTTCAACGTGTACCCGAACGAAATCGAAGAGGTGGTGGCGCAGATTCCGGGCGTGCTCGAGTGCGCGGCAGTGGGCATTGCCGATGAGAAAACTGCCGAGGCAGTCAAGCTGGTCATCGTCAAGAAGAACCCGGAGCTCACCGAAGCGCAGGTGCGCGAGTTCTGCCGCGCCAACCTCACAGGCTACAAGCAGCCCAGGGTGATCGAATTCCGCACCGACTTGCCGAAGACACCGGTGGGCAAGATCCTGCGCCGCGAGCTGCGCGACAAGAAGTAGCGGGCAAATCTTTCCGTGGCGGCACCCGGCTTTTGGCTACTTGAGCCAGCCGCGCCTGCGGAAGTACCACATCGGCACCAGCGCGCTGGCTGCCATCAGCGCCAGCACGTAGGGATAACCTGCGCTGCCGAGGATTTGCAGCTCGGGAAACTGCATGTTCATGCCGTAGATGCTCGCGATCAGCGTCGGCGGCAGTAGCGCCACGCTGGCCACCGAGAAGATCTTGATGGTCTTGTTCTGGTTGATGTTGATGAAGCCGACTGTGGCGTCCATCAAAAAGTTGATCTTGTCGAACAGGAAGGCCGTGTGGTTGTCCAGCGATTCGATGTCGCGCAGGATCTGCCGCGCCTCCTCGAACTGATCGGCATTGAGCATGCGGCTGCGCATCATGAAGCTCACGGCGCGGCGCGTGTCCATCACGTTGCGGCGGATGCGGCCGTTCAGGTCTTCCTGGCGCGCGATCGCGGCCAGCACCTCGCCGGCCAGCTCGTCGCTCACGTTGCCTTCGAGCACCTTCTTGCCGGCGACTTCCAGCTCGTCGTAGATGTTCTCCAGCGAATCCGCCGAGTACTCCGCATCGGCGTCGAAGAGCTTGAGCAGCACCTCCTTGGCGTCCTCGATCAGTCCGGGCGCGCGGCGGGCGCGCATGCGCAGCAGGCGGAAGACCGGCACATCCTCGTCATGGATCGAGAACAGCACGCCGCGGCTGCGCAGCTCGGCGTTGTGCTGGTTGAGGATGAAGGCCACGCGCACCGAGCGCGGGTTTTCGTCGTCGTCGATCAGGAAGTCGCTGCGCACGTGCAGCTCGCCGTTGTCTTCTTCGTAGAAGCGCGCCGACTCCTCGATGTCCTCGTCCATCGCATCCTCGGGGATGGACAGGCCGTAGTACTGCTTGATCCAGCGCTTCTCTTCCAGCGTGGGCGATTCGAGGTCGACCCAGATGGGCTGGAACTTCGACAGTTCCTCGAGCGCTTCGATTTCTTCCTGGACGAGACGGCCGTTGGCGAGCGTGAAGATGTTGAGCATGGCTCACTCCCGGAGGGTGTTGTGACGTTGGCAAGGGGCATGGGGCGCTTTCAAGTCCCCGGCCAACGACACGTCACAGGGGAGTTGAAAGCTGCCGAGGCGGAACGGTGTCCATTCGAAGTCTCCGGTTGCAGCGAGGCGCGATTATGTCACCGGCCTCTTGCATTTTCCTGATGGGATCTGGATGGATATCCAGTAAAGTCGCGCTCGATGTCCAGCGTCGCGATCCCAATCCCCCTGCGCCAGGAGGAGCGCCTTGCCGCGGTGCTCGCCGAACTCAACGAGGCACAGCGCGCCGCCGTCGAGCACGGAGCCGGCCAAGCGGCACCCGACATGCGGCCGCTGCTCGTGATCGCCGGCGCCGGCTCGGGCAAGACCAGCACCCTGGCACACCGGGTGGCCCACCTGATCGCGCGTGGTGCCGATCCGCAGCGCATCCTGCTGCTGACCTTCTCGCGCCGCGCCGCGCAAGAGATGGAGCGGCGCGCCGGCCTGGTGCTGGCGAAAGTGCTCGGGTTGCGCTCGGAGGCGCCGCCAGCCCTGCCCTGGTCCGGCACCTTTCACGGCATCGGCGCCCGGCTGCTGCGCGAATATGCGGCCCAGATCGGGCTCGACGCCAGCTTCACGATCCACGACCGCGGCGACGCCGAGGACCTGATGGGTCTGGTGCGCAACGACATCGGCTTGGCGGCCATGGAGCGCCGCTTTCCGCGCAAGGGCACCTGCCTGGCGATCTACTCGCGCACCATCAACGGCGGCGCGCCGCTCGCCGAGGTGCTGGCCCAGGCCTTCCCGTGGTGCGCCGAATGGGAGTCCGAGCTCAAGCGCCTGTTCGGCGCCTATGTCGAGGCCAAGCAGGCGCAGCAGGTGCTCGACTACGACGACCTGCTCCTGTACTGGGCCGAGATGGTGGCCGAGCCCTCGCTCGCAGCGCAGGTTGGCGCGCGCTTCGACCATGTGCTCGTCGACGAATACCAGGACACCAACCTGCTGCAGTCCGCCATCCTGCGCGCCCTCAAACCAGATGGGCACGGCCTCACCGTGGTGGGCGACGACGCGCAGGCGATCTATTCCTTTCGCGGCGCCACGGTGCGCAACATCCTCGACTTCCCGGGGCAATTCACCCAGCCTGCACGGATCGTCACGCTCGAGCGCAACTACCGTTCGACCCAGCCGATCCTCGATGTCTCCAATGCCGTGATCGCTGCGGCCGCCGAACGCCATGCCAAGACGCTGTGGACCGACAAGCCCTCGATGGGCCGGCCCCAACTGGTGCTGGTCCCCGACGAGGCGCAGCAGGCCCGCTTCGTGGCGGAGCGCGTGCTGGCGCACCGCGAAGGCGGGTTGGCCCTGAAGTCGCAGGCCGTGTTGTTCCGCACCTCGAGCCACAGCGCGGCGCTGGAGCTCGAACTCGCCCGGCGGAACATCCCTTTCGTCAAGTACGGAGGTCTCAAGTTCCTGGAGGCGGCGCACGTGAAGGACTTGCTGGCGGTGCTGCGCTTTGCGCAGAACCCGCGCGGGCGCATGGCGGGCTTCCGGGTCACCCAGCTGATCCCGGGAATCGGGCCCGCCACCTCGGCGCGGCTGCTCGAGGCGATGTCACAGGCACAAGACCCGGCAGCCGTGGTGCAGGCTTTCCGGCCGCCTGCCGCCGCCCAGGAAGAGTGGGCGCGCTTCGCAGACATCTATGGGCAACTGCGTGCCCCCGAACTCGCCTGGCCGGCCGACATGGAGCTCGCGCTGCGCTGGTACCTGCCGCACCTGGAGCGGCTGCACGACGACGCCGGATTGCGCCGCGGCGACGTCGAGCAACTGGCCCGCCTGGCCTCCGGCTATGCCTCGCGCGAGCGCTTCCTGACCGAGCTCACGCTCGATCCGCCCGAGGCCACCAGCGACCGGCCCGGCCCCCCGCTGCTCGACGAGGATTACCTGATCCTCTCCACCATCCATTCGGCGAAGGGGCAGGAATGGCGTTCGGTGCACGTGCTCAACGTGGTCGATGGCTGCATTCCGGCCGATGTCGCGCAAGGTGCCCAGGAACTGGAGGAGGAGCGACGCCTGCTCTACGTCGCCATGACGCGTGCGCGCGACCACCTGCACCTGATCGTGCCGCAGCGCTTCTACGTGACCCAGCAGGCCGTGCGCGGGGACCGCCATCTTTATGCGGGGCGCACGCGCTTCATCTCGTCGGCCGAGGCCCGAAGTTTCGAGCAGATCACGTGGCCGCCCGCGCCCCCGAGCGCCCCCCCGGTCCCGCCGCCGGCCGCGGTCATCGACTTGCGCAAACGGCTGCGCGCGGCTTGGAGCTGAGCACGGCGTGCGGTCTTTAGCACTACACATTTGATAGCACGCGGGCCTTGACCACAAAGGCCCTCGGGGGATTGCGCCAGGAGGGATTGCAATTCGATGACAGCATGGGCATAGTGAACCGACCCCTTCCTCTTCTCTCTTCTCTCCCTCTCCCGCACTTCTTTTTTCGCCGGCCAGGCTTCACTTTCCATGAGGCAGGGCCATTTTCCCAACCGTCAATTCCAGGAGGTCATTCATGAATTTGACGATCAGCGGTCATCACCTCGACGTCACCCCCGCGCTTCGCAGCTACGTCACGAGCAAGCTGGACCGAATCACCCGTCACTTCGACCAGGTGGTCGATGTGAAGGTGATCCTCACGGTGGAAAAGCAGAAGGAAAAAGAAAGGCGCCAACGGGCCGAATGCAATATTCACGTCAAGGGCAGTGACATGTTCGCCGAGTCGAGCCACGCTGATCTGTACGCCGCCGTCGACGAGCTGGTCGACAAGCTCGACCGCCAGGTCGTGCGCCACAAAGAGTGCCTGAAAGACCACTTCCACGCTGCGCCGAAGCGCGTGATGTAGTGTCTCTTCGGGCAAACACTCTTGCGGGCCGCCTTCGGGCGGCTCTTTGCTTTTTGCGGGGCGGGTGCATAATCGCCCCCGCCCAGCCCCAACATGAACCGACTCGCGTCCATCCTGCCGCCCGCTCAAGTCCTTGTGAGCGTCGACGCCACAAGCAAGAAACGAGCTTTCGAAGAAGCGGGCTTGCTGTTTGAAAACCTTCACGGCCTGGGCCGCGCCCTGATCACCGACAGCCTGTTCGCCCGCGAGCGGCTGGGCTCCACCGGTCTGGGACATGGCGTGGCCATTCCCCACGGCCGCATCAAGGGCTTGAAGTCTCCGATGGCCGCGGTGTTCCAGTTGCAGAACCCGATTGGCTTCGATGCCCCGGACGAGCAGCCGGTGGTGCTCCTGATCTTTCTTCTGGTGCCCGAAGCGGCGACCCAGAAACATCTGGAAATACTCTCCGAGATCGCCGAGCTGCTCAGCGATGCCGGCCTGCGCGAACAGATCAAGTCCAGCAACGACGCCGCCCAGCTGCATGCCCTGATCGCAGGATGGCAATCGGCCCAGGTCGCTTGAAGCAAATCTGTCGTCCGGCGTCTGGCGCATGAAGCCGACCGTCATCAGCGCCGACTTGATGTTCGAGGAGTTCCGCGGCTCCTTGCGCTGGGAGTGGCTTGCGGGCCTTGGCGCCTCGGAGCGCCAGTTCGACCCCGGCGTCATCAGCCGCGCCCAATCGGCGGCAGACCTGGTCGGCTACCTCAACTACATCCATCCCTACCGCGTGCAGATCCTCGGCGCGCGCGAGGTGGCCTATCTCACGCGCGGTTCGCCCGACGACTGTGTGCGGCGCATCGCGCGCATCGTGACGCTGGAGCCGCCCATGCTGGTGCTGGCCGATGGCCAGGCAGCGCCGGACCAACTGCTGTCGATCTGCGAACGCGCGCAGCTCCCCCTTTTTGCGACCCGCGAGTCGTCGGCCTTCGTGATCGACCTGCTGCGCGCCTACCTCTCCAAGCACTTTGCCGAACGCACTTCGATGCACGGCGTGTTCATGGACATCCTGGGTCTTGGCGTGATGATCACCGGCGAGTCGGGCCTGGGCAAGAGCGAACTCGGCCTGGAGCTGATCTCGCGCGGCAACGGCCTGGTGGCCGACGATGCGGTCGACCTCTATCGCATCAACCAGACCACGCTCGAAGGGCGCTGCCCCGAGCTGCTGCAAAACCTCCTGGAAGTACGCGGCATCGGCCTGCTGGACATTCGCGCGATCTTCGGCGAGACCGCGGTGCGCCGGAAGATGCGGCTCAAGCTGATCGTGCACCTGGTGCGGCGCGACAGCTTCGAGCGCGACTACGAACGCATGCCCTCGGCGCCGCTGACCCAGGACGTGCTGGGCATCCCGGTGCGCAAGGTGATCATTCAGGTTGTGGCCGGTCGCAACATCGCGGTGCTGGTCGAAGCGGCGGTGCGCAACTCCATTCTCCAATTGCGAGGCATCGACACCTATGCCGACTTCGTGGCGCGGCACCACAAGGCGATGGAAGGCGCGCGGGACGACGACTGAGGGAATAGCGCAGCCGCGCTTGGCAGGGGCTCGCCCCGGCCCTGGCGGCAGTCCTAGCGCTTGCTCGTGCAGTCGGCGCAGAGCCCGTAGAGCGACATGGCGTGGTCCTGCAGGATCCAGCCCTTGTCCTTAGAGATCATTTGCTGGCGCCGCTCGATCTCGGCGTCGTAGAACTCCTCGACCTTGCCGCAGCCGGTGCAGATCAGGTGGTCGTGGTGCTTGCCCTCGTTGAGCTCGTAGACCGCCTTGCCGCTCTCGAAGTGGCTGCGCTCGAGAATGCCGGCCTGCTCGAATTGCGTGAGCACGCGGTAGACGGTCGCCAGGCCGATGTCGGAATGCTCGTTGAGCAAGACCCGGAACACGTCTTCGGCGGTCATGTGGCGCTGCCCGCCGTTCTGGAAGATCTCGAGAATCTTGAGGCGCGGCAAGGTGGCCTTGAGGCCGGTATTCTTGAGTTCGTCGATGTTGCCCATGGTCACTCCTGCGCCCGTCCCGGCGGAGGCTTCGAAGGGCCAGCCGCTACAATGGGTCGATCATATCGCTTGCCCTCCCGGCCCTTTCCCATGCCTGAGTTTTCCCAAGAAAGCCGCCTCTGGCTGCTCGCCGGCGCGGTCGCCACGATGCTGAGCCTGGGGGCCTGCAGCAGCTTCACCGAGCGCTCGCGCGGTGCCCTCTCTGCAATCACACCCTACAAGGTCGAAGTGGTGCAGGGCAATTTCGTCTCCAAGGAGCAGGTCGATCTGCTCAAGGCGGGCATGTCGCGCCAGCAGGTACGTGAAATCCTCGGCACTCCGCTGTTGACCGACGTGTTTCACACCAACCGCTGGGACTATGTCTTCACGATCCGGCGCCAGGGTGTCGATCCCCAGCAGCGGCGACTCACCGTTTTCTTCAACGGCGACGTCCTCGATCGCTTCGAGGGAGACACGATGCCCAGCGAGCAGGAATTCGTCGCCGCGGTCGATGCCCGCGGGCGAGCCGGCAAGGTGCCGGTGCTGGAGGCCACCGAAGACCAGCTCAAGAAGTTCGAGCCTTCCAAGGACAAAGGCAAGGACGCTGACGCCGACAGCTCGTCCGCCTCGCTGCCGCCGTTGCCGCCCAGCTATCCGCCGCTTGAAGCGGCACGCTAGCTAGCACGCTGGCCCCGCCGGCCGTACCGCCCGGCATTTTTTGAAGCTACCCGCGTGACCGACTCCTCTTCCACCATGACTCCGCCGCTGCGCCGCATCGCGATCGCCGGCGCCTCCGGCCGCATGGGGCACATGCTGATCGAGGCCGTGCGCGAGGCGCAGGACTGCCGCCTGGCCGGCGCCCTCGACGTCGCGGGCAGCCCGGCGATTGGCGGAGACGCCGCCGCTTTCCTCGGCTTCACCAGCGGCGTGCCGATCGTGTCCGACCTGCGCACCGGCCTGCAGGACGCCCAGGTGCTCATCGACTTCACCCGCCCCGAAGGCACGCTGGCGCATCTGGGCGTGTGTCGCGAACTGGGCGTGCAGGCCGTAATCGGCACCACGGGCTTCAGCGAGGCGCAGAAAGCCGAGATCGCAGCCGCTGCCAAAGACATCGCCATCGTGATGGCGCCCAATATGAGCGTGGGCGTCAACGTCACTTTCAAGTTGCTGGAGATGGCGGCCAAGGCCCTGTCCACCGGCTACGACATCGAAATCATCGAGGCACATCACCGCCACAAGGTCGATGCGCCCTCCGGCACTGCGCTCAAGATGGGCGAGGTGATCGCCGGCGCGCTGGGCCGTGACCTGAAGGACTGCGCCGTTTATGCGCGTGAGGGCGTCACTGGCGAGCGTGACCCCTCCAGCATCGGTTTCGCGACCATCCGCGGCGGCGACATCGTGGGCGACCACACGGTGCTCTTCGCGGGGACCGGTGAGCGCATCGAGATCACCCACAAGTCCGCAAGCCGTGCAACCTACGCGCAGGGCAGCCTGCGCGCGGTGCGCTTTCTGGCCGACCGCAAGAACGGGCTGTTCGATATGTTCGACGTGCTCGGGCTGCGCTAAAAGGCTGCCTGCGCAAGCAATGACGGTCCTGGAGCTGCTCACCCACGGTGATGGCGTCAGCCGCTCGGTGGCAGGCCTGCTGCTGCTCATGTCGGTTGCCAGCTGGGTCGTGATCCTCTGGAAGGCCTGGCTGCTGCGGGGCGGTAGCCGCGACGTGGTGCGCAGCATTGCGGCTTTCTGGCAGTCCGCCTCTCTGGGCGATGCCGAGGAGCGGCTGCGAGGCTTCGACCGCGCTGCGCTGGTCTTGCCGGCCGTGAGCGCAGTGCGCCAGGTGGGCGCGCAGGCCGATCCCGCCACGCTCGGCGGCGCGGTGGCCCGAGCCCAGCGCCTCACGCGGGTATTGCGCGATGCCCTGCATGCCGCCCTGCGGCGGCTGCAATCCGGACAGATCCTGCTTGCCACGGTTGGCGCCACAGCGCCCTTCGTCGGTCTGCTGGGCACCGTATGGGGCATCTACGGAGCGCTGACTGGCATCGCCGGGGAGCGCGGCGGCTTCACCATCGACAAAGTGGCGGGCCCCGTGGGCGAGGCGCTCATCATGACCGCGTTCGGCCTCGCAGTGGCCATCCCGGCCGTTCTGGCTTACAACGTGTTCGGCCGCGTGGTCGGCCGCATCGAGGCCGAGCTCGAAGGCTTCGCGCACGACCTGCTCGGCGCCCTCGGGGAGGAGCCGGCGCGCGAGGCGGTCCTGCCTCCCGCCCGCCCGATGCCTGCATAGCCGTCTCAGACTGCCATGGCCTTCGGTCGCACCTCCTTGGGCAGCAGCACCACCGGTGGCCGTGCGACCGGCGCCGGCGGGCAGCGGCCGCTGTCCGACATCAACGTCACGCCGCTGGTGGACGTGATGCTGGTGCTCCTAGTCATCTTCATCATCACCGCTCCGCTGATGGCGAGTTCGATCAAGCTGGACCTGCCGCGCACCGACGCCGGCCAGCCCGGCGACACGCCCAAGTTCGTGAGCCTTTCGGTGGACACGGCCGGTCGGCTGTTCCTCAACGACCAGCTGGTGACCGCCGAGGAGCTCGCGGCCCGTCTGCAGAAGGCGGCCGCCGACAGCCGCGACACCGAGGTCCAGCTGCGCGCCGACCAGGCCGTCCCCTATGGCCGCGTGGTCGAGCTGATGGGCATCGCGAACAAGGCCGGGCTCAGCCGCATCGGCTTCGTGACCGAGGCCCAGCCGGCCCGCAAGCCCTGACATCCTCCGCGGAGAGGGCGTGTGGCGGGGCTTCCCGCCGTTCATCGCGTGTCGGACATTGCCAGCCGCGATAATCCCCCTACACCGGCCGTTCGATGCCGGCCGTTGTTGCTCTCTGCCCAATGAATCCCAGCTACAAACCCAGCGACGTCGAGTCGGCCGCCCAGGCCGCCTGGACCGCGGCCGACGCCTACCGCGTGACCGAGGACGCGCAAAAGAAGAAGTACTACGCCTGCTCGATGCTGCCGTACCCCAGCGGCAAGCTGCACATGGGCCATGTGCGCAACTACACCATCAACGACATGCTCACGCGCTACCTGCGCATGTGCGGCTACAACGTGCTCATGCCGATGGGCTGGGACGCCTTCGGCCTCCCGGCCGAGAACGCGGCGCTCAAGAATGGCGTGCCGCCGGCCAAGTGGACCTACGAGAACATCGGCTACATGAAGGGCCAGCTCCAGGCCATGGGCCTGGCGATCGACTGGAGCCGCGAGATCGCCACCTGCGACCCCAGCTACTACAAGTGGAACCAGTGGCTGTTCCTCAAGATGCTCGAGAAGGGCATCGCCTACCGCAAGACCCAGGTGGTCAACTGGGACCCGGTCGACCAGACCGTGCTGGCCAACGAGCAGGTGGTCGACGGCAAGGGCTGGCGTACCGGCGCGACGGTCGAACGGCGCGAGATCCCGGGCTATTACCTGAAGATCAGCGATTACGCAGAGGAACTGCTCGAACACACCCAGCACAAGCTGCCGGGCTGGCCCGAGCGCGTCAAGCTGATGCAGGAAAACTGGATCGGCAAGAGCGAGGGCGTGCGCTTCGCCTTCCCGCACGACATCAAGGACGAGCGTGGCGAGCGCATCCAGGGCGGCCGCATGTACGTCTTCACGACGCGGGCCGACACCATCATGGGGGTGACCTTCTGCGCCGTCGCGCCGGAGCATCCGCTGGCGCTGCATGCCGCAAGGGCCAACCCCGAGGTGGCTGCGTTCATCGACGAATGCAAGAGCGGCGGCACGACCGAGGCCGAGCTTGCCACGCAAGAGAAGAAGGGCGTGCCGACCGGCCTGCAAGTGCGGCACCCGATCACCGACGAACCGGTGCCGGTCTGGGTCGGCAACTACGTGCTGATCGGCTACGGCGACGGCGCCGTGATGGGCGTGCCGGCGCATGACGAGCGTGACTTCGCCTTCGCCAACAAGTACGGCATCGAGATCATCCAGGTCGTGCTGGTCGACGACGAGCCCCACTTCGACTACCACCGCTGGCAGGACTGGTACGCCGACAAGGAGCGCGGCGTCACGATCAATTCCGACAACTTCAGCGGCATGTCGCATGCCGAAGCGGTCAAGGCGGTCGCGCATGCGCTGGGCCAGAAGGGCCTGGGCGAGATGCAGACCACCTGGCGCCTGCGCGATTGGGGCGTGAGCCGGCAGCGCTACTGGGGAACGCCGATCCCGATCATCCATTGCGAGGAGCACGGCGCAGTGCCGGTGCCCGAGAAGGATCTCCCGGTCGTGCTGCCCACCGACTGCGTGCCGGACGGCTCGGGCAACCCGCTGCACAAGCACGAAGGCTTCCACGCCGGCGTGCTCTGCCCCGTCTGCGGCAAGCCGGCGCGGCGCGAGACCGACACCATGGACACCTTCGTCGACAGCGCCTGGTACTTCATGCGCTATTGCGATCCGAAGAACGACCAGGCCATGGTCGCCGAGGGGGTGCAATACTGGATGGAGATGGACCAGTACATCGGTGGCATCGAGCACGCGATCCTGCACTTGCTCTATGCGCGCTTCTGGACCAAGGTGATGCGCGACCTCGGGCTGGTGAAGGTGGACGAGCCCTTCAAGAAGCTGCTCACGCAGGGCATGGTGCTCAACCACATCTTCTACCGGCGCAGCGAAAAGGGCGGCAAGGAATACTTCCCGCCCTCGGAGGTGACGCAGGTGCTCGACGCGCAGGGCCGCATCACCGGCGGCACGCTGGCCGACGGCACGAAGGTCGAGTACGGCGGCGTCGGCAAGATGGGCAAGAGCGAGCGCAACGGGGTCGACCCGCAGGACTTGATCGAAAAGTACGGCGCCGACACCGCACGCCTGTACACCATGTTCACCGCGCCGCCCGAGGCCACGCTGGAGTGGAACGACGCCGCGGTGGAGGGCAGCTTCCGCTTCCTTCGCCGGGTCTGGAACTACGGCGTGGCGCTCGGCACCGCGCAGGCCGCGGTGCCCGAGGGTGAGGAGCTCGACCTGGCCTCGGTGGACCCGCGCTCGGCCTTCGGCGGGCAGGCCAAGGCATTGCGCCGCGAAGTCCACACCGTGCTGCGCCAGATCGACTACGACTACCAGCGCATGCAGTACAACACCGTGGTGTCGGGCGCGATGAAGCTGCTGAACGCGCTGGAGGGCTTCAAGTCCGACGGCAGCCCCGGTGACAGCGCCGCCGCGCGCGAGGGCTTCGGCATTCTGCTGCGCTGCCTCTACCCGGCCACGCCGCACGTCACGCACGCGCTGTGGCACGAACTGGGCTACGACAAGCTGTACGGCACACTGCTCGACGCACCCTGGCCCGAAGTCGACACGATCGCTCTCGAGCAGGACGAAATCGAGCTGATGCTGCAGGTCAACGGCAAGCTGCGTGGCTCGCTGCGCGTGCCCGCCAATGCCAGCAAGCCCGAGATCGAGAAGATCGCGCTGGCCAGCGAAGCCTTCGCCAAGCATGCCGAGGGCGCCGTTGCCAAGCGCGTGATCGTGGTGCCGGGCCGGCTGGTCAACGTGGTGGTATGAAGGGCAACATGAACACATCGATCCGGGACGACGGTTGCCTGTCGCGCCGTGCCCTGCTCGCCGCGGCGCTCTCTGCAGCGGCGCTCGCCGGATGCGGTTTCGAATTGCGCAAGGCGCCGGACTTCGCGTTCAAGTCACTGGCGGTGCCGGGCACCTCGGCCTTCGTGAACACGCTGCGTCGCCAATTCCGCGCCGCGGGCAATGTCGAGCTGGTGCCGATCGAGGAGCAGCAGCGCGCCGACGCCGTGCTGGACGTGCTGTCCGAGTCCCGCGGCAGCGCCGTGCTCTCCACCAATTCCGCCGGCCAGGTGCGCGAGCTGCAGCTGCGCCTGACGATGCGCATCCGGCTGCGCACGCCCGGCGGCAAGGAACTGATGGCGCCGACCCAGATCGAGCAGACCCGCGACATCACCTACAACGAAACCGCCGCGCTGGCCAAGGAAAGCGAGACCGAGCTGCTGTATCGCGACATGCAAGCCGACATCGCGCAGCAGACACTGCGCCGGCTCGCGGCCGTCAAAAGCCTCTGATGCAGCTCGCCGCAGCCCAGCTGGAAGCCCACTTGCAGAGGGGGCTGAAGCCGCTTTACGTCATCCACGGCGACGAGCCGCTGCTGGCGCAGGAAGCGGCCGATGCGATCCGCGCGGCGGCGCGCCAGCAGGGTTACACCGAGCGCAGCTCGTACACCGTGGCCGGCGCGCACTTCGACTGGAGCGCAGTGCTGGCGGCCGGGGGCTCGCTCAGTCTTTTTGCCGAACGGCAGATGGTCGAGATTCGCGTGCCTTCCGGCAAGCCCGGCAAGGACGGCAGCGCGGCGCTGCAGCAGATTGCCGAAGCCGCAGCGGGCAACGACAGCACCCTCACGCTGGTCCTGCTGCCACGCCTGGACAAGGCCACGCGCACGGGCGCCTGGTTCGCTGCCCTCGAGAGCCACGGCGTCAGCGTGCCCGTGGAGACCATCGACCGCGCTGCGCTGCCGCAGTGGATCGCGCAACGGCTGGGGCGGCAGGCGCAGCGGGTGAAGGGCGGCGAAGAGGGACAGCGCACTCTGCAGTTCTTCGCCGACCGTGTCGAAGGCAACCTGCTGGCCGCGCACCAGGAGATCCAGAAGCTCGCGCTGCTGTACCCCGCTGGCGAACTCGGCTGGGAACAGGTCGAGGCCGCGGTGAACAACGTCGCCCGCTACGACGTCTTCAAGCTCTCCGAGGCGGTGCTTGGCGGCAACCCCCGGCGCGTGGCACGCATGCTCGACGGCCTGCAAGCCGAGGGAGAAGCCGAGGTGCTGGTGCACTACACCCTGGCCGAAGACATTCGTTCGCTCAAGCGGGTGAAGGACGCGATGGCCGCCGGCCGTCCGCTGCCCATGGCACTGCGCGAAAACCGCATCTGGGGCCCGCGCGAGCGTGCCTTCGAGCGCGTGCTGCCGCGGCTGGACGAGCGGGCACTCGCCCGCCTGCTGCGCGCCGCCCATGTGGTGGACGGCATCGTGAAGGGGCTGAAGCAGCCCGACTGGCCGGCCAGCGGCTGGCAGGCGCTGCAGCGGCTCGCGCTGATGCTGTGCCGCGCCTGTACCGCGCCGGCGAGGGGCTGACCTCCCGGCGTTGCTGATTCGGGAACCCGGCGTTTCCATGCAAGGCCAGTTCCGCGGGCCTCGCGTGGGAAAATGGAAGGCATGAATGCCTTCAACGTCAACGAAACCATGCAGGCCCTGGGGTTGCAGGCCAAGGCGGCCTCGGCCCGGATGGCGAAGGCCCCCGCGGCGACCAAGAACCAGGCGCTCAGGACACTGGCGCGCCGCCTGCGTGAGAGCGCCGAAGCGCTGGCGCCGGCCAACGCGCGCGACATTGAACGCGCCCAGGCGGCCGGCCTCTCGGCGCCGATGGTCGATCGGCTCAAGCTGACGCCCAAGACCATCGAGACCGTGGCGCAAGGCTGCGAGCAGCTGGCCGCGATGCCCGACGTGATCGGCGAGGTCATCGGCATGCGGCAGCAGCCCAGCGGCATCCGCGTGGGCCAGATGCGCGTGCCGATCGGCGTCTTCGGCATGATCTACGAGAGCCGCCCGAACGTGACCATCGAGGCCGCCAGCCTGGCGATCAAGAGCGGCAACGCGGCAATCTTGCGCGGCGGCTCGGAGGCGATCGAATCGAACAAGGCCCTGGCGGCGCTGGTGGGCGAGGCGCTCGCGGAGGCCGGCCTGCCGGTCGAGGCCGTGCAGCTGGTGCAGACCACCGACCGTGAGGCGGTGGGCCGGCTCATCGCCATGCCCGAGTTCGTGGACGTGATCATCCCGCGCGGCGGCAAGGGGCTGATCGAGCGCATCAGCCGCGAGGCCAAGGTGCCGGTGATCAAGCACCTGGACGGCAACTGCCATGTCTACGTCGACGAGACAGCCGAGCTCGACATGGCGGTACGCATCGTCGATAACGCCAAGACCCAGAAGTACAGCCCCTGCAACGCGGCAGAAGGCCTGCTGGTGGCAGCCTCGTTGGCCGAAAGCTTCCTGCCCGAGATCGGCACCATCTTCGCGGCCAAAGGGGTCGAGATGCGCTGCGACCCCGCTGCCGCCCGCATCCTGCGGGCCGCTGGCACGCTGCCGGCGGGCGCGCGGGTGGTCGACGCGGTCGAGTCCGACTGGTCGGAGGAATATCTCGCGGCCGTCATCAGCATCAAGGTGGTGGAGGGCGTGGACGAGGCCATTGCCCACATCAACCGCTATTCCAGCCACCACACCGACGCCATCGTCACCCGAGACCACTTGCATGCCCAGCGCTTCCTGCGCGAAGTGGATTCGGCCAGCGTGATGGTCAACGCCAGCACCCGCTTCGCGGATGGCTTCGAGTTCGGGCTGGGCGCCGAGATCGGCATCAGCACCGACAAGTTCCATGCGCGCGGGCCGGTGGGCATCGAGGGGCTGACCTCGCTCAAATACGTGGTGCTGGGGCAAGGGGAAGTGCGGAGCTGACAAAGCCGGCATCCGCACGAGAGGGTTTCTCGCGTCGTTCGCTGCCGGCGTAGGCGAGGCGGCTTGTCATCCATCCCTGCACCCCCAAATCCTACAATTCCACTCCACCTTTCGTTGCAGAACACCCATAACAAGGCCGCCTCATGGTCCCCCATCTCGTCACCGCCCTGACCGGCCCGATCAACGAACTCGAGCAGCGCATCCTCGACTCCATGCCGGCCATCGAACGCTGGTTCCGGCTCGAATGGATGGAGCACACCCCACCCTTCTACAGCTCGGTGGACATCCGCAATGCCGGCTTCAAGCTGGCGCCGGTCGACACCAGCCTTTATCCGCGCGGCTGGAACAACCTCACCGACGACATGCTGCCGCTGGCGGTGCAGGCCGCGCAGGCCGCGATCGAGAAGATCTGCCCCGAGGCGCGCAATCTGCTGGTCATCCCCGAGAATCACTCGAAGAACACCTTCTATCTGGCCAACGTGGCGCGCCTTGTGAAGATTTTTCACATGGCCGGACTCAACGTGCGGGTGGGCTCCATCGACCCCGCCATCAAGTCGCCCAAGAAGATCGAGTTGCCGCACGGCGAGAGCGTGTGCCTGGAGCCGGTGGTGCGCGGCCGGCGCCGCCTGGGGCTCAAGCATTTCGACCCCTGCACCATCCTGCTCAACAACGACCTGTCGGCCGGCACGCCGGGCATCCTCGAAGACCTGCATGAGCAGTACCTGCTGCCGCCGCTGCATGCCGGCTGGTCGGTGCGCCGCAAGAGCAACCATCTCCACAGCTATGAGGAAGTGTCCAAGCGCTTCGGCAAGCTGCTGGGCATCGACCCGTGGCTGATCAACCCCATGTATGCGCGTGCGGGCGGCGTCGACCTGGCGGAAGGCAAGGGCCTGGACGTGCTGACGAGCCATGTCGATGCGCTGCTGACCAAGATCCGGCGCAAGTACAAGGAATACGGGATCAACGAGAAGCCCTTCGTCGTCGTCAAGGCCGACAACGGCGCGGACCCGATGGGCGTGATGACGGTGCGCGACCTCAAGGACCTGGAGGCCTTCAATCGCCGCGCTCGCAGCCGCTCGGCCGCCGCCAACGACGAGGTGCGGATCGCGAGCGACCTGATCGTGCAGGAAGGCGTGCTGACCAACGAGCGCGTCCACAACGGCGTGGCCGAGCCGGTGGTCTACATGATGGACCGCTACGTGGTCGGCGGCTTCTACCGGGTGCACGCGGAGCGCAGCCCGGACGAGAACCTCAATCTTCCGGGTGCCAGCTTCGTGCCGCTGGCTTTTTCGGAGAGTGCGCACTTACCTCAGCCGGGCGCCAAGCCGGGAGCGAGTGCCCCGAACCGCTTCTATATGTATGGGGTGATCGGACGGCTGGCCATGGTGGCCGCCAGCTACGAGATGGAAGCGACCAATCCGGATGCCGAGACGTACGAATGATTTCTTAGTCCGGCCTTGCGGCGGGTCCGGGTGGCGGCAAAATAGCGACCCCACAGCAACGCAGAAAACATGAGGGCGGAGGGCGACGCGTAGGCCGCATGACCATACGACGCGCCACGGCATGCATCCACGCCGCACGCCCTCGTTGTGCACCCGATTTCCGTGTCTCCGACCAAATCCTCCTCCCCCGCGCTGATCCTCGCGGCCATCGGTGTCGTCTATGGCGACATCGGCACCAGCGTGCTGTATGCGGTCAAGGAGGTGTTCGGCCACGGCCACGTTCCGTTCACGTTCGAGAACGTCTACGGCATCCTGTCGATGTTCTTCTGGACGCTGACAGTGATCGTCTCCCTCAAGTACGTGGTGCTGGTGCTGCGGGCCGACAACGAAGGTGAGGGCGGCCTCGTCGCAATGCTGGCGCTGGCGTCGCAGGCGGTGGTCGACAAGCCGCGGCTGCGCCAGGTGCTGCTGGTGGTCGGCATCTTCGGCACGTCGCTGTTCTATGGGGATGGCGTCATCACTCCCGCGATCTCCGTGCTGTCGGCGGTCGAGGGCCTGGAGGTGGTGTCGCCGCACTTCAAGCACTACGTGATCCCCATCACGCTGGTCGTGCTGTTCGGCCTGTTCGCAGTGCAGAAGCACGGAACCTCCGGCATCGGCCGCTTCTTCGGGCCGGTCACGCTGGCGTGGTTCGCCGTCATCGCGTTGCTGGGCGTCTCGCAGATCATCACGCACCCGTCGATCCTCAAGGCCATCAGCCCGCATTTCGCCCTGCGCTTCATGTGGAACAACCCGGGCACCAGCTTCATCATCCTCGGCGCGACGGTGCTGTGCGTGACGGGTGCCGAGGCGCTCTACGCCGACCTCGGCCATTTCGGCAAGCGGCCGATCCGCATCGCGTGGTTCTCGGTCGTCATGCCGGCGCTCACGCTCAACTACTTCGGCCAGGGCGCCTTGCTCCTGGAGAACCCGGAGGCGGTGAAAAACCCCTTCTTCATGATGGCGCCCGAATGGGCACTGATCCCGCTGGTACTGATAGCGACCTCGGCCACGGTGATCGCCTCGCAGGCGCTGATCACCGGGGCGTTCAGCGTGACGCGCCAGGTGATCCAGCTGGGCTACCTGCCGCGCCTCAACATCGAGCACACCAGCGTGCGCACCGCGGGCCAGATCTACATCCCGTTCGTCAATTGGGGGCTGTTCGCCGCCATCGTGCTGGCGGTGGTCATGTTCCGTTCGTCGAGCAATCTGGCCGCGGCCTACGGCATCGCCGTCACCACCGACATGCTGATCACCACGGTGCTGACCTTCTTCGTCATTCGCTACGCCTGGAATTACCCGTTGGCGCTGTGCATCGCGGCAACCGGCGCGTTCTTCCTGGTCGATTTCCTGTTCTTCGCCTCCAATCTGCTGAAGCTGTTCGAAGGCGGCTGGTTCCCGCTGCTGATCGGCGGTTCCATCTTCATGCTGATGCTGACCTGGAAGGAAGGCCGCCGCCTCATGGGCCAGATGCAGATGGCCGAGGCCATCGACCTGCGCAGCTTTCTCGACTCGGTGTTTGTCAGCCCGCCTGCGCGCGTGGACGGTACCGCGGTTTTCATGACCGCCGAGCCGGGCGTGGTGCCCAACGCGTTGCTGCACAACCTGAAGCACAACAAGGTGATGCACGAGCAGAACCTGTTCGTCACCGTGCGCAACCATGAGGTGCCGTGGATCCCCATGGACAAGCGCATCGAAATGGAGCCGCTCGGCCACCACTGCTGGCAGGTGGTCGTGCACTACGGTTTCAAGAACGACGTCGACCTGCCGCGCGCGCTCGAGCATGCGCGCCTGCGCGGCTGCCAGCTCGAACCGATGACCACGAGCTACTTCCTCTCGCGCGACGTGGTCATTCCCACACTCGGCAGCGGCATGGCGCCCTGGCGCGAGAAGCTGTTCGCGCAGATGCACCACAACGCCAGCGGGGCCGCCGGATTTCTGGGCCTGCCAAACAACGCGGTGGTGGAGCTCGGTTCGAAAATCGAGATCTGACGAGATCCGGGTCCTGCTTCCGCCACCATGCGCTTCTTCAAGGATCTGAGCCTCGCGTCCTTCACCGCGGGTTTCGTCGCCGTGCTGGTGGGTTTCACGAGCTCCGTGGCCATCGTGTTCCAGGCGGCGCAGGCCTTCGGGGCCACGCCCGAGATCATCAGCTCATGGATGTGGGCACTCGGCCTCGGCATGGGACTGACCTCGGCGGTCACGTCCCTGTGGTGGCGCAAGCCCGTCATGATCGCCTGGAGCACCCCCGGCGCCGCCGTGCTGGCAGTGGCCGGGGCTGGCTACGGGATGGGCGAGGCGGTCGGGGCCTTCATCGTCTGCGCGCTGCTGATCACGGTGGCCGGCGCCACCGGCTGGTTCGAGCGCGTGATGAACCGTATTCCAATGGCCCTGGCCTCGGCGCTGCTGGCCGGCGTGCTGGCGCGCTTCGGGCTCGAGGCTTTCCTGGCCGCGCGCACCGCGCTCCCGCTGGTGCTGCTGATGCTCCTCTGCTACCTGGTGGCGCGGCGCCTGCTGCCCCGCTACGCAGTGCCGCTGACGCTCCTGGCCGCGGTGGTCTTCGTGGCGGGGCGCGGCGAGCTGGCCTGGAGCGCCGTCCATTTCAGCGCGGCGGCGCCGGTGTTCACCCTGCCGGTCTTCAGCTGGCAGGCGGTGGTGAGCCTGGCGCTGCCGCTTTTCGTCGTCACCATGGCCTCGCAGAACCTGCCGGGCGTGGCCGCGATCCGGGCTGCCGGCTATGAGCTGCCGATCTCGAAGCTCATCACCATCAGCGGCCTCGCCACGCTGGTGCTCGCGCCCTTCGGCGCCTTCGCCCTCAACCTGAGCGCGATCACCGCGGCCATCTGCATGGGCCGCGAAGCGCACGAAGACCCTGCGCGGCGCTACACCGCGGCCGTGAGCTGCGGTGCCATCTACGTGGTGATCGGCCTCTTCGGTGCGGCAGTCACCGGGCTGCTGACCGCCTTTCCAAAGGAACTGGTTGCCGGCATTGCGGGGCTGGCGCTGCTGGGCACGATCGGCAGCGGCCTGGCCGCCGCCGTGCGCGACGAATCGCACCGCGAAGCCGCGCTGATCACCTTCCTGGTCACGCTCTCGGGCCTGACGCTCGCGGGCATCGGCTCGGCCTTCTGGGGCGTGGTGGCGGGGGCACTCGCGCTCGCCATCCAGCAGCTCGGCCGCAAACCCTCCGCCTGCAGGGACATCGCACCTGGCTGCAAGATCAAGCAAGATCACCGGGCCGCCGCGACCGCCGGAAGCGCGGCCCGTCCTTCTTCGACCGCCGGAAAGACATCCTGATGCACATCCTCTTCGTTGCCGATCCGCTCGAGCATTTCAAGATCTACAAGGACACGACCTTCTCGATGATGCGCGAGGCGCAGCGCCGCGGACACAAGGTCTCGGCCTGCGTGCCGCAGGACCTCACCTGGCAGCGCGGCCGCCGCGTGAGCGCAAAGGTGCGCGAGGTCGTGCTGACCGGCGAGCAGCAGCCCTGGTTTCGCGAGAACGCCGTGATCGAGCGCCCGCTGCACGCCTTCGACGCGGTGCTGATGCGCAAGGATCCGCCCTTCGATGCCGAGTACATCTACGCCACCCACCTGCTGGAGCAGGCCGAGCGCGAGGGCGCGCGCGTCATCAACAAGCCACGCGCCCTGCGTGACCATCCCGAGAAGCTCGCCATCATGGAGTTCGCCGAATACACCACGCCCACGCTGGTCACACGCGATGCGGCAGCGGTGCGGGCGTTCCATGCCGAGCACCAGGACATCATCCTGAAGCCCCTGGACGGCATGGGAGGCATGGGCATCTTTCGCGTGCGGGCTGACGGGCTGAACCTTGGATCGATCGTCGAGACGCTCAACATGAACGGCGCGCAGACCATCATGGTGCAGCGCTTCTTGCCCGAGATCACGCAGGGCGACAAGCGCATCCTCGTGATCGGCGGCCAGCCCGTTCCCTACAGCCTGGCCCGCATTCCACAGGGCAGTGAGGTCCGAGGCAATCTCGCCGCCGGCGGCAAGGGCGTCGCGCAGCCCCTCACCGACCAGGACCGGCGCATCGCCGAGGCCATTGGGCCGGTGCTCAATGAACGCGGGCTGCTGCTGGTCGGCCTCGACGTGATCGGCAACGCGGTGACCGAGATCAACGTGACGAGCCCGACCTGCTTTCAGGAAATCACGGAGCAGACCGGCTTCGACGTGCCGGCGATGTTCATCGACACGCTCGAGGCCGAGCTGCGCTGAGGCTTCAGATCGGTTGCGTGTCGCCCGTGCCTGCCGTTGCCGGACTGGGGGTGATGGGCCCTGTGCCCTCGCCGTAGGACGAGACGGATGCCTGCTTCTGCGACTGGATCCAGTCTTGCCTCTGCCGCGCGCCGGGGTCCTGCGCCGATCGGTCTGCCTCGGTGTCCCATTCGCCGCGGTCGTACGCGCCGACGGGCTCCGTCGTGCGGCCAGCCGCTTCGGACACGGCGCTTTGCACCTGGTCCAGCTTCTCCTTGCCGGCGCGCGTCGCGTCGTCGACCAGCTTGTCGCTGGTGCCGCCCATCCATTCGTCCTCCTGCCTCGTGCGCGGCGCTGCCGCCGCGAGCACCGCGCCGAGCGCAAGTCCTATCGCGCCCAGCGCAAGCGGCTGCTCGTTGACGAGGTGGTCGTAGCCCGAGCGGACTTTCTGGGCGCCCTGCCGCGTTGCCTCGCTGACCTGCGCAGCACGCGCGCGAGCTGCATCGGCTGCCTGCGACAGACCCTGTGAAGTCCGCTGGGCCGCATCGCGCGTCTGGCTTGCCAACTGGCTTGCCGCGTCTCCGACCTTTCCGCTCAATTCGCCAGCGCGGCTGCGCAGTCCGTCCACGCCTTCGGCGGCGCGAGAACGTGCCTCTTCTGCCGCCGAGCCGATGGCGTCACCCAAGGCCCTCCCGTCGGTAACGCTGCTGCCGGAGCGGCCGTTGGTCATCATCATCCAGGCCAGTCCCACGCCCACGAGCGCCAACGGCAGCGGCTGCTCCTTGGCGGCCCGGCCGAGGTTGGAGAGGTATTCACGGGCGCCGTTGTCGCGCAGGTAATCGACGCCCTGGTCCAGGAGGCGCCGCGGCTCGAGCCTGCGCTCGAGCAGCGTCAATGTCCGGTCCAGGTCGGCGCGTGTGTGCTGGATGTCGGCCTGGATCTGTTCAGAAGTGCGATCGCCGTGGTTCATACGTGCTCCTTGACCATGTTGGTGTCGCGCCGCAGCGAATCCATGGTGCGATGGGGTGTGAGCTTCTTCATGTCGAGCGCCTTGATGCCGCCCGACACCATGATGAAGCCGATGACGATCACCACCAGCCCGACGATCGCCGGGGCGAGCCACGCCGCGATGTCTGGTGGGAGCAGGGGCGCGAGTGCATTCACCGCCGCCTGCAGCAGCACGATGAATCCCGCGAACAGCACCGCGCCGCCGATGGCAATGGCACCGGCGCTCACCGCGGCGTGCGTCGTCTTCTCGGACAACTCGGCCTTCGCCAGCTCGACCTCTTCCTGGACCAGCGCCGTCGAGTGGCGCCAGAGTTCGCTGAAGAGGCCGCTGACCGACTCGGTATCGCTTGACCGGCCGTAGCGGGTGTCTCGATCGGAAGGCGTCATTTGCGGCCGGTCTGGCGCGGTGACGGTGGAACTTGCAAGTGTCTCGTTCATCATGACTCCTTCACGATTGACTGGCTTTCATGAAACGAACGGCGAGGAAGCCGGTCGCAAGCGCGAGTCCGAAGAAGGCCACGGGCTGCGCACGCGCGAACGACTCCATGTCGCGCATCATCACGCTGACGTCCTTGTTGCGCAGCGCGTTCGAAAGGCGGTCCAGTCCGTCTGCCGCCGAGCCGGTCAGCCCGAGCAGCGGATCGTCGCCAGAGCGGCTTTGCGCTGCATTGCGAAGCGCACCTGCGACGTGGTGCAGCTCATCGGCGGCGACGTCCTTTTTTTCGTTGGCCAATGACTGCGCGCTGTCCTTGGCGTCCTCGAGCAACTTGCCCGCGCGCGCCTTCGCTTGCTGCGTCGTCGAGCCCTCGGACCAGCTCGAGCGCCCATCCCCGGACGTGCCATCCGAAGTGTCGAAGTTTCTGTCTTCGTTGGTTGAATATGAAGCTGTGGACATGAAAACTCCTGGTTCCGGGCCGGCATGGCCCACAAGGGCGGCTGCGTTGCGAAGCGAGTAACTCGCCGTCGTGCGGGGCCCTGTGTAGCTGCCAGGAGGACGAAGGTGTAGGAATGAATACCTATTGCTGATGAGCTCCGGCCCGAAAACGATGCGCGCGTGCAGCGTCGGCAGGCGGCCCTTCGGATGCCGCGGGCGCCGGGCCTGCGGCCGTTCAGGACCTGCGCTGCCCGTCGACGAAGACCGCCAGCTCCCCCGACGCGAAGGGCGTCCAGGTCTCGTTGAGGGTCAGGGGCGCGGTCACGACCACCGCGACGCGATCGTCCGGCGTGGTGTGCTGGGCGAAGTCGACGGACAGGTCTTCATCCGAGAGCTCGGCCGTCAGGAACGGGTGGCGCCGCTCGATGTACCAGAGGTTCGTCGAGGCATGGGACCACAGCGCCTGTCCGTTGGAAAGCATGAAGTTGAAGGTGCCGTGGCGTGCGAAGCGCGGCGCCAGCTCGCGCAGCGTGAGCGTCAGCTCGTCGACAGTGGGCACGCCGGCGTGCGACTTGGCCAGCTCCTGCATGATCCAGCAGAAGGCGTGCTCGCTGTCGGTGCTGCCCACCGGATGAAAGTTGCCGTGCAGCCGCGGACGGAAATCCTTCAGGTCGCCGTTGTGCGCGAACACCCAGTAGCGTCCCCACAGCTCGCGCACGAAGGGGTGGCAGTTCTGCAGGTTCACCGCGCCTTGCGTCGCCTTGCGGATGTGGGCGATGACGTTGCGGCTCTTGATGGGGTAGCGCCGGATCAGCTCGGCCACCGGCGACTCGCAGGCCGGCTGGTGGTCGACGAAATGCCGCAGGCCGCGGTCTTCGAAGAAAGCGATGCCCCAGCCGTCGGCGTGGTGATCGGTACGCCCGCCGCGCTGCGCGAACCCCGTGAAGCTGAAAGTCACGTCCGTCGGCGTGTTGCAGTTCATTCCGAGAAGCTGGCACATGCGGGTGATTAGAACGCACCACGGCTTCAGGGCTCGCGCTTTTCCCGGAGCTGCCAGGCGGCGCAGATCGCCAGCGCGCACAGCCCGGCCAGCAGCAGGAACACCTCGTCGAAGGCCGCGAGCCGCGCCGTGCTGGTGGCCGCGTTTGCAAGCGAATCGCCATGCGCGGCGAGCCGCCATTCGAGCACGATCGCGCACAGGCTCACGCCGGCGGCACCGCCCAGCATGCGCAGGAAGTTGATCGCGCTGGCCCCCTGCGGGATCAGCGCCCGTTCCAGCGGGCGCATCGACCCCAGGTTGAGCGAGGGCAGGATGAAGCCCAGCCCCACTCGCCCGATGACCGCGAACGCCGCCAGCAGCCAGATCGCGCTGTCCAGCCGCAGCACCAGCATCAAAGCGAAGGAAGCGGCCAGCAGCGCGAGGCCGATGCACACCAGCAGCCAGGTCGGCTGCCGGTCGGCCAAGCGCCCGACCCCCGCGATGGTGACGGCCAGCACGATCCCGGCCGGCAACAGGATGGTGCCCACGTGCGAGGCCGAAAGATGCAGGCCGACCTGCATGTAGACGGGCAGCAGGTAGGTCGAACCGAACAGCGCCGTGCCGTAGATGAAGGCCACGATGCTGCCCATGGCGAACTGCCGGTGCTGGAACAGCGCCAGGTTCATCAGCGGCATGCCGCCGCTGGCCGCGAGCCGGCGCTGCCACGCGATGAAGGCACCGAAGGCCAGTCCCGCGCCGGCGAGCAGCGCCGCCGCCTGCAGTGGCGCATCGCCGCGCATCTGGACCAGGCCATTGAGCAGGCACAGCGTGCCGGCCGTGCCGAGCGCCAGCCCGCCCCAGTCCAGGCTGCTGCTGCGCGAGGCGATTGCGCCACCGGGCGCGGTGACCGGCACGAACTTGTAGGCCATCCAGATCGACGCGATGCAGAACGGCACCACCATGAAGAAGATCGAGCGCCAGCCGAACAGGTCTACCAGCACGCCGCCGATGCTCGGCCCGACGGCCGGCGCCAGCACCACGCCCATGCCGAAGATGCCGCTGGCGCGGCCCTGTTCGTGCGGCTCGAATGCACGCAGGATGATGATGGCCGGGATCGGCTGCACCACCCCCGCCGCCAGCCCCTCGGCCACGCGCGCGGCCAGCACCAGCGGGAAGTGGTTGGCCAAGCCGCCGCTGACACCGCCCACCAGCAGCAGCAGCATGGTGCCGACATAGGTGCGGCGATAGCCGTAGCGCGAGAGCAGCCAGGGCGTGGTCAGCATCGAGACCGTCATCGCCACCATGAACCCCGAGCTGACCCATTGCGCGCGCTCCTGGCCCAGCTCGAAGTGGTGGCTCATGTCCGGGATCGCCACGTTGACGATGGTCGAGGACATGATGGAAGCCATCACCCCGATCATCACCGAGAGGAGGAGGAGCCAGCGGTAGCGCGTTCCGTAGCGGGCACTGAGGGAGAGGGGTGAAGGTGGTGTGTCGATCATCGTGCGGCAGCTGTTCGGCTGTCCTACAAGGATACGGGCATTGCAGACCCGGCCGCCGAGCCCGCCGCCTCGACAATGGCCCGTTGTGCTTTCCGCAAACCACGCCAAGGTGAAGAGAGGAGCAATGGAATCCGTCACCGACGACAACACAGCCGCAGGCGCCAGCGCCGAGGGCGCGCCCACGCTGGCCGCCGAGCTGAAGGCGCCGACCGTCACCCGCGCCTACCAGTGCCAGTGTGGCCGTCCCGTGTTCCTGCGCAACAGCGAGTGCCTGGCCTGCCACACGCCGTTGGGCTACGTCGCCGAGCACCTGGGCGTGGTGCCGCTCGCGCCGGACACGCGCGAGGGCGCCGAGCCCGACACCTACACCGTCTTCCATGATCCGCAGGGCAGGGCGTACCGCCGCTGCGACAACCTGCTGACGCCGGCCGCCTGCAACTGGATGGTGCCTGCGCCGCGAGAGGGCGACGGTCCGTCTTTCAACACCGACGGGCTGGTGCCTGGCCTCTGCCTGGCCTGCAGCGTCACGCGCACCATCCCCGACCTTTCGATCGAGGGCAACGGCGAGCTGTGGCGCAAGCTGGAGCTCGCCAAGCGCCGGCTGGTCTCCCAACTGCTCGCGCTCGAGTTGCCGGTCGTCACGCGGCTGGCCGATCCGGTGCACGGCCTGGCCTTCGACTTCCTCGGCAATGTGCCCGGGGAGGCGCATGTGATGACCGGTCACCAGATGGGCGTGATCACCCTGAATGCCGAGGAGGCGGAAGACGCCGTGCGCGAGCGCATCCGCGCCGAGATGCGCGAGCCCTACCGCACCCTCGTGGGCCATTTCCGGCACGAGATCGGCCACTACTACTGGGACCTGCTGGTCCAGCCCACTCGATGGCTCGAGCCCTTTCGCCAACTCTTCGGAGACGAGCGTGCCGACTACGCGGCGGCGCTGCAGGCGCATTACGAGAACGGCCCGCCGCCGGACTGGGCCATTCGCTTCGTCACCAGCTATGCCAGTTCGCATCCGTGGGAAGACTGGGCCGAAACCTGGGCCCACTACCTGCACATGGCCGACACCGCCGACACGGCGATGAGCTTCGGCGTCGATGCGCAGAACGTGGAACTCACCAGCGATCTGTTCGAGCTCTCGGACCTGTGGCAGCCCGAGCATCCGGAGGCTGGCGAATTCCTCGCGTTCCTCAACGGCTGGGTGCGTCTGACCAACGTGCTCAACGAGCTGTCACGCAGCATGGGCCAGCCGGACTACTACCCGTTCGTGCTGCCGCGCGCGGCGGTGGGGAAGCTGCAGTTCATCCACGAAGTGATTTCGGAGCAGCGCCAGCGCGGCACACAGCCGCAGGAGCCCCTCACCGGGGCGTCCGCGCCCGAACAGGCGGACGCCCAGGCCGAGCCGATGCCGGAGCCTGCTACCGCGCAGCCGGAGCCGCCGCAGCTGCCGCCGTAGCGCAGCGCGCGCAGATGCAGGCCAGGCCGCGCGATTCAGCTGGCAGCCGGTCGAGCACGCCCGGTGAGAACTCGGACTGCATGCACCAGCACGTCCCCTGCGGCTGGCCTGTCTCGCGTTCCAGCTCGAGCGCGCAGCGATTCGCTTCGCCGCACAGCGGGCAGCGCGAGGCGTCGATGTCCGGCTTCGCGCCCATCACTTCCCGATCTCGAAGGCCGGCAGCTTCTTCGCGACGCATTGGTTCTGCATCGTCACGTACACCGGCAGGCCATCGCGGTACGCCGGATAGTCCTCACCCTGGATCAGCGGCAGCAGGTAGGCGCGCCCCTTCTCGCTGATGCCGTAGCCATCGGCAGAGATGTAGTCGCGCGGCATGAACTTCTCGGCGTTGGCCACCTGGTCGAGCGGTGCGCTTCCGATGCGGTAGGCGTAGGGCGCGTCGGATGTGCGCTCGATGCAGGGCATCACCGCGTTCTTTCCTTCGAGTGCGAGCTCGACCGCGCGCTGGCCCAGCTCGTAGGCCTGGCGCACATCGGTGGCGGATGCGATGTGGCGCGCAGAGCGTTGCAGGTAGTCGGCCACCGCCCAGTGGAACTTGTAGCCCAGCGCCTCCTTGACCATTTGCGCCACCACCGGCGCTGCGCCCCCGAGCTGTGCGTGGCCGAAGGCGTCCTTGCTGCCCTGCTCGGCGAGAAAGCTGCCGTCGGGATGGTGCGCCCCTTCCGACACCACCACCGTGCAGTAGCCGTGGTGCTTGACCAGCGCATCGACCCGCGCGAGGAACGCCGGCTGGTCGAAAGGAATTTCGGGAAACAGGATCACCACCGGGATGCCGTGGTCCGCCGCCAGACCGCCGGCCGCTGCGATCCAGCCGGCGTGGCGGCCCATCACCTCCAGCACGAAGACCTTGGTCGAGGTCGCGGCCATCGAACGCACGTCCAGCGAGGCCTCGAGCGTCGAGACCGCGACGTACTTCGCGACCGAGCCGAACCCGGGGCAGCAGTCTGTCAGCGGCAGGTCGTTGTCGATGGTCTTGGGCACGTGAATGGCCTGCAGCGCATAACCCATCGACTGGGACAGCTGGCTCACCTTGAAGCAGGTGTCGGCCGAATCCCCGCCGCCGTTGTAGAAGAAGTAGCCGATGCCGTGCGCCTTGAAGACCTCGATCAGCCGCTCGTATTCGCGCCGGTTCTTCTCCAGCGACTTGAGCTTGTAGCGGCAGGACCCGAAGGCGCCCGCCGGCGTCGTGCGCAGCGCCGCGATCGCTTCGGCCGATTCGCGGCTGGTGTCGATCAGCTCCTCCGCCAGCGCGCCGAGGATGCCGTTGCGCCCGGCGTAAACGGTGCCGATGCGGTCGGCGTGACGGCGGGCCGTCTCGATCACCCCGGCAGCGGAGGCGTTGATCACCGAGGTGACGCCACCGGATTGGGCATAAAAGGCATTGAGGGGCATGGTGTGAACTCCTGGAATCCAGCCATTGCAAAGGTGCCGGGCGCCGCCGGATGCAAGCGCGAAGGCTGCTGCATTCTCGCGCAGCCCTTCGGCTTGCGCGACCCGGCGTCGAACCCGTGGCTGGATCGGGCGATCTTGCCCGCCCGCATTGCAAGCGCCTCACTCAAGCCGTATCTGCAGCGCGTCGATCGTGCGTTTCCATACCGCGCGGTCTTCGCGGATGAGCGTGCCGAAGGCTTGCGGCGTCATGGCCAGCGGCTCGGTGCCGTCCGCGTTCATGAAGGCGATGACCTCGGGCTGCGCGAGCACCTGGTTGAAGGCGCCGTTGAGGCGGCGGATCACCGCGTCTGGCGTGCCGGCCGGGGCCACCAGCCCATACCAGATGGACAGCCCGAGCTCAGGAAACCCGGCTTCTCCCACCGTCGGAATGCCAGGTACTGCGGGGACGCGCTTGCGGCTGGTCACCGCGAGGCCGCGCAACTCGCCCGCGTTGACGCGCGCCACGGAGGTCGAGATGCCGTCGAAGTAGAGGTGGATGTCGCCGCGGGCGAGTGCCAGCATCGCCTGGCCGGAGCTCTGGTAGTGGATGGGGACCAGGCCCGGCGCGCGCCTCTCGAGCAGGCCGCCCAGCATGTGATTGGAGCTGCCCACGCCGAGCGTGCCGTAGTTCACCATGCCGGGATGCGCCTGCGCATAGGCTGGCAAATCGCGCAGCGAGGAGATCGGCGTCTGCGGGTTGACGCTGAGCATGAAAGGCACGGCCTGCAGCGCGGCGACGGGCACCAGCCTGTCGGGTGCGTAGGTCAGGCTGCGCTGCAGGTTGGGATTGACTGCCAGCGTGGTGGAGGTCGCGAGCAGCAGCGTGTGGCCGTCCGGCGGGGCGTTCTGCACGGCGAGCGCGCCGATGGCAGTGGCCGCCCCGACTTTGTTCTCGACCACGATGGGCTGACCCAGGATGTCCTTCGCCCGCTCGGCGATGCGCCGGGTGACGATGTCCGCGCCGCCACCGGCGGGATAGGGCACGACGATGCGGATCGGCGTCCCGGTCGCGCCCTGGCCCCAGGCAGCCGTGCCGACGGCCAGCATCACCGCAGCGAGCAAGGTCCGGCACGAGGCGCGGCGGGTCGGCAGGGCGGGGGAGATCGAGCGTGTCATGGCGGTAGCTCCAGAGAGGCAGCGGAACATCGGGGGGCAGGGGGCGTGCGGCTATTTGTCGGTCGCGTAAGTCGCCGCGTAGCGGTCGGCCAGCAGCTTGCCGGAGGCGATCGGGGCGTAGCGGGCGCCCTCGCCAATGCAGCTGGGGATGCACTCGATGAGTGCGTCGTAGTTGGGCATGCAGAAGTAAGGGATCGAAAGCCGGCGCGCACGCGCGCCGGCGCCCTCGGGCGGGTTGACCACGCGGTGCATCGTGGAGACGAAGCGGTCGTTCGTCCAGCGCATCATGATGTCGCCGATGTTGATCACGAAGGCACCCGGGATCTTCGGCACGTCGAGCCAGCCTCCGTCGGGCAGCATGACCTGGAGTCCACCGGGTGCGTCGTCGATCTTCAGCACCGTGATCGCCGTCGTGTCTGAATGCGCGCCCGAGCGCTCCTCGCCCTTTTCCGGCGGCCTTTCGAGCGCGGGGTAGTGGATGGTGCGCAGGATGCTGGTGTGGCGGTCGATGCGTGACGCGAAGTAGGCGGGGTCGAGGTCCAGCACGTCCGCGAAGATGCGCAGGATGTCGGCAGACAGCCGCTCCATCTCGCGGTAGTAGGCCGTCATTGCGGGGCGCAATGCCGCAGGCCTTGCGGGCCAGAGGTTGGGCATGAAGTTGTTCCCGGCCTCCGGGCGCGTGTAGTACGGGTCGTCGCTCACGTCCAGTGGCCCGATGGCGAAGCTTTCGTGCAGCGAAGGCTTGAGCGTCGGATCGATGTGCTTGCCGATCGTCTTCACACCCATCGCGCCATAGCCCTTGTAGGCCGTGCCGGCAGGCTTGCGAATCCGGTTCTTCTCCTCCAGCGGCAAGTCGAAGAAGGCCATCGCCTCCCGATACAGGGCGTCGACCACGGTGTCCGGCACGCCGTGGCCGGTCACGACGAGGAAGCCAAGGCCCTCGCAGGCCTGCTGCACCGCCGCCGATACTTCGCGGCGACCTTGCGGCGAGCCGCGGGAGAAGGGCGCGATGTCGATCACCGGGATCGCGTGCGTATTGCTTTCCATGACGACGCTCATGCGAAGGTCTCCTGCGTTGGATCGAGAATGGCGGCGCATGTCCGCCTGCGTGCAATCGATCCTAGTTGCGCCAGCCGCGCGTGGAGCATCGTGCAGGTCCCCGGCATGAATATGGACGAAACCCAGTATGAAACCGACTAATGGCGCGCCGGCTTCACACCAGCGCTCACTGCGCGGCCGGCCCTTCGGCGTGGAGATCCAGCACCTGCTCGCCTTCCTCTCCATCTACGAGGAACGCCAGGTCACGCTGGCCGCGCAGCGCCTGGGGCGCAGCCAGTCGGCGCTGAGCCATTCGCTGTCGCGCCTGCGCGAGCTGCTGCGCGACGAGCTCTTCGTCTTGCGCGGCGGGGAGATGTGGCCGACCCAGGTCGCGCAGCAGCTCCATCCCACGATCCAGTCCGCCGTGGCACTGATCGACTCGCTGCACGAGGAGCGCCGGCTCTTCGACCCGCTGCACGACGGCTTCGAGCTGCGCATCGGAATGACCGATTACGCCGAGCGCGTCTTCTCGCCGCGCCTGTGGATGGCCCTGGAGCGGCGTGCCCCCGGCGTGCGCCTGACCGTGCGCGCCATCGACCGCTATGCCGCGGAAGGCATGCTGCTCGGCGATGCAATGGACATGGCGATCGTCGGCAATCCGGTGCTGGCCGATGCCGCCGTGCAATGCGACGAACTGCTCGCCGACCCGTATGTGGTCGCATTCTCGCGGCGTGCCCACGGCGCCGGCATGGACCTGCCCGCCTACCTGGCGGCGCCCCACCTGCGCGTTGCGGTGGGGCAGGGCGAATACAGCGCGGTGGATGCGGTGCTCAAGGCAGCGGGGCACCGACGGGACATCCGCTGCATCGTCCCGAGTTTCCTGCGCGTGCCGGCCATGCTGGAAGGCTCGGGTCTGGTCGCCACGCTCGCGCGCGGCGTGTTCTCCGATCCTGAAGGGAGTGCGGCCAAATCCATCGTGCTGCAGCCGCCGCCGTTCGGGATCGACCCGGTGCGGATCGTGCTCCTGTCGCGCGGCTCCGAGCGGGCCTCGAGTGCGCAGCGCTGGGTGCGCGACCTGATCCTCGGTCTGCTTTCAGCGCCCTGCTAGCCCATCCGGGCGAGCGCCCACGTCAAGCCGGGGACATTCCGTGCGACCGCAGCCGCCAGAGTGACCGCGCAGGTTGCTCCTGCGGCGTCGGCACCGCCGGCTGCGGGCCCGACACCGTGATGCACGAGGGCTCCAGCGCCGACACCAGCAGGCGCCGGTGCTGGTCGCCTTCGAATCGCTCGCCCGGTGCCAGCACGATGTCGCGCAGATCATGGTCCACCGTGACCCACACGCTGCCGCTGCGGCATTCGATTTCCACACCGGCTGCATCGGGCAGCGTGAAGATGGTGCGCTTGGCCAGGCTGAGCTGGAAGCAGGCGGGGGTGGTGTTCATGGCGGACTCCTTTGCATTCGGCTCTGGAATGAATATAGTGGGCCGAAGGTCCGTCGTCACACGGTCATATGGAACTCGTTGCATGCGTCCAGAGAATGCCAGGCCACCTGTCGAAGGCACCGGGCTACCGCCCCTGGAGCTGCTGCGCAGCTTCGAGGCCGCGGCGCGCACCTTGAGCTTCACGCACGCAGCTGCCGAGCTCTCCCTGACCCAATCCGCCGTCAGCCGGCAAATCCAGCAGCTCGAGGCGAGCGTTGGCGTGCTGTTGTTCGAGCGCCGCCATCGTGCGCTGGCACTCACCGAGGCGGGCGGCGTGCTGCAGCGTGCCGTCGTCGAAAGCCTGGAGCGCCTGCGCGACGCCACGGCGCGATTGCGGGCAGCGCCGGTGCTGCGCCAGGTCGCCATCACCTGCACGCCGGGCTTTGCGTCCTTCTGGCTGATCCCGCGGCTCGCGCGCTTCACTGCCGACCACCCGCGCGTCGATGTGCGGCTTTCTGCCACGCTGGAGGTGCTGGACCTGGAGCGCAGCCGCATCGACGTGGCCGTGCGCTTCGTGCCGCTCGAGCGCGGCACCGGCCCTGCCCTTTTCGAGGAGTCGGTCATCCCGCTGTGCGCCCCGAAGGTCGCCGATCTGCTGCGTTCGCCGGACGACCTCGTCGAACAGACGCTGCTGACCATCGACATGCCCAAGCACAACGACGCACCCACGGTCGACTGGGAGCCTTGGCTCGAGGTCATGGGGCTCACCGGCCTGCGCATGAAGAATTCCCTGCGCTTCACCCTCTACACCGACGCCGTCGCTGCGGCCGTGGCGGGCCAGGGCGTGGTGATCGGCCGTTTGCCGTTGCTGCGCGGCCTGGTGGAAAACGGCAGCCTTGTGGCGCCTTTCGGCACCGACGTGGCCTCGCGCCGGGCTTATTTCATCGAGAGCGCCCGTCGTGCGGCACAGAACGCCGACGCACAGGATTTCATCGGGTGGCTGCGCGCCGAGGCCGAAGCCGCGCAGCGCGCCTGACGCGCATCAGCGCTGCGCCACCGGCGTTGCGCCGACCGGCGTGCCTATACCGAACACCGCTGCGAGCGGCCGGGTTTCCGGCAGCACGTAGACCACGCCTGGGTGTCTGCCGAGCGTTGGCTTCACGTGCGCATCGTAGAAGGATGCCGGCACGTTGATGCAGCCATAAGAAATCCGGTTGTCCTCGACACTGGGCGTCGCGAGCCGCTGCAGACGGCGCTCGGCCGGGTTGGTGGCACGCACGCGGTGCATCGAGACTGCGGCGTCGTAGTCGACCCACACGATGTCTTCGCCCTGCAGGTTGCGGCCCGGCTCGGTGGCAAAGCGGCCGGCCGGTGTCGTGCGTTCTTCCGGCCGGATCTGGGCCATGGGACGATCGCCGATGCCGGGCACAGTGTCGTCGCCGCGCGCCAGGCCGAGAAGGATCGGCGCTGACGCCCGCTCCTTTCCATGCGCATCGAAAACGTGGACGCGCGCGCCTTTCTTGTCGACCACGGCGAAGGGCGTGCCCTGGTTGTCGCCGGTGGTGCGCACCCACTGGACCAGGCTTGCAAGCTCGCCCTGGGCCCGCGCCGGCACTGGCAGCGCCAGCGCAGCGGCGACCAGGGCCAGCGCGAGGAAGCCGGGTGCCGCGGCGCGCGCGGTCGGCGACCTTCCCATGGCGCTCAGTTCCGGTCAGCGCGCGCCATGCGCGTGTTGCCGGAAGACCTTGGCATCGTCGTGTCGGCCGAAGACATCCTCCCGCTGGCCGAGGTGCTGCCGCTGGCCGTGGAACCGGAGTTCATCGTGCCGGAGCCCTGTGCGGCAGGGGTGCCGGTGGTGCCCATGGGTGTGGTGCCCTGTGTGCCCTGCGTGCCCTGCGCCTGCTGGCCGGCACCGGTTGCGGGATTGGGCGAACTGGTGGTGGGCGGGTTGCCCTGGGCGACGGCAAAGCCTGCACCTGCAATGGCCAGGGCGGCAACCGACGTTTTCAGCGCGTCACGGAACGTGAGGGAAGTCATGAGCAATCTCCTTGAAGGTGGATGGTTCTGATCGGTCACTGGGGCCCCAGTGTTTGCAAACGTAAACACATGAATGCCCGCCCGGGTCGGCAGGGCCCGCGCATGGCTGTAGGACGAGGAGGGAGCACGCCGCAGGCTGTATCGCCCGCTAGGCATGGCGCGGCGGCATTACAGTTCGGGTCCGCGCCGCTTCGTGCCGCAACTGGCCTGGGAGGGCCCCACATCCATGACTTCGAACACAGCAGACACCGAAACCGCTTCGTTGCCGCAGCCCGCGCAGCCGATGAAGGAACCTCAAGCACGCGCCGGCCGCAGGCGCCGGCGTGCCGGCCCCGCACAGCAGGAGTCGAATACGCAGCAGCCGGCGCAGGGCAAGCAGCCCGTGCGTCCCCGCAAGACCCACCCGGTGCTCGAGCGGCTGTTCGAGCTCTACCCCGGCCTGTTCGGCGCCCGCTTCCTTCCGCTGAAGCTCGGCGTGTTCGAGGACCTGCTCGCGGCGCACGCCGACGAATTCAAGCGCGAAGACCTCAAGGTCGCGCTCGGCCTGCACGCGCGCTCCACGCGCTACCTAGAGGCCGTGGCCGCGGGCAAGGCACGCCATGACCTGAACGGCATGCCCGTGGAGCCCGTCGCGCCGGAGCATGTGCACCACGCGATCCTCGAAGTGTTCCGCAGGCGCCAGGAGCGCAGCAGCGAAGACCTGCGCCCGCAGTTGCGCACGCGCTTGATGGCGGCCATCGAGACATCAGGACTCTCGCGCGAGGACTACATGCTCGCCGTGCGCAGCAACGACGAGACGGCCAACGCAGTTCTCGACGAGGCCTTTGCAGAGTTGGGCGCGCGCAATGCGAAGCGCGAGGCACTGCGCCGCGCCTTCGAAGCCAGCGGTCGCAGCGTCGCCGAGTTCGCGGAGATGTACGGGATGGATCCGGCGGAGGTCAAGCGAACGCTGGGCGCTGCGCGCGTGCGGCCCGAGCCACCGGGCGCCGCCTGACTCGCTGCCGTCGAATGCCTCCGGGCGACGTGGCGCTTCAGCTCGGCGTTGCCAGCTTCAGCCCGACGATGCCCGCGAGAATAAGCGCGAGACTGGCGATGCGCCCGGCAGTTGCGGGTTCTGCGAACAGCACGATGCCCAGGATGGCCGTTCCGATCGCACCGATGCCTACCCAGACAGCATAGGAGGTGCCGACGGGAAGGGACTTCATGGCAATACCCAGCAGCACCACGCTCAGGACCATGGAAGCGAGAGTGAAAAAGCTGGGCCAAAGCCGCGTGAAGCCTTCGGTGTACTTCAAGCCGATGGCCCACCCGACCTCCAGGAGGCCTGCAATGATCAGAAGTATCCAGGCCATGAGCGTTGCCCCGAGTGATGAACAAGCGCGCGATTGTCTCCGCGGCCAAAGAGTCCCGCCGCGTGCGGGGGCTTGCGAGCGCGGCTACCGAGCGCCTGGGCTCATCACGGCTTCGAAGGAATCGAATAGGTGCCCACGGCGTGCGCCACCACATCGCTTCTCCCTTCCGAATAGAGGCTGACCTCGCCCACCGCCAGCGAGCGCCCCAGCTTGATGAGCTTGCAGACGCCGACGACGCGCGCGCTCGCCTCCGGCTTGCGAAGAAAGTTGATGTTCAGGCTGGTGGTCACCGTCAACGGAACGATGCCGATCTCACCCAGGATCGCCACGTAGAGCGCCACGTCGGCGGTGGCCATGAGCACCGGGCCGGAGACCGTGCCTCCAGGCCGCAACTCAGCGGGGCCCACCTCGTGCGCAACCGTCGCGCCGGCATTGCCGGCTTCGAGGACGGTGCACTTCGTCTGGGGAAACTCGCGTGCAATGAATGCTGCGATTTCTTCCTTGGTGGCCGGCATGTCGATCAGGCCTGCCCGGCCTTCACCTTCAACCGCCAGGCATGGAGCAGCGGCTCGGTGTACCCGCTCGGCTGCTCCACGCCCTTGAACACCAGGTCTTGCGCCGCCTTGTACGCAGCCGAAGTCTCGAAGTTGCCCGCCATCTTTTGGTAGAGCGAATCGCCGGCGTTCTGGGCGTCCACGACCGCGGCCATGCGCTGGAAGGTGGCATCGACCTCTTCCTTCGTCACCACGCCGTGGAGCAGCCAGTTGGCAATGTGCTGGCTCGAGATGCGCAGGGTCGCGCGGTCTTCCATCAGCCCCACGTTGTGGATGTCGGGCACCTTGGAGCAGCCCACGCCCTGGTCGATCCAGCGCACCACGTAGCCGAGGATGCCCTGCACGTTGTTGTCCAGCTCCTGCTGGCGCTCGGCAGCCGTCCACCTGGCCTCGGGCGCCACCGGCACTTTCAGCAGGTCCGCGAGGATGTTGTCGCGCTCGGCGTCGGCGTCGATCTTCTCCAGCTCCTTCTGCACCTCGGCCACGTTCACGCGGTGGTAGTGCAGGGCGTGCAGCGTCGCCGCCGTGGGCGAGGGCACCCAGGCGGTGTTGGCGCCCGCCTTCGGATGGCCGATCTTCTGCTCCAGCATTGCGGCCATCAGGTCGGGCATGGCCCACATGCCCTTGCCGATCTGGGCCTTGCCGCGCAAGCCGCACGAGAGGCCCACCAGCACGTTGTTCTTCTCGTAGGCCTGGATCCAGGGCGTGGTCTTCATGTCGCCCTTGCGCAGCATCGGGCCGGCGCGCATGGCGGTGTGCATCTCGTCGCCGGTGCGATCCAGGAAGCCGGTGTTGATGAAGGCCACGCGGCCCGCCGCCTCTGCGATGCAGGCCTTGAGGTTGACGCTGGTGCGGCGCTCCTCGTCCATGATGCCCAGCTTCACCGTGTTGGCCGGCAAGCCCAGCATCTGCTCGACGCGGCCGAACAGCTCGCTGGCGAAGGCCACCTCGGCCGGGCCGTGCATCTTGGGCTTCACGATATAGACGCTGCCGGTGCGCGAGTTGCCCTTGCGCTTCAGGTCGATCGTGGCGATGGTGGTGGTGACCACCGCGTCCATGATCCCCTCCGGGATCTCCTTGCCCTCGCCGTAGAGGATGGCCGGATTGGTCATCAGGTGACCGACATTTCGCACGAACATCAGCGAGCGGCCGTGCAGCCTGACCGGCTTGCCATCGGGCCCGGTGTATTCGCGGTCGGGGTTGAGGCCGCGGGTGAAGGTCTTGCCGCCCTTCTGCACTTCCTCGGTCAGCGTGCCCTGCAGGATGCCGAGCCAGTTCGAATAGGCAAGCACCTTGTCCTGCGCATCGACCACCGCCACCGAGTCCTCGAGGTCGAGGATGGTGGACAGCGCCGCCTCGAGCACCACGTCGCTGACGCCGGCCGGGTCGGTCTTGCCGATGGGGGTGTTGCGATCGATCCGGATGTCGAGGTGAATGCCGTTGTGCCTGAGCAGTACCGAGCCGGGCGCCGCCGCATCGCCCTGGTAGCCGACGAACTGCGAAGGGTCTGCCAGGGGCGTGCTGCTGCTTTGCAACGCAACCATGAGCTGGCCGTCCTTCACCGAGTAGCCGGTCGCGTTCTTGTGCGAGCCGTTGGCCAGCGGCGCGGCCTGGTCCAGCACCTCGCGCGCGAACGAGATCACCTTGGCGCCGCGCACGGGGTTGTAGCCCTGGCCCTTTTCGGCGCCGCCCGTCTCGGGGATCGCGTCGGTGCCGTAGAGCGCATCGTAGAGCGAGCCCCAGCGCGCATTGGCGGCGTTCAGTGCGTAGCGGGCGTTGAGGATCGGCACCACCAACTGGGGGCCAGCCTGCAGCGCAAGCTCGGCATCGACATTCGTGGTGGTGGCCTTGGCACCCGCGGGCTGCGGCAGCAGGTAGCCGATCTTTTCGAGGAAGGCACGGTAGGCCGGCATGTCGCCGATCGGACCGGGGTGCGCCTGGTGCCACGCGTCCATTTCCGACTGCAGCCGGTCGCGTTCGGCAAGGAGCGCGACGTTCTTGGGAGCGAGATCGCTGACGATGGCGTCGAAGCCCTTCCAGAAAACATCGCTGGCGACGCCGGTGGCCGGCAGGACCTGGTCTTCGATGAAACGATGGAGTTCTGTGGCGACCTGGAGGCCGTGGACGGTCGTGCGGGCGGTCATGGGTATCTACTCCTTGAATCAAGACGGAAGAATGCAGTCGACGACTTTATTCGATACCTTGCTGATGAGTAAGAGCATCAGGCGTGAATGATCGATGACAAAAACGAAGGTAATCCCCCGCCGAGGCTGGCAAGGGCCCCCAGCAAAGGGTAGGCCCTCGTGGGCACGCTGCAAAGGGCCCCTAAAGTCAACTCCCGAACCAGCCGGCCGTCGCGATGATTCTCCTGGCCTCCAATGAAAACCCGCTCGGCATGCCCGAGTCCGCCCGCCGCGCCGCCGCGGCAGCGCTCCAGGCTGCAGGCAACTACCCCGACAGCAACGGCACAGCGCTCAAGCACGCGCTGTCGACAAGGCTGGACGTGCCGGCAGACTGGCTGGTGCTGGGCAGCGGCTCCAGCGAGATCCTGGAGCTCGCGGCCCAGATCAGCGTGAAGCCGGGCGAGCATGTCGTCTACTCGCGATACGGTTTCGTGGTCTACGGGCAGGCAGCCGCGCACGCCCACGCGCGCAGCACGGTGGTGCCGGCGCGGGACTTCGGCCATGACCTGGATGCGATGCGCGCCGCCATCGGCGAGGACACGCGACTGGTCTTCGTTGCCAATCCCAACAACCCCACGGGCAGCTTCATCGAGGCCAGGCCACTGCTTGCCTTCCTGGAATCGGTACCGCCGCAGGTGACGGTGCTGCTCGACGAGGCTTACGGCGAATACCTCGCGCCGATGCAGCGCTACGACAGCATCGCCTGGGTGCGGCGCTTCCCGAACCTGATCGTCGCGCGCACCTTCTCCAAGGCCTATGGCCTGGCCGGGCTGCGCATCGGCTACGGCGTCGCGCAGCACGCGCTGGCGGCACGACTGGATGCGCGGCGGCCGCGCTTCAACGTCAGCACGCCGGCGCAGGCTGCCGCAGTGGCGGCGCTGGCCGACGAGGCCTTCCTGGCGCGCAGCTACCAGCTCAACACCACCGGACGGGCGCGGCTCGAGGCTGGGCTGCACCAACTTCGGCTCGGCTCGATCCCCTCCTCGGGCAACTTCCTGATGGTGCATGTCGGCGAGGGCCGCACCGTGCACGCGCGCCTGCTGGCCGCCGGTATCGAGGTGGCGCTGCTCGATGGGTATGGACTGCCGCAGTGGCTGCGCATCACCGTGGGGCTGGCGGAGCAGATCGAGGCGGTGCTGGCAGCGCTGCGCGATCATGCGCCGGCGCGCTGAAGTTGCCGGGGGAGCGAATATCCGTAGAGCCGACTGTCTTCGACAAGCTGATCGCCCGCGCCGGACTTGCGCACCGGCACATGGCGGAACATGATGCAAGCAGTCCCGAACGCAGGAGGTCTGCGATGCAGCTCCGTCAATCCCTCGATCGCGCCCGCCGCGCGCTGCTGACGGCCGGCGGTGCATGGGCCGTCGCCACTGCGCTGAAACCGGGTCGCGCAAGCGCACAGACTGCTGCACGCTCGGCGAGCAGGAAGGCGTGGGCGTGGTCTCGCAAAAGTACCTTGCCGGCGCGCGGCTGGTGCGCGCGTTCAACACCATGTCCTACGTGATCTTCGCGCGCGAGGCCCACCGCCCCGATCCGAAGCTGGCCGTGCCGATCGCAGGCGATGACACCCACGCGGTCCAGGTGGCGGCGGGACTGGTGCGCGACGCCGGGTTCGACCCCGTGTTGGTCGGCAAGCTCGCCGATGCCCGGCGCTTCCAGCGCGGCGGGCCTGGCTACGGCCAGCCTGTGAGCGCGGCGGAGCTGAAGCAGAAGTTATCCCTGGCGCCATGACGGCGCTGCAGGGCTGGCTGCGGCGGGCGGTCCCGGCGACGCCGCAGGAGCTTGCGGCTGCGCTGTGGTCCTTCGGCTACTTCTTCGCGCTGCTGGCGGGCTACTACGTGTTGCGGCCTTTGCGAGACCAGATGGGCATCGCCGGAGGCACCCGCGCCTTGCCATGGTTGTTCTCGGCCACCTTCGTGACGCTACTGGCGGCGCAACCGATTTTCGGCGCGCTGGTCGCCCGGCTGCCGCGCGCACGCTTCATCCCCATCGTCTATCACTTCTTCGTGCTCAACCTGGCGCTCTTCTGGCTCCTGATGGCAATGGGCATCGAGCCGGTCTTCGTGGCGCGCGTCTTCTTCGTCTGGGTCAGTGTCTTCAACCTGTTCGCGGTCGCGGTGTTCTGGTCCTTCATGGCGGACCTGTTCACGAGCGAGCAGGGCAAGCGGCTCTTCGGTTTCATCGGTGCTGGCGGGACCGCCGGCGGGCTGCTGGGGCCGGTGATCACCATCGCGCTGTCGGTGCCGCTGGGGCCGCACAACCTGTTGATCGCGGCCATCGTGTTCCTCGAGCTCGCGGTGTTCTGCTCCGCGCGCCTCGAGCGCAGCGCCGGCGCTCCCCAAGGGCAGCGGCGCGACCAGCGGCGCGTCGGGGGCAGTCCCTTCGCGGCGCTGTCAGGGCTGGTGCGCTCGCCCTACCTGATCGGTGTGGCGGCGTGGGTCAGCCTGCTGTCCTTTGGCGCGACGATCCTTTATCTCGTGCAGGCCAATGTGGTGGCCGCCACCGTGCAGGGCGGCGGCGCGCAGACCCGCATCTTCGCCAGCATCGACCTGATCGTCGGTCTGCTGACGCTGGCGACGCAAGTCTTCGCCACCGGGCAGTTCCTGCGCCGCTTCGGCACGGGCATGGCGGCGGGCGCGCTGCCGGCGGTGTACGTGGTCGGGTTCCTGGTGCTGGCGTGGATGCCGGGCCTTGCCGTCGTTGTCGTGTTGCAGGTCATGCAGCGGTGGACGAATTTCGCCATCGCCAATCCGGCGCGTCAGGTGTTCTTCACAGTGGTCGGGCGCGAGGAAAAGTACAAGGCGAAGAACATGATCGACGTGGTGGTCTACCGCGGGTCCGACGCCCTCTACGGCTGGGTCTTCGACAGCCTGCAAGCGGTCGGGCTCAAGATAGGCGCGATCGCGTTGTGCGCGGCGCCAATCGCGCTCGCGTGGGTCTTGTTGTCGGTATTGCTCGGGCGCACGCAGGAACGCCGTGCCGCGCTGCCCGGCCGCGAGAAAGGAGAAACACCATGAGTGGATTGACCCGGCGCGGCTTCACCGCGCTCAGCGCCGCGGCCGTGCTTGCGCAGCGCGCGGCGCTCGCGCAGCAGGGCAACAGGGACGCAGCCCTCGTCCAGCGCGCGATACCAGGCAGCGGCGAGCTGCTACCCGCGGTAGGTCTTGGCACAGCGCAGGTGTTCGACAGCAACGACGACCGCACACGCGACGCCGCGACGCGGGTGGTCCGGGCTCTCCTGGAGGGTGGCGGCCGGCTCATCGACACCTCGTCGGTGTACGGCGATGCCGAGCAGGTGCTGGGCCAGGTGATGGCGGCCGGCGGCTGGCGCGACAAGGTCTTCGTGGCGACCAAGCTGGAGGCGCCGGACGCGGCGGAACTGGAGCGCTCGCTGGGACGGCTTGCGACACGGCGCATCGACCTGCTCCAGCTTCACAACGTGAGCGATCCGCGGCAGTCGCTGTCGCGCTTCAAGGCATGGAAGACACAGGGAGTCTGTCGCTACGTCGGCATCACGTCCACCTATCGTGGCGCCTACGCCGCGTTGGAGGCCGTGCTGCAGCGGGAGAAGCCCGACTTCGTGCAGATCGACTATTCGATCGACAACCGCGAAGCCGAGGCGCGCATCCTGCCCTTGGCGGCCGACGTGCAGGCGGGCGTGCTCACGGCCCTGCCTTTCGGGCGCGGCCGGCTTTTCCGCGCGGTGCGTGGCAAGCCGGTGCCCGATTGGGCAGCGGGCTTTGCCACGGGCTGGGCGGCCTTCTTCTTGAAGTTCCTGCTCGGCGACCCACGCGTCACGGCCGTTATTCCGGGGACTTCGGATGCCGGGCACATGGCTGAGAACCTGGGGGCGATGCGCGGACGGCTGCCCGACGCGGACGAACGCAGGCGGATGATCGAGTTTGTACGGAGCCTTTAGACCTGAACGGTGCGTCGAGCAGATATCCTTTCGCGAAATAGAACCATCAAGCAAGGCCCCGAAACGCGCACTTGCAAACGCTGCTCCAGGAGAAAAGCCCCATGCCAAGCCCCGATGTGCTGATCAGCGAGGTCGGCCCGCGCGACGGCCTGCAGTCCGTCAAGGCGACGATGCCCACCGCGGACAAGCTGCGGTGGATCGACGCGCTCCACGCCGCCGGCATTCGCGAGATCGAGGTTGCCTCCTTCGTCCCGCCGCGCCTGCTGCCGCAGATGGCCGACGCCGCCGACGTCGTGCGCCACGCGGTCACGCTGCCCGGACTCACGGTGATGGCGCTGGTGCCCAACCGCAAGGGCGCGGAAGCCGCGCTCGCGGCCGGCGTGCACAAGCTCACCATGCCCGTGTCGGCCAGCGCTGCGCATTCACTGGCCAACGTGCGCAAGACGCGAGAGGAGATGGTCGAGGAGGTGCGCGCCATCGCCGCACTGCGCCGCGAGATCGCGCCCCACGTGAAGCTCGAAGCCGGCATCTCCACCGCCTTCGGCTGCACGCTGCAGGGCGATGTGCCGGAAGACGAGGTCATCCGCCTTGCGGTGCAGTGCGTGGCGGCGGGTGCCGACGAATCGGGGCTGTCCGACACCGTCGGCTATGCCAATCCGGCCCAGGTGCGGCGCCTCTTCAGGCGCCTGCGCGCGGAACTGGGCGACAAGGCCGGCGCGGCCCACATGCACAACACGCGCGGGCTGGGCCTGGCCAACTGCCTTGCAGCCTTCGAGGAGGGGGTGCGCACCTTCGATGCCTCGCTCGGCGGGCTGGGAGGCTGTCCCTACGCGCCCGGTGCCTCGGGCAACGTGGTGACCGAGGACCTGGTCTTCATGTTCGAGGCCATGGGCGTTGCCACCGGCATCGACATCGGCAAACTCATCGCGGCGCGTGAGCCCCTCATCGCCGGCCTGCCGGGCGAGCCGGTCTATGGCATGACGCCCGAGGCCGGCCTGCCCAAGGGCTTTGCCCAGAGAATTCAAGGAATCCAAGGAACCGCACATGCGTGACAGCACCGCAAAGCCACTGCCCTACGCCGGCGTCCGCGTCGTCGAATTCACCCACATGGTGATGGGCCCGACCTGCGGCATGATGCTGGCCGACCTCGGCGCCGAGGTCATCAAGGTCGAGCCGGTCGAGGGCGACTCCACGCGGCGCCTGCTGGGCTCCGGCGCCGGCTTCTTCCCCACCTTCAATCGCAACAAGAAGAGCATCGCTCTCGACCTCAAGAAGCCCGAGGGCATCGAGGCCGCGCTGCGCCTGATCGCCAGCGCCGACATCGTGAGCGAGAACTTCAAGCCCGGCACGATGAAGAAGCTGGGCCTGGACTACGAAAGCCTGAAGAAACGCGACCCGCGCCTCATCTACGTGAGCCACAAGGGCTTCCTGCCCGGCCCCTACGACCACCGAACCGCGCTCGACGAGGTGGTGCAGATGATGGGCGGCCTCGCCTACATGACCGGCCGCATCGGCGACCCACTGCGCGCCGGCACCAGCGTCAACGACATCATGGGCGGCATGTTCGGCGCGATCGGCGCCATGGCGGCGTTGCGCCAGCGCGAGCAGACCGGCGAAGGCTGCGAGGTGCAGTCGGCGCTGTTCGAGAACAACATCTTTTTGGTCGCACAGCACATGATGCAGTTCGCGGCCACCGGCAAGCCGGCCGACCCGATGCCCAGCCGCATCTCGGCCTGGGGCGTGTACGACGTCTTCACCGTGAAGGACGGCGAACAGATCTTCCTGGCCGCGGTCAGCGACAAGCAGTGGGCCATCTTCTGCAAGGCCTTCGGCCTGGCGGAGATGCTGGCCGATCCGCGCCTGAAGACCAACAACGACCGCGTGCTCGCGCGCGACTGGATGATGCCCCTGCTGCGCTCGCACCTCGCGGGCTACAGCGCGGCCGAGCTCAGCGCCGTGTTCGAGAAGAACGAGCTGCCCTTCGCGCCCATCGCCAGGCCGCACGAGCTTTTCGACGATCCGCACCTCAACGCCACCGGCGGCTTGGCGCCGGTGCGCATGAACGACGGCAGCGAGTCGAAGGTGCCGCTGATGCCCTTCACCCTGGGCGGCGAGCGGCCGGGCATCCGGCTGCAGCCGCCGCTGCTTGGCGAGCATACGGATGCGCTGCTGCGCGAGGTCGGGTACAGCGAGGCCGACATCGCGGGGCTCAAGCAGCAAGGCATCGTCGCGGGCGACTGAGGAAAGCGGAGGTCCGGACGACCTTCGCGTCCTCCGCGTCCGGAGGTGCGTGTTCAGCCCCTGCCCAGCGTCACGGCGAGTCCGACCAGCGCACACGCGCCGAGGAGCGGCATCACGCCGATCTTGAAGCGGAAGAGGGCGAGCGCCGCAGCCACGGCGATGAGTGCCGACACCCAGTCGAAGCGGCCGGCGAAGCCCTGCGGCCAGAGCACGTGGTAGGCGAAGAACAGTGCCAGGTTCAGGATCACGCCGACCACCGCCGCGGTGATCGCCGACAGCGGCGCGGTGAAGCCGAGCTTGCCATGCGTGGCCTCGACGAGGGGACCGCCGGCCAGGATGAAGACGAACGAAGGCAGGAAGGTGAAGAAGGTGACCACCGTGGCCGCCAGCGCGCCACCAAGAAAGACGGCGTCGGGCCCGAGTACCTGCCGGACCCAGCCGCCGACGAAGCCTACGAAGGCCACCACCATGATCAGCGGGCCCGGCGTCGTCTCGCCCAGGGCCAGGCCATCGATCATCTGCGCAGCTGACAGCCAATGGTGCTGCTCGACCGCGCCCTGGTAGACATAGGGCAGCACCGCGTAGGCGCCGCCGAAGGTCAGGAGCGCCGCCTTCGTGAAGAACCAGCCCATCTGTGCCAGCGTGCCCTGCACGCCCTGCGTGGCGAGGAGCGCGCCCATCGCCAGCGCCCACATTCCCAGTCCGGCGGCCAGCAGCTTCGCCAGGTGGGCGCGCGAGAAGCGCGCGTGCGGCGGTGTCGGCGTGGCGTCATCGATCAGCGCCGGCCCGTAGCTGTGCTGCGCGCCGCCATGGCCGCCCCCGAGCGCGAACACCGCCGGTGCGCGGCGCGCGCCGAAGTGGCCGATCAGCCCGGCCGCGAGGATGATGGCCGGAAAGGGCGTGTGGAAGGCAAAGATGGCCACGAAGGCTGCCGCCGCGATGCCCCACATCCAGGGATTGCGCAGCGCCCGCGTGCCGATGCGGTGCGCCGCGTGCAGCACCAGCGCCGTGACAGCGGGCTTGATTCCGTAGAAGAGGCCCTCCACCGCCGGCACGTGGCCGAAGCGCAGGTAGATCCATGACAGCGTGATCAGGATGAACAGCGAAGGCAGCACGAACAACGCACCGGCGACGACGCCGCCCCAGGTCCGGTGCATCAGCCAGCCGATGTAGGTGGCCAGTTGCTGCGCCTCGGGCCCCGGCAGCAGCATGCAGTAGTTCAGCGCGTGGAGGAAGCGCTTCTCGCTGATCCAGCGCCGGCGCTCGACCAGCTCGGTGTGCATGATCGAAATCTGCCCTGCGGGCCCGCCGAAGCTGATGAAGCCGAGCTTGAGCCAGAAGCGAAAGGCCTCGGCGAAGGTGACGAAGGCGGGCGCGGCGGCCGCCTTGCCCATTTCGTCGGAGACGGCGCTCACGAGATGCGCTCCGCCTGCGGCGCTCCGGACCCGCGTGCAGCCGGGCCTCCAGGTGCCCATGGGTGAATTCGATGTTTCATGGTTCTTCTCCGATTCGAGGTCAGCAGCGGCAGGCAGCACGGGCGGGCATGCGTGATCTTCTCTCGTGATGGAACCAAGACGAGAGATCAGTCACTCAGCGGGATAACCACTATCCCAGAGGAGCGACACCCGATGACCGCTCAATTGGCTCACAGCCTCGACCTGTATCTTGCCTCGGTGGAGCGGACGCCCAGCTGCACCGGCTCCGATGGCAGTCTCGCGTTCGAGGCTGGAGAAGACCTGCAGGTCCACGCCGCCATGGTGCCGGGCGGCCGGGTCGAACTGTTCGCGGGCGCAGGCTATGTGCGCGCCGAATTGCTGCAAGCCCTCGCAGAAGCCGACGAGGACGACGACTTGGACGAAGACGCGCCGCGCCATGTGCAGGACATCGTGGCGCGCTGGACGGGCGGGGGGGCGCACTGGTCGGTCGATGTCCATCGACAGACTGGCTTGCTGACCTTGTCGATGCTCTTCCCCGCCGTCCCGGACGATCCGGGCGAATGGCCGGGCGTGCTGGAGGCATTTACACGAACCTGCGCGTCCTGGGCCGTCCGCCTGCATCCCGAGCCGCCTGATCCACGGCCGGATACCCACCCCGGGCTGGCCGAGATCGGATCGGGCGCATTTCTGCGCTGCTGAGCCCGGCGCACGCCGGACGGCTTGCCGGCGCTTCACATCTCCACTCACATCAGACGGGAAAATTCGTGAGACCCCTCCATAGCGATACGACAGACCTGCGGCGACGCGTTGCCTCCTACGAGTTGCCCCCGGCGAACTCGGATTCGCCATCCAATCGAGGTCTGCGGACCGTCGTTTCGCCACGGAACACCGAAGGCAGAAGACAGACCACCAGGCCCCTTCCGCCTTTGACGAAGGCGGCGTGCGGCGACAAATGGGAAAAGGTCCTGACGTGCCTGAAAAAGGTCGAGGGCCTGAGCACCGAAGACGACCGCATCGTTGCGTTGTCGATGATCGGCGAACAGGACGTGGACCGCATGGCCGAGGCGATCGGGATCCTGGTCTACGCAGACTGCCTGGTGGCAGCATGCACCTTGCTTCGGCTGTGCGAACCGGCGGTGCGGTTCAACCTGTTGAAACTGTGCGGCGGCGAGTGCGTTGACCGTTGGAGGCGTTGCGACGACCCGCAAGTCCGCAACCCGCTGAACAGGGCGTTGGATGCCGCGGCGCACAAGGCGCTGCGCGACGGAAACCTGCGTCAGCTGTTCGGACTGCTGCGGTGGTGCCCCGTGGAGACGAGGACGAGCGTGGCGGCCGTGTTTCCAGCGCTCACGCTCGAGTTGGTGGACGGGCTCGACGGCGATGACTTCGTCGAGGCCGTGCGCCTCACGGTGGAACGCGCCCTGACGCAGGACGCGGGCAAATGCCTCGCGGAACTGCACCTGCTGCTGTCGTTCGCAGACCTGCTCAAGACGACCCATGGTCCCTGGGCGCTGACGATCATGGCCGTCGCCTGCCCCGCCATGGACGAGTTGCCTCCCGGCACCGACGACGCCGGGCTCGCGGAATTCGCCACCAAGCTGAGGGAAATGGCCCGGCTGCCCGAGCTGACGCGCGACCTGGTCGGCGGATTGCCGGCAAGCATGCGAACCGAAGTCCTGTGCGTTGCAGCGGAACAGGCGCTGACCCAGTCGTCCCCCGAGGCGTGCGTGACCCGCCTGCTCGGGCTTGCAGAGCTCAGCGACAAGATCGACGAAAGAGATGGCCTCGCGCTGCGGTCTCACATGATGGTCGTGGTGGGATGGCAGGCGGTGCGCTGCAGCGGCCCGGCCTATCAGGCCTACAAGACCTGCCTCGAGGCGATGTTGAGCCGGGGCTCCGTCGCGAAATCCCGGTTGTCGATTTCGGTCAAGACAAAGACCGGCTACGCCATTGCAAAGTCTGCGAAGGCGTTGATCGGTCTGGCCGATGCCTTTCGCGGCGCCATCGAATCGGGGGATCTGTTCAAGGCTGCACTCGCCATCCGCGCCTGCCCGCATCCGGAGTTCTGCGATACGGCGCTCCGCGACCTTGTCCAGCGCGTGTCCGAGAGGCTGACGGCGGCGGCGGAGGCAGGGGACGTGGTGGAGGTGCAGATGGCCCGCGTGCTCCTTGCGACGGGCGACGCGCAATGTGCGCGGTCGGGGGCGAGGCTTGTAGCAACGCGCTTCCGCACGGCGGCATTCCAGCAGTGGGCCATCGAGCAAATCCTGGAATCCGGTGAATCCACTCCAAACCCCTCCGGCAGCCTCCTGGCGCGCATGGTCGATGCGTTGCCCGGCTTTTGCAGCGAGGAGCCTCATGTAGGTCTCGACATCCTTTTGATGATAGAAGACGGCCGAAAGTTGGTCGCGCAAGCCGTGGTGCGTGGCCTCGCCTCGGGCGTCTGGAGCTCGCCAAAGATCCGGGCGTTGTTCAACGGGCTCGCGGATCGCATTGATCTGGGGGCTGCCTTGTTGGCCGTCCAGGGCCTCGTGCAGTTCAGTCACGATGGCAAGGGTCGTATCGCGAGGGTCTTGGACCCTTCGGCCAGGACGCCCTTGGGGCAGATCGAACGTTGGCGCAAATTCTTTGTGCCGTTCGAGCCGGTTCGCGACCCGCAATCGTGGGCCCGTGGTTGGCGGGCGCTGTGGGCCATGCTCGACCGGGACGCCGACCTCCCGACGGGTCCCATGGTTCTCCTGGCGATGAACGCCATCGATGCCGCTGCCGCAGACGGCCTGCGCGGTGGCGCGGATGAATTGCTGCATCGGCTGCCGTTCCCCTGGGCCCAGGAGGGCCTGGACGTCATGCTGAGGTTGAAAGTGAACGACCAGCTCTTGCTGTCGGGCAGCGACTTGCACAAAGTCTTGCGCGCCATGCTGAGCGACAAGCAGCTGGGGCGCGACACCCTCGTCTGGATGGGACAGGTTGAAGATCCGGTCAGAAGGGTGGAACTGCACGCCGCAGCGGCGCATGCGCTCATCAGCCTGGCGGACGATCTTTCTCCGTGCAGGTTCGATCCGGAGCGTCGGGCCAACCATGTCGTGGGCGATATGGTGCACTTGTTCGAGCTGCAAGTGATGCGCTTCCTGAAGATCGGCAAGGACATCGAGGCAAGCATGGGCCAGGAAGCGTGGCTTCAGATCTCGTCGAAGTTCCCCCGCAGCCGTACTTAGTTTGGATCGGGCGTGGACGGAAGTCGCCTGGAAGGCTGTGAGGGCGGTACCGCCCTACAGGCGCCGTCAGGCGATGCTGACGTCGCGCGCGGGCCTGCGGCCAATCATGAAGACTCCAGCAAGCGTCCCGCACGGGACCGCTGAACCCCAAGGAGTACTTTCATGGCAATGGATACCCAAGTGATGGCCGCAGACGACGTGGTGGACGTCCTGAACGACCTGCTCGAGAACTCGCGCGACGGCGAGTATGGCTTTCGCACATGCGCCGAGGAAGTGGAATCGGCCGAGATGAAGCGCGTGTTCAGCGATCGCGCCGCCGGCTGCGCGCAGGCGGCGAGCGAACTCGCGCAACTGATCGTGGCCAGCGGCGGCAAGCCGGCCGAAGGTGGCACCACGACCGGCGCGATGCACCGAGGCTGGGTGCATGTGAAGGGTGCAGTGGGCGCCAACAGCGAACTGTCGATGCTCGAGGAATGCGAGCGCGGCGAGGACGCAGCTGTCGCGCGCTACCGCAAGGCCCTGAAGCAGAACCTGCCGGCGGACGTTCGCAGCGTGGTCGAGCGACAGGCCGAGGGCGCCCAGCGCAATCATGATCAGATCAAGTCTCTGCGAGACCAGGCCCGCGCCCGCGGTTGAGGAAAAATGAATGGTGAAGAGGTGGCGCTTCTGCCCGCCTCTTCAAATCCTTCCGCTGTCGTAGGAGCCGCCTCCTCAAATTGAAGGATGTCGAGCGGCAGACTCGACCAATGGCCAGTTCCGCGCGGCCCGTGCTCTCGCCAGAATCGCTCCAGCGAACTCTGGGAGAACAGCGATGCAACCGGCAGTTGAAATCACGAAGCGGGGCGACCGCAACTTCAATTCTTATGTAGGCGTCGGCGACGGCACCTGGCGCTACGCACGCGAAGGACTGGCCTCCGTGGCACAGTGCCTGCAGGACGCTGCGGCGGCCCTGGGCCGCGAATTCAGCTATGCCACCGTGAGCGTCGACAACATCGTGGTCGGCAGCTATCCGGTGGCGGTGATGGAGCATCGAGCGGTCGAGGTCGCCGACGAGCTGCAGGTCAAGCTGTCGAATCGGCGAGCACGCTGCCTCGCCTGAGAACTATCCATTTAGGAATACCCACAGGGCCCGAGAACGCTGCCAGTGCAAGGCTCCTGGTCCCTCCAGGTTCGCGGCGTTCAGCCGCAATCCACGATCTTGAACTCGACCCGCCGATCCAGCGCATCGACCGCGTCGTCGGTTCCGCTGCCGATGATGTTTTCGCGAAAACCCATGCCGCTCGGCTTGGTGCGTTCGCCCAGCACGCTGGCCTCGTCGATCAGCCGCTGGCGTATGTAGCGCGCCCGTTGCGCAGAAAGAATGTCGTTGAAGGCGACTGAGCCGGTGCGGCTCGTGTGTCCGACGATGTCCATGCACACCTTGGTGCCGGCGCTGGCCCTGGCGATCTCGCGCAGCCACATGGGGTAAGGGCCGCTGACCTTGGCGTCGGGCCAGAAGGCGGTGCTGCCGGGATTGAACAGGAACTTCACACCCAGCTGGTGCTGGGCGATGCCGTAGGCCACGATCTTTCCGAAAGCCTGCTCGGCCTCCGCGGTGCGGCCCAGTTTGGCCGAGCTCAGGTAGATGCCGTTGAGCACGCGCAGTTGGGCGTCGTTGCCTGCCATGGCGCGGGCGGCGCTGTTGTATTGCGCCAGCGCGTCCTGGTAGCGCTCGGCGTTGTAGTGCGTGGTGGCGTCCTTGATGGCCGGGGCCGCCGAGATGTGCTCCAGGTAGTAAGGATCGGCACGCCGGCCTGGCGGCGTGGTGGTGGTGCGCACGTAGCTGTCGATGACCTGGTCCTTGAGGGGGACCGGCGTGTCCTGGTAGTAGGGGAGCGGCGTGTGGTCCAGGCCGTCGTCGCGCGCCACCGCCGACGATTGGGCGACCACCATGCCGCTGGCCAGCTCGGTGATCGCCAGGTCGATGCGCAGCGGGCTGCGCGCCCGTTCAACCGAAAGCCGCGTCATGGTGCCGGTCAGCAGGTAGCGGGCCTTGGCGAGGTTCGTGCTCTCCAAGGGCAGCAGCTCGATGATGTCGTGCCTGGACCCCATGCGTTCGCTGACCCTTTCCTGCAGCAGCAGCGTGGCCGCGGTCTGCTGGGCGCTGCCGGCATCGATCATCGGATCGAGCACCACGCCGCGCCTGGCGCTCGCGCGGGCAATCAGCGGCGCCTGCTTCTGCGTTTGCATCACGAGACTGTCGGTGGCCTGGGCGATGGCCTGGTCGAAGGGCAGCTCGGCCTTGGAGGGCGGCGGCGGCACGGGTGTGGCGCAACCGGTGAAGCCCGCCAGGATCAGCAGCGCGCCGGACAAGGACATGGCCAGGCGGCTGCGGGCGAATGTCGTGATCATCATTCACATCCCCTTCTCAGACTGGCCGCCTCGCCGGCGCCCAGGGGTTGCAGCGAAGCGCGCAGCAGCAGCTCGCTGCAGCGGCCGCCATCAGAGGGCGCAGCGGCGGCCAGCAGTCGGGGCGGCGGCTCCGCCGCAGGCTTGGCCGGCTCGCGTCGAGGCGCGCGCGCCGCCCGGACCGGTGGATGCGCCGTGCCGGGCGCGGGGTCGGCACGCTCCGGGGCAGGTGCAGGCCTTGCCGTACGGCGTGCTGATGGCGCGGGCTCGACAGCGGGTGCGGGCGGTGCTGCGTCGAACGCTGCCGAGGGCATGGCGACGACGCGCAGCGGCTGCATGCCGGGCGGCGCAGGTACCGGCATCGGCAGCGTCCGCTCGGGCATCGCCGTGGGCGGGGCGGCGAGCACGGCCAGCGGCGGCTCCGTTCGGACCGGATCTCCGATGCGGTAGTACCCGGCGCTCATCAGACCGAGCAGCACCACCGCCGTCGCCGCCAGGGCCGGACGCTTCGAGCGAATGCGCGGTGCCGGCTTTGGTTGCGGCCGCGGTCGCGGCGGAAGGGCTGCGAGCGGCTCGACCCGCGGCACCGAGGGCCAGGCGATCGGGGGCAAGAAGCACTGCACGACGGCGTCCGCTGCTGCGGCCTCGAGAGCATCCGAAGCCGCCGGCTGGGCCGGCGCGAAGTCCGCCGCGTCGCCCTCCGCCTGGCAGGCCGCCGCATCGCCGCCCAACCGCGCGCTGAACTCGGCCGCGCTCTGCGGCCGATCCTGCGGAAGCACCGACAGTGCCGCATCGATGGTCGCCAGGAAGGGCTCGCTGTAGCGGCCGTGCGCGCGTGTGCAAAGCGGTTGCAGCGGGTCGTCGGGCATGCGTTCGATGGACGAGACCGGCGGCTGGCCGGTGATCGCTGCGTATACGACTGCCGCCAGCGCGTAGAGGTCGGTCCACGGCCCCTGCCGCATCGAGGCGAGCTCGCCGTACTGCTCGACGGGCGTGAAGCCGGGCTTGAACACCACGGCCGGCGATTGCCCCGCGCCGTCGATCACGCGCCGCGCGGCGCCGAAGTCCAGCAGCACGGGGCCGGTGTCCGTGAGCAGGATGTTGTCCGGCGCGATGTCGCGATGGAAGCAGCTCAGCGCGTGCATCGTGCCCAGGGCGTCGAGCAGTGGCTGCAGCCATGCGCGCAGTTCGGCTTCCTCCGGGGCGCGGCCCAGTTCAGCCAGCGCGCGCGCCAGCGTCGGGCCTTGGTAGTACGGCATGGCCATGTAGGCCGTGCCGTTGTCTTCCCAATGGTGCAGCACGCGCACGAGCGCGGGATGGTCGAATCGCGCAAGGATGCGGGCCTCGTTGACGAAGCTGCGCAGCCCGATGCGGAAGCTGTCCTGGTGGCGCGGTGATCGAAGGATCACCGCGGTGGAGGCGCGGTCGCGCACGGCCAGCACCGCCGGCAGGTATTCCTTGATCGCGACATGTTGCTGATGCACGGAGTCCCACGCGAGGTAGACCACGCCGAAGCCGCCCTCGCCGATGGGGCCGACGATCTCGTAATCGCGCAAGTGCAAGCCTTCAGGCAGTGCGCGCGGGCCGTCGCGTTCGAACCGCACCCAGTCGGGCTGCTGCGTCGGCCAGTCGCCGCTTTCGGTTGCCGGACCCGGCACGATGGGAAGGGTGAGGGTGGCAAAGCTGTCCATGGCGTCCAATCCCCTGTGTGAGCATTGACTCTACTGCTCGTTGCAAACAGAAGCATTCACCAGAAGCAGTAGGCGAAAAGGCGGTTCGCGTCTTGAGCAGCACGGCTCCCATGGCCGCGCCGGCGGGGACGGTAGCGCTATCCTCACCACTAGAATCTGCGGCATGACCGGCGAAACTTCACCCGCACGTCGCAGCCGCCGCGGCAGCGGCGCCGTCACGCTGCATGACGTGGCCAAGCTTGCAGGCGTCGCACCCATTACCGCCTCCCGTGCGCTCAACACGCCGGCCCAGGTCTCGCCCGAGGTACTCCGGAAAGTCAGCGAGGCCGTCGCGCGCACCGGCTATGTCCGCAATGTCCTGGCCGGCGGGCTGGCGTCGGCGCGCAGCCGGCTGGTCGCGGCGGTGGTACCGACGATCGCGGGGCCGGTGTTCCTGCAGACCGTGCAGTCGCTCACCGAGGCGCTGGCCGAGCAGGGCTACCAGCTGATGCTGGGCCAGAGCGGCTACACCGATTCGCGCGAGGATGCGCTGCTCGAGGCCATCATCGGCCGCCGTCCCGACGGGATCGTGCTCACCGGCATCCTGCATTCGACCGAGGGGCGGCGGCGCCTGCTGGCTGCCGGCATTCCGGTTGTCGAGACCTGGGACCTCACGCCCACGCCGCTCGACATGCTGGTCGGCTTCTCGCACGCCGAGGTGGGACGCGCGATGGTGGAGTTCCTGCGCGCCAGGGGCCGCCGCAGGCTGGCGGTGGTCGCAGGCGATGACGAGCGGTCGCGGCGCCGGCACCAGGCTTTTTGCGACGCGGCGCGCGGGGCTGGCCTGCCCGAGGTGCCGCTGATCTACGTTCCGGCGCCGACCACGCTGGGCAGCGGGCGCCGCGCGCTGGCCGGGCTGCTGGCGTCGGCGCCGGGAATCGATGCCGTTTTCTGCAGCTCCGACCTGCTGGCCCTGGGCGTGATGACCGAGGCGCAGGCCCGAGGCATTGCAGTGCCGGACCCTCTGGCGGTGGTTGGATTCGGCGATCTGGAGTTCGCGGCCGACCTGTACCCGGCACTCACCACCGTGCGCATCGACAGCGTGGCCATCGGCCGGCAGGCCGCACGCTTCATCGTGGACCGCGCCGAGGGCCGCGAGGTGGCCGACAAGGTGGTGGACATCGGCTTTTCGATCGTCGAGCGCGCAAGCGCTTGATCGGGGGTAAACCCTGATGAGCAGGGTCTTGACTTCGAAAAAGGTAGCGCTACCATTGGGCCATCAGCACGGTAGCGCTACCAGAGCGGTCGCAGCCGCAAATCCCGTTTGTTTCGAATTCACCTTCAGGAGACACGCCTCATGAAAAAATTCCTCGGCGCCGCAGCCCTCGCCTTGGCTGCCTGCCTCGCCCAGGCCCAGGAATGGCCCCAGAAGCCGGTGACGCTGGTCGTCCCCTTCCCGGCCGGCGGCTCGACCGACATGGTCGCGCGCGCCATAGGTCCCAAGCTGACCGAGAAGCTCGGCCAGCCTTTCCTGGTGGACAACAAGGCCGGTGCCACCGGCACTATCGGTGCGACGCTGGTCAAGCGCGCCACGCCGGACGGCAACACCTTTCTCGTCACGTCACTCGGGCCCCTGGTGATCGCACCGCACCTCATCAAGGGGCTGCAGTACGACGCACTGAAGGATTTCGACCTGATCACCGTGGCGGTACAGGATCCCAATGTGCTGGTGGTGCCTGCCGTTTCGCCGCACAAGACGGTCGCCGACGTGATCGCCCACGAGAAGAAGAACCCCGGCAAGATGACCTTCGCTTCGTCCGGCAACGGCTCGAGCGACCACCTCACGGCCGAGCTGTTCTGGCAGGAGACCGGCACCATGGGCCTGCACGTGCCCTACAAGGGCGGCGCGCCGGCCATCACCGACCTGCTCGGCGGCCAGGTCGAAGCGTCGTTCCAGAACGTCAACGCGGTGGTGCCGCACATCAAGAGCGGCAAGCTCAAGGCGCTGGCCGTGACCGGCGCCAAGCGCTCGCCGGTCCTGCCCGACGTGCCGACGATGGCCGAGGCCGGGGTCAAGAACGTGGAGGTCTACTCGTGGCAGGCCATCGTCGCCCCCAAGGGGCTGCCGCCTGCGGTGCGCACCAAGGCCAGCGAGGCGATGGTGGCGGCGCTGAACGAGCCTGCAGTCAAGCAGCAGTTCACCGCCATCGGCCTCGAGGTGGTTGGAAACACACCGGCCCAGTTCGCAAGCTTCCAGAAACAGGAGTTCGACCGCTGGAAGAAAGTGATCGAGACCGGCAAGATCACGATCGACTGAGGCCCACCATGTCCGACAACGCCACTCCCGTCGTCACCGAACTGCGCGCGATCCCGGTCGCCGGCAGCGACAGCATGCTGCTCAACCTGAGCGGCGCCCACGGCCCCTTCTTTACCCGCAACCTGCTCGTCCTGACCGACAGCGCAGGCCGGACCGGCGTCGGCGAGGTGCCGGGCGGCGAGAAGATCCGCCAGACGCTCGAGGACGCACGCGAACTGGTGGTCGGCCAGCCCATCGGTGCCCACCAGCGGGTGCTGCAGCAGGTGCAACAGAAGTTCGCGGACCGCGACAGCGGCGGCCGCGGCCTGCAGACCTTCGACCTGCGCACCACCATCCATGCCGCGACGGCCGTCGAGTCCGCGCTGCTCGATCTGCTGGGCCAGCACCTGGACGTCCCGGTTGCCGCGCTGCTCGGCGAAGGCCAGCAACGCGATGCCGTGGAGATGCTGGGTTACCTCTTCTACGTCGGCGATCGCGACAAGACCGACTTGCCCTATGCCCGTGAGGCCGATGCGGCTGACGACTGGTCGCGCCTGCGCCACGAGAAGGCGATGACTCCCGAGGCGATCGTGCGCCTCGCCGAGGCAGCGCAGGCGCGCTACGGCTTCAACGACTTCAAGCTCAAGGGCGGCGTGCTGCGCGGGGAGGAAGAGATCGAGGCCGTGACCGCGCTGCACGAGCGCTTTCCGCAAGCCCGCGTCACGCTCGACCCGAACGGCGGCTGGCTGCTCAAGGACGCGATCCGGCTAATGCGGGACATGCGCGGCGTGGTCGCCTATGCCGAAGACCCCTGCGGTGCCGAGGAGGGCTTTTCGGGCCGCGAGGTGATGGCCGAGTTCCGCCGCGCCACCGGCCTGCCGACCGCGACCAACATGATTGCGACCGACTGGCGCCAGCTGAGTCACGCGCTGGCGCTGCAGTCGGTGGACATCCCGCTGGCCGACCCGCATTTCTGGACCATGGCGGGCTCGGTTCGCGTGGCCCAGACCTGCCGCGACTGGGGCCTGACCTGGGGCTCGCATTCCAACAACCATTTCGACGTCTCGCTCGCGATGTTCACGCAGGTCGGCGCGGCGGCGCCCGGCCGCGTCACCGCGATCGACACGCACTGGATCTGGCAGGACGGCCAGCGCCTGACGAAGGAGCCGTTGAAGATCGAAGGCGGCCTGGTACAGGTTCCGAAGAAGCCGGGACTGGGCGTCGAGCTGGACATGGCCGAGATCGAGAAGGCGCACCAGCTTTACAAGGCGCATGGCCTGGGCGCGCGCGATGATGCGGTTGCGATGCAATATCTGCTTCCCGGCTGGCGTTTCGACCCGAAGCGTCCCGCCTTCGTCCGCTGAACCTCCTGAAGGAAGCCCCATGAGAGAGAACCGCCTGCGCACGCTGTGGAAATCCGGTGGGGCTGCCGTCAACGGCTGGCTTGCCATCCCCAATGGCTTCTCGGCCGAGACCATGGCCCACCAGGGGTGGGATTCGCTGACCATCGACCTGCAGCACGGCGTGGTCGACTACCAGGCCATGGTCACGATGCTGCAGGCCATCTCCACCACCGGTACCGTGCCGGTCGTGCGCGTCCCCTGGCTGGAGCCGGGTGCGCTGATGAAGGCGCTCGACGCGGGCGCCTACGCCGTGATCTGCCCGATGGTCAACACACGCGAGGACGCCCAGCGCCTGGTCGCCTACACCCACTACGCGCCGCGCGGCACCCGCAGCTTCGGCCCGGTGCGCGCGCTGCTCTACGGCGGCGCCGACTACCCGCAGCAGGCGAACGACACCATCGTCACCTTCGCGATGATCGAGACCGCGCAGGCGCTGGAGAACCTGGACGACATCCTTTCGGTCGAGGGGCTGGATGCGGTCTACATCGGCCCTTCGGACCTGTCGCTGGCGCTCGGGTGCCGGCCCGTCTTCGACGACGTGGACGCCCCGGTCGCCCAAGCCATCGATCACATCCTGGCCCGCGCCAAGGCGCACGGCCTGGTCGCCGGCATCCACAACGGCACGCCCGAGGGCGCGCTGGCGCGCATCGCCAAGGGGTTCCAGTTCGTCACCGTGAGCTCGGACGCGCGGCTGATGGCGGCCGGCGCGCAGCAAGTGCTGGCCACGATGCGGGCCACGCCGCCCACCGCAACGCCTTCCAACTCCGCCACCTACTGAAAGGACATCGACATGAAGATCGGATTCATCGGCCTGGGCATCATGGGCGCGCCGATGGCGCAGAACCTGATGCAGGCTGGCCACGAAATGGTCGTGCGCACCCGCAGCAAGGTGCCGGACGCGCTGAAAGGCGCCACCGTCTGCAGCACCAACGCCGAAGTCGCGCGCGCGGCCGAGGTGGTGATCCTCATGCTGCCGGACACGCCGGACGTCGAGCAGGTGCTGTTCGGCGAGGAAGGCGTGGCAGCCGGCCTGTCGAAGGGCAAACTTGTGATCGACATGAGCTCGATCTCGCCCATCGACACCAAGCGCTTCGCCGCGAAGATCAACGAGCTCGGCTGCGACTACCTGGACGCGCCGGTCTCGGGCGGCGAGGTCGGTGCCAAGGCGGCCAGCCTGACCATCATGGTCGGCGGACCCGAGACCGCGTTCGAGCGTGCGAAGCCGCTGTTCGAGAAGATGGGCAAGAACATCACGCTGGTGGGCGGCAACGGGGACGGCCAGACCACCAAGGTGGCGAACCAGATCATCGTGGCGCTCAACATTGCCGCCGTGGGCGAAGCCCTGGTGTTCGCGAGCAAGGCAGGCGCCGATCCGGCCAAGGTGCGGCAGGCGCTGATGGGCGGCTTCGCGGCCAGCCGCATCCTGGAGGTGCATGGGGAGCGCATGATCAAGCGCACCTTCAACCCGGGCTTCCGCATCGCGCTGCACCAGAAGGACCTGAGCCTGGCGCTGGCCGGTGCGCGTTCGATGGGGGTTGCACTGCCGCAGACCGCCTCGGCCGCGCAGCTGATGCAGTCCTGCGCCGCGCACGGCTGGGACCAGCTGGATCACTCGGCGTTGGTCAAGGCGCTCGAGCAGATGGCCGCGCACCCGGTGGCGCCGGACAGCGAGTAGACGCGGCGGGCCGCGTCAGCCGCGCAGGTACCCTGGCGGAGCCGCGCGCCACGGTGTCACTGCGCCAGCCCGTTAAGCCGGCACCCCCTCGACATGCGCCCGGTCCCAATGCCGGTGCTTCGCGATCGCCGCGATGAAGTCGTGCGCGATCTTCAGCGCCGCGCTGTTGTCGCCGAGGTTGGTGGTCGGTGTCTGCGCCACCACGACACCGGCCGCATCGGTGGGCGGCTCGGCGCCGATGCCCAGCCGCGACAGCAGTTGCACACCCTCGCCCACGGTGCAGATGGCCTTGCAGTGCTTGTAGGCCTCCAGCACGAAATGCACTGCGTCGCCGTTGCGCGCCATGGCCTCGGCGCCCGGCGCGCCGGCCGGCACTAGTACCGCGTCGAACATCACCGAAGGCATGGTGAGGAAGGTGGCGTCCACCTCGAGCTGTCGCTTCGACGCGCTGATGACCGTGCCCAGCCGCGGCCCCACCACCTTGCATTTCGCACCGGCCTGCTCGATGGCCTCGCGGATCGGCTTGAGCGAAGCAGAGTCGATGCCATCCATCGCGAGGATCGCCACCTGGCGGGTCTTGATCGAACCGTCGCCCGTGTCGGCCATGCGCAGCGCCGGCGATTCCTCGATCGACAGCTTCATCCGGTGCTCGCGGTAGCCGGCCCGCCCGGCGGCCGCTTTCGGATCGGGCGCACCGATGCCCAGCGGCTCGGCCACGCGGCGCGCCAGCTTCTCGTCGACCAGCGCAAGGTTGTCGACCATGCGCTGGCGGATGATCGGCGCCGCGACCTTCGAGAGCTCGAAGCGGAAGGCCGCGATGATGTGCTCCTTCTCGGGCACGCTCTGGCTGTTGAAAAATAGCCGCGCCTGCGTGAAGTGGTCGTCGAAACTGGGGCTGCGGCGCCGCACCTTCGGCGTCTCGATCTCCTCGGGAAAGGACTGGAAGCCCGCGCTGCCGCCATCGATGCGGAACTCCTTGCCGTCGTTCAGCGAATGCGGCTCGTAGGCCACGTGCCCGCGCGCGATGGCCTGGCGGTGCATGCCGTCGCGCTGGAAGTTGTGGAAGGGGCAGACGCTCTTGTTGATCGGCAGCTCGTGGAAATTGGGCCCGCCCAGCCGCGAGAGCTGCGTGTCGGTGTACGAGAACAGGCGGCCCTGCAGCAGCGGGTCGTTGCTGAAGTCGATGCCCGGCACCACGTGGCCGGGATGGAAGGCGACCTGCTCGGTCTCGGCGAAGAAATTGTCCGGGTTGCGGTTGAGCACCAGCCGGCCGATGCGCTGCACCGGCACCAGCTCCTCGGGGATGAGCTTGGTCGGGTCGAGCAGGTCGAAGGGCAGCGAATGCTCCTTGTTCTGCGGAATCATCTGGACGCCGAGCTCCCATTCGGGGAAGTCGCCGCGTTCGATCGCTTCCCACAGGTCGCGGCGATGAAAGTCCGGGTCCTTGCCGGCGATCTTCTGGGCCTCGTCCCAGGCCAGGCCGTGGATACCCAGCTTGGGCTTCCAGTGGAACTTGACGAAGTGGCTTTCGCCGCGCGCGTTGATGAAGCGGAAGGTGTGGACGCCGAAGCCCTCCATCATGCGCAGGCTGCGCGGGATCGCGCGGTCCGACATGGCCCACATCAGCATGTGGGTGGTCTCGGGCATCAGCGATGCGAAGTCCCAGAAGGTGTCGTGCGCGCTCGCGGCCTGCGGCATCTCGTGGTGCGGCTCGGGCTTGAGCGCATGGACCAGGTCGGGGAACTTGATCGCATCCTGGATGAAGAAGACCGGAATGTTGTTGCCCACCAAGTCGTAGTTGCCCTCGCGCGTGTAGAACTTGACGGCGAAGCCGCGCACGTCGCGCACGGTATCTGCCGAGCCGCGCGAGCCGGCCACCGTCGAGAAGCGCACGAACACCGGCGTCTTCACCGACGGGTCCTGCAGGAAGTCGGCGCAAGTGAACTGCGACATCGACTTGTAGACCTCGAAGTAGCCGTGCGCCGCTTCACCGCGCGCGTGCACCACGCGCTCGGGAATGCGCTCGTGGTCGAAGTGCGTGATCTTCTCGCGCAGGATGAAGTCTTCCAGCAGCGAGGGTCCCCGCACGCCTGCGCGCAGCGAGTTGTGGTTGTCCGGGATCTGGACACCCTGGTTGGTGGTGATGCGCGGTGCGCTCTCGGCGACCGATTCGGCGAGTTGCTCGAGCTTGTCGTTGCTGCCGTTCGTCGGCTTGGGGCGGCGGCTGCCGGCGGGTTTCTTGGCGGGGGTCATCAGGCGTTCCTTCAGTTGTTCCGGAGCGCCGCGGCATCAGCCGGCATCGTAGAAGACGTCCAGGGCGTTGACCACGACCGCAAGGCCGGCAATGCCAGTGACCGACATCACGGACCAGAGGATGACGTCGTCGATCCATGCCGCGTCAAGCGCGTTGAACAGCGAGGAAAGCTCCATGATTTCGCTCCGGGTCGTCGGTGGGGATGCGGGTGCGTGGGGGCACGGCCGACATGCAGCCGTGTGCGATGACGCAGCTTAGGCCGCGCAGGCAAAAACGCCCGTAGTGGCCGCGCACCGGCGTCTGTGGGAGGCCTCAGCGGCTTGCGGTAGGACCGAACTGACGGGTTCGAAGTCCGGCCTACGTGCAATCGCGCTGCAAGCCCCGCACGAATCTTGCATCGCCGCTTAGGATGCTCCACCGACCCTTCCTGCCTCTTCCTTTTCGCGAACTTCACCGCCCATGCTCATCCGAATCGGCTACGACATCGAACTCGGCGTGAGCGCGCCGACCGCGCTGATCTACATGCTGCAGGTGCATCCCTTGCGTGCCGGCGACATCGTCGGCAGCGAGAGCATCACCCTCAGTCCGCCGCTCGCGACCGACTTCTACCGCGACGTCTTCGACAACCATTGCGCACGGGTCCGCGTGCCCTCGGGCGTCACGCGGGTGCGCCTGCGCAACGAGGCACAGGTCTTCGACACGGGCTGGCCCGACCCGGTCAACCTCGGCGCGGTCGAACACACGCCTGACCAGCTGCCGGTGGAAACCCTGCGCTTCCTGCTGCCGAGCCGCTACTGCGAAGTCGACGGCGAGCTGCTGGCCTTCGCCTGGAGCACCTTCGGCCAGGTGCCCAAGGGCTGGACGCTGGTGCAGGCGATCTGCGACTACGTGCACCAGCACCTGGTCTTCGACTATGGAAGCGCCCGCCCTACGCGAACCGCACTGGAGGCTTGGCGCGAGCGTGTGGGCGTGTGCCGCGACTTCACCCATCTCGCGATCACGCTGTGCCGCTGCATGAACGTGCCCGCCCGCTACGTGACCGGCTACCTCGGCGACATCGGCATCCCGCCGGTGCCATACCCCATGGATTTCAGTGCCTGGTTCGAGGTCTACCTCGGCGACCGCTGGTGGACCTTCGATGCGAGGCACAACACGCCGCGCATCGGCCGCATCATGATTGCGCACGGCCGCGATGCTGCCGACGTGCCGATCACCATGGTGTTCGGCAATCACACGCTCGAGCGCTTCGAGGTGGTGACCGAGGAAGTGGTCGGCTGACGGTCAGGGCGCGTCGGGGGGCGCATAGCCCAGGCGCTTCATCGCCGACGCGAGGCCCTTGCGGCTTTTCTCCATGGCCGCCCAGGGCTTGTTGCCGACCGACACGCGCTCGCCGATGGTGCGCACAGTCCAGTGCGCGGCACTTTGGAGCATCGGCAGCTCGTCCCATTCGACCGGCACCGAAACCCCCAGCCCAGGCCGCGAACGCGCCGACCATGCGCTCACCGTGGTCGCGCCGAAGCCGTTGCGCAGGTAGTCGACGAAGATCTTGCCCACCCGGTTGCGCGGCCCGCTCTTGGCGACGAATCGATCGGGAATGGTCTCGGCCAGGTGGATCACGAGCGCCTGCGCGAAGCCCTTGACCGCGTCCCAGCCGTAGTGCCGCCTTATCGGCACCACCACGTGCATGCCCTTGCCGCCGCTGGTCTTCAGGAATGAAGGCAGCCCCAGTTCGTCGAGCAGGGTGCGCACCAGCAGGGTCGCCTCCTGCATCGTGGCCCATTCGATCCCTTCGCCGGGGTCGAGGTCCAGTGTGATGCGATCGGGCCGGTCGATCGCGTTGGAAGTGGCGTTCCAGGTGTGCAGCTCCAGCACGTTCATCTGGGCGGCGGAGAGCAGGCCTTGCACGCTGTCGATCTGCAGCAACGGGTCGTGGTCGGGGTCGAGCGCCGGGTCCAGCAGCTTCACGCCCGCCATCTCGTTTCTGTTTGCATGCTTCTGGAAGAAGAGCTCGCCGCCCACGCCTTCCGGCGCGCGCACCAGCGCGACCGGGCGGCCCTTCAGGTGCGGGACCATCAGCGGCCCCACCTGGTCGTAGAAGGCGACCAGTTCGCCCTTGGTGACGCCGCTGGCCTGGTCGATCACGCGTTCGGCGTGGGTGATGTGCAATGCCTTCATCGATGGGCTCGCTTCATGGTCGGAAGGTTGGGCAGCCGGTGCCTGCGCCAGTTCGCGCCGGATCTGCGACGCCGGCTTGTCGATGCGCAGTCCCTGGAACACGGCCTGGCGCACCCGGCCGTCGCGGGTCCATTCGCCGAAGGCGACCTCGGCCACCAGCCGGGGCTCGACCCATTGCGCCTTGACGCCCGCGGGCCGCTTCTCGAAGGGACACGCGTCGCTCGCCAACGTGTCGAGCCGGGCCTTGATGTCCGTCAGCCGGCCTGCGTCGAAGCCGGTGCCCACGTTGCCGCAGTACTGCAACTGGCCCCGGTCGCCGTACACGCCCAGCAGCAGGGAGCCGAAGCCTGTTCGCGAGCCCTGCGGCGCCGTGTAGCCGCCGATCACGAACTCCTGGCGCCGCTGGTTCTTGAGCTTGATCCAGTCCGGCGACCGGCGCGAGACGTACGGCGAGTTCCTGCGCTTGGCGATGATCCCCTCGAAGCCCAGCTCTGCCGACGACGCGAGCAGTTCGCCCGGCGACGCTTCGAAGGCCTCGGACAACCGCAGGCCGGCGGGGGGCTTGGTGCCCAGCATCCGTGCGAGCCGCGCCCTGCGCTCTTCGACGGGAAGCGCCCGCAGGTCCTCTCCATCCAAAAAGGGCGCATCGAAGAGCCAATACACGATATCGGCCGTCGCGCGGTGATCGAAAGCGTTCTGCAGCGCCTGGAAGTCCGGCGCCCCATTCTTGCCGGCGACCACGATCTCGCCGTCGAGCCAGGCCGATCGGGTGGGCAGCTTCGCCAATGCCTTGGCCAAGGTCGGGAGCTTCGACGTCCAGTCGTTGCCGTTGCGCGTGATGCAGCGGACTTCGTCGCCCTCGATGCGCGCCAGCAGGCGGTACCCGTCGAACTTGAGCTCGTAGAGCCAGTCGCCAGGCACCGCAGGCGGTGCGGATGCCAGCGTGGCGAGCTCCGGTTGGAGCTCCTTGGGCAGCGCAGCGGTGCGGCGCTTCGGTGTCGCGGCCTTGCGCGGCGCGCGGGCAGGCGCGGGCTGGGGCTGCGGGACGGGCTCCGCCTTGGGGGCGGGCGCGGTGTTCCGGCCATAGGTCACCGCCGGCGGGTGATCGACATCGCGACCGCTCAGCACGCTGTCGGGTTCGGCATCGACGATGTCGTAGTCGGCGAGCAAGCGTGCCTCCCCGTCCTGCTCCTTGATCAACAGCCAGGGCTCCTGCTTCTCCCCCTTGCCGCGCATGCGCACCAGGGTCCAGCGGCCGCGCAGCTTGTCGCCGCGCAGCTCGAACTTGAGCTTCCCTTCGGCCAGGCCGCGCGCGGCATCGCCCTCGGGCTCCCACTCGCCGCGATCCCAGACGATCACCGTGCCGGAGCCATACTGGCGTGGCGGGATGGTGCCTTCGAAGTCCGCGTACGACACCGGATGGTCTTCGACATGCACCGCCATGCGCTTGACCGACGGATCGAGGCAGGGGCCCTTCGGCACCGCCCAGCTTTTAAGCGTGCCGTCGAGCTCGAGCCGGAAGTCGTAGTGAAGCTGGCGGGCATGGTGCTTCTGCACCACGAAGGCATGGCCGCCCGGGCCGACGCGGCCCACCTGGTGGGGCTCCGGAGTCGTCTTGAAATCGCGCTTGCGGCGGTAGGGTGCCAGCGCCTCGCTCCTGGTCTTGGTCTTTGTCTTGGCTACGGGCATGGCAATTCTCCGGAGCAGAACTTAGGACGCCGCCGCGGGCCCGAATGTAGGAACGCGGAGGGCCCCCGCGTCAGGGCCCGGCGTCGGCGCGACCCTTAGGCGGCGCGCAGACGCAGGTCGCGCTCGCTCTCGACGGCGAAGTAGAACCACTCGGTGCCGGGCAGCGCCGCCGAGTTCGGGAACACGATGAAGCCATCGCGTTCGGCTACCAGCACGCTGCCATCGGCGCGCACGCCGATCGGCTCGCCCTTGGCCACCGGGTCGAAGGTGGCCCATTCGCGCACGAACTGGTCGTCTTCGCTGTCGCGGTCCGTCACGCGCGTCAAGCGCAGCAGCGCAGGCGCGGCCGGCGGCTCGGCACGGGGATCGGCCGCGATCATGCCCAGCAGGCGGAGTGCCGCACGGATGGCGCGGTGCGCAACCTCGGGCGCGGCGGGGTCCTGGTGCTGGCCGCATTCGAGCGTGACGCCGTAGCCGCCGCGGGTGCGCATGTATTCGTTGGTGCCCCAGCCGAAGGCCAGAGCGGCCTCGTCGGGCGCGTTGCCGCCGGCGCGCTGCGCCAGGCCGGCCGCGTAGATGTCGAGCCAACCCTCGACCACGCGCCGCGTGCCCAAATGAAGTGCGAGCTGCCCTTCCTCAAAGGCGCGGGCGAAGGGCTCCAGCGTGCCGGCGTTGTCGCGCGGGCCGATCATCGCGAAGGCCTCGCCCGCGCTCTGGAAGGAGTGCAGGTCCAGCAGCACGTCGTGCCGCTCCAGCAGCGGGCACAGCAGGTCGGTGATCCGGGCTTCGTAATCTGCTGGGACTTGGCCGGCAGGCGTGGGCTTGAACAGGCGGTTGAGGTTGCGCTCGCCTTCGCGCCGCCCCAGCCGGCGTGCCATCGGATTGGCCACGGGCACCAGGGTGAGCTGACCACGCAGAAGCTGCAGGGCGCCGCGGTCGAGCTCGATGAGCGTGCGCTCGATGCCTGCAGTGCCACAGGTTTCGTCGCCATGCACGCCGCCCAGGACGATCAGCCTCGGTCCGGGCTCGAGGGAGGCGAACTCGTGGATTCGCAGAAGGTCGGGTGCGGTCGGCTGCTGCTCGCTCATCTGGGTTGGCTCAGGGCTGGTGCTCGGCCTCGAGTTGCGCACGCATCTGGGCGATCACGCCTGCGTAGCTCTTTGCATTGAAGATCGCGCTGCCGGCGACAAAGGTGTCCGCGCCGGCACTGGCCACGCGCGCGATGTTGTCGGTCTTGATGCCGCCGTCGACCTCCAGGCGGATGTCGCGCCCGCTGGCATCGATGCGCTTGCGCGCGAGCTCGATCTTGCGCAGCGCCGAATCGATGAAGCTCTGGCCCCCGAAGCCGGGATTCACACTCATGATCAGGATCAGGTCGATGTCGTCGATGGCCCAGTCCAGCGGCTCCAGCCCGGCGCCCGGGTTGAACACCAGCCCGGCCTTGCAGCCGGCGGCCTTGATGGCCTGGATGCTGCGGTGCATGTGCGGCGAAGCATCGGGATGGAAGCTGATGTAGTCGGCCCCGGCCTGAGCGAAGGCAGCGGCCAGCGCATCGACCGGCTCGATCATCAGGTGCACGTCGATCGGCACCGGCGTGCCGCCGGCGGTCTTGGCGTGCGGTTTGAGGGCCTGGCAAACCATCGGGCCGAAGGTGAGGTTCGGCACGTAGTGGTTGTCCATGACATCGAAATGGATCCAGTCCGCCCCGGCGGCGATCACATCGTTCACTTCGGCGCCGAGGCGCGCGAAGTCGGCCGAGAGAATGGAAGGGGCGATGCGAAAGGTGCGGCTGCTGCTCATGGGCGTGAATTGTCGCAGGCCGTCTTCATCCAATTGTTAACATTGCCCCGATGTCCAGTCCACCGATCAGCATCCAGGTCGACCCGCGCTACCTGCCGGACCAGTCTTCGCCCGAAGACCGGGTCTACACCTTCGCCTACACGATCACCATGACCAACGCGGGACGCGTGGCGGCGCAGCTGATCTCCCGGCACTGGCTCATCAACGACGCGGCCGGAAAGACGCAGGAGGTCAAGGGCCTCGGCGTGATCGGCCAGCAGCCGCTCCTGGCCCCCGGGCAGTCCTTCCGCTATACCAGCGGATGCCGGCTGGAGGCGCCCAGCGGTACCATGCATGGGAGCTACTTCTTCGTGACCGAGCACGGCGAGCGCTTCGACATCGCGATTCCCGTGTTCGTGCTCGAAGCCGATACGGGCGGCCCGCCCGTCTCGCGCGTGCTGCACTGAACGCGACCTTCTTCTTCGAGCCACGAACGCCTTGTGCGCTCTGCTCGCGGCGCGGCGCCTGTCCGGCGTTTGCCCTTTGTTGAACAGATTGGCCTGATGAGTTCTTTCATTCCCCACGACCTGCTGGGTTTCTGGTCCGACTGGGTGCGGCCCTCGGCCGGCCTGCCCACGGTGCTGTGGTCGCTGCTGCTGGCCGCGGCCGCCGCGGCCGGCCACCTGGTGCAGCGCTACACGGGCATGCCCAAGGTGGTCGGCTACTCCGTGGTCGGCACGGTGGTGGGCCTGGCGGGCTTCGAGGGCGCGATGTGGCCGCTGCAGGGCATCAGCCTGTTCCTGCTCGAACTCGGCGTTGCCATCGTGCTGTTCGAAGCCGGCGGCCGGCTGCCGCTGCGCTGGTTCCGCCACAACCCGATGGTGCTGGTGCAGAGCCTGCTCGAAGCCACGCTGACCTACCTCGGCGTGTTCTGGGCGCTGCACTGGATGGACGTGCCCGACCCGGTGGCCAATCCGGTCGCGCTGATGGCGATCGTCGCCTCGCCGGCCGTGCTCAGCCGGGTGGTGATGGACACCCGCGGCTCCGGCCCGGTCACCGAACGCGCGCTGACGCTGGCCACGCTCAACACCTTCTATGCGCTGGCGCTGGGCTATGCGCAAGCCGGGCTGATCGAGCACGCGCCGCTCGGCCTGTTCCAGAAGCTCTACCCCGTGGCGGTGGTGCTGGGCCTGTCGTTCGTGGTGGGCGCGCTGATGGCGTTGTCGCTGCGCTCGGCGCTGCGCGTGATGAGCCCCACCAGCGAGAACACCTCCATCCTGCTGCTGGCGATCATCGCGGCCGGTGCCGCGCTGGCCGCGCACTTCGGCGGCTCGGCTCCTCTCGCCGCGCTGATCGGCGGTGTGCTGCTCAAGGCCCTGCATCCCAAACCCTGGGTCTGGCCGCGGCAGCTGGGCACAGCCGCTTCGCTGCTCACCATGCTGATGTTCGTGCTGGTCTCGGTGGTGGCGGCGCAGGCCGACTGGAGCCTGCCGGTCGCCAGCGTGGTGCTGGCCGTGATCGTCGTGCGCACCGTCGCCAAGGTTGCGGGCGTGGCCATTGCCAACCCGGGCAGCGGCGCAAGCTGGCGCCAGGCGCTTTGGGTGGGCTGCGCCATGTCGCCGCTGTCGTCCATCGCGCTCCTGATCACCTCGGCCTTCGTCACCGCTTCGCCGCTGCTGGGCGCGATGATCACGCAGATCGCGCTGCCGGCCATCCTGCTGATGGAGGTGCTCGGTGCGGTGCTCGCCACCGTCGCCATCCACGGCGCCGGCGAAAGCTCCAGGCCCTGGCTGCCCGAGGCCTTCAGCGTGACAGAGGACACGCAGAGATGAGTGTTTTCGAAACCGGCCTGCCGCCCGATGGAACGCCGCCGCTCCCCGGCTCCCCCGAGAGCCGCGTGGTGCCGCTGGAGCCCTTCAACAAATCGGTGGCGCTGTCGCTGGGCGTCGAGCTGGAGCTCCAGTTGGTCAACACCCACGACTACGACCTCGCGCCCTATGCCGAGGACATGCTGCGCCTGATGGCCCAGACCCCGCTGCCCGGCAGCGTGGTGCCCGAGATGACCTCGAGCATGATCGAGATCTCGACCGACATCTGCCATTCGGCCAAGGACGTGGTGGCGCAGCTCACGCCTATTCGCGACGCGCTGGTGAGGAACGCCGACAAGCTCAACATCGCGGTGGTCGGCGGCGGCACGCACGCTTTCCAGCAGTGGCATGAGCGCCGCATCTACGACAAGCCGCGCTTTCGCGAGCTGTCGGAGCTGTACGGCTACCTGTCCAAGCAGTTCACGATCTTCGGCCAGCATGTGCACATCGGCTGCCCCGATGCCGACGGCGCCCTGCTGATGCTGCACCGCATGTCGCGCTACATCCCGCACTTCATCGCGCTGTCGGCATCGTCGCCCTTCGTGCAGGGGCAGGACACCCAGTTCGACTCGGCGCGGCTCAACTCGGTCTTCGCCTTTCCCCTGTCGGGCCGCGCGCCCTTCACGCTCAGCTGGCGCGAGTTCGGCAACTACTTCGAGCGCATGACCCGGACCGGTGTCGTGCGCAGCATGAAAGACTTCTATTGGGACATCCGGCCCAAGCCCGAGTTCGGCACCATCGAGATCCGCGTCTTCGACACCCCGCTCACGGTCGAGCGCGCCGCGGCGCTGGCCGGCTACGTGCAGTCGCTGGCTGCCTGGTTCCTGCAGGAGCAGCCCTTCACGCCGACCGAAGACGACTACCTGGTCTACACCTACAACCGCTTCCAGGCCTGCCGATTCGGCCTGGACGCGCTCTATGTCGACCCTGCCACCGGCAGCCACATGCCGCTGCGCGACCACATCCTCATGACGATGACCCAGCTCGAATGGCACAGCGAGGCACTGGACGCCACCCAGGCCCTGGGCCAGTTGCGCACCAGCGTGGAGGCCAACCGCAACGACGCGCGCTGGCTGCGCGAGCGCCAGGCCAAGGAGCGGCTGCTGGCCGAAGTGGTGCGGCAGGCGGCCCTGCGCTTTCGGCACGGATGAAGGTGGCGACGATGGGTGAGTTCGACCTCATCGACAGGTACTTCAAGCGCCCGGCCGCGCGTTCGCCGCTCGGTGTCGGCGACGACTGCGCGCTGCTCGCGCCCGCGCCCGGCATGCAGCTCGCGGTGTCCACCGACATGCTGGTCGAGGGCCGGCATTTCCTCTCCACCGTGGACCCGGCACGGCTGGGCCACAAGGCGCTCGCGGTCAATCTGAGCGACCTGGCGGCCTGTGGCGCGAAGCCGCTGGCCTTCACCCTCGCGCTGGCACTGCCGGCCGTGGATGAAGCCTGGCTCGCGGCGTTTTCGCGCGGCCTGTTCGCGCTGGCCGACGCGCACGGCTGCGAGCTGGTCGGCGGCGACACCACGCGCGGTCCACTCAATCTCTGCATCACCGTCTTCGGCGAGGTGCCGGCCGGGACGGCGCTGCTGCGCTCCGGCGCCGAACCTGGCGACGAGCTCTGGGTCAGCGGCACACTGGGCGATGCGCGCCTCGCGCTCGAAGTCTTTCGCGGCACGCTGGCACTGCCGGCCGAGGCCCTCGAAGCGGCACGCCGGCGCATGGAGCAGCCCGAGCCGCGCGTGGCGCTGGGGCTGGCGCTGCGCGGCATCGCGAGTTCCGCCGTCGACCTGAGCGATGGGCTGGTCGGCGACCTCGGCCATATCCTGGCCGCCAGCGGCGTGGGCGCGACGGTGGACGCGGATGCCGCCTGCGCCCTGATCGGCAGCCCCGCCGCGGCCGCACTGGACCCCGCGCTGCGCCGCAACTGCGCGCTTGCGGGCGGCGACGACTACGAACTGCTCTTCACCGCGCCAGCCGCCGCTGCCGCTGTCGTGCTCGAGGCCGCGCGGCAGAGCGCCACGCCGGTCGCGCGCATCGGCCGCATCGAGGCGGCGCCGGGCCTGCGCATCGTCGACGCGAGGGGCGCGCCGGTCTCACAGCGCTTCGCGGCCTTCGATCATTTCCAGGCTTAGTCGGACCTGGCTGGCACGAGCCCGGACTCGGGTGAACCGAGGTGAGCTATGTGGCGGGTTGCACCGTCAGGCCCCTCGCGCTGGCGGGCTGACTTGTTGTCGCTACCAGTGCGTCTTCATTCCGAGAGAGCCTTGAATCGAGGATTTCGCTATCGAATCCCCCGCGACATTCCGGAGTGCGCCGACTTCGCCGTACAGCTTGGTCGCTGAAGTCAGGGATAGCGTTGCTCCGACGGCGGCGCCCCAGCGCGTGCTGGAGGCAACCGTCTCGGCGTCCGTGTTGTTGTCGTAGACATTCATGCTCACGTATGGCTGAAGACGACCCGCGCCCGTGATGAAGTCGCCCTTGACGCGCCCGCCCAAGCGCCCGGTCCAGCCACTGCCGTGATCCTGGTAGGCCAGTTGCGCCTGAGGCTCGACGCTCCAGTCTTGGCTCAAGGCGAAGGGTTTGCCGACCTCGACGGAGACCGCGAGGCTGGAATCACCGTAGCGGCGCCGACCACCCTGCAGCACGCCATCGACGTAGAGTCCGCTCGCGTCCTTCCAGGTCGCATAGGCGCCAAGGTACGAAGTGCTGTTCCCGCTGCCTCCCGTCAGGTAGCCTGTGTAGGCGCCCGTGCGCCAATTGCCATTGGCCCATAGGTCGGTACCGACCTGGCCACCCTCTGCGTGGCTGTTCGATGCGAAACCGCTGTCGGAATAGATGCCGCGTCCCCAAGTGCTCCGGAATGGACCGGCTGAAGACGGGCTGGCGGAATGCTCGTCGCCGAGTCGTTGGTACATGTTGCCGAGCATCGTCAGGTCTGCACTCGGTCCGAAAAATGGCGATTGGGCGTGGGCCAACGAAAAAAACGCCGTGCATGAAAGGCCGACAGCCAAGGCACGAGCCCGCATGCCGAGCGTGCGTTTGGATGGCTCAAAAAGATTTGAATTGTCGAGTTGTCGCGAGAAATAAATAGAATTCATTTAATTCAAAATAGGTAAGTACGAAAGAACGCAGCTCCGGTGCAATTCAAGAAGACTGCGTCCCGGGGGCGGCAGCATGCCACGACGAGACGATTTCTAATTCGTTCTTTAAAAAGTGATCAAATTGGTAATTTAAGAATCACATTTTGATACGTTACATGTCTGAAGTGACGCAGCTGCTGGCGACCATCAAACGCCAACTGAAAAGCCAGGGATTCACCTACCGTGATGTCGCCGAGGGGCTCAAGCTTTCCGAACCGACCGTGAAGCGGCTGTTCTCTGCCAAGCGCCTCACCGTCGAGAGACTCTCTCAGCTTGGCGCGTTCCTTGGCTTCACGATGGCCGAGCTTGTTGAAGAATCAGCATCGTCGGTGCGCCAACTGCGCACGTTGAGCCTCGAGCACGAGGAGCAGTTGGTGTCGGATGTCGCGCTGATGCTGGTGACCGTATGCGCGCTCAATCACTGGACCTTGTCGGAGATCGTGGCCGCATATCGGTTGACTAAAGCTGAATGCTTGAGCCAGTTGCTCACGCTTGACAGGATGGGCTTGATCCAACTGCTTCCTGGTGACCGGATTCGGTTGCGCATCGCCCGCGATTTCGATTGGATACCCAATGGCCCGATCCAGACGTTCTTCGTGGAACTGGGACTGAGGGATGATTTCCTCGACTGCAGTTTCGACCAGAGCGAAGCAACCTTGCATTTTTCTCACGGCATGTTGACGAACTCGGCGTTCTCCGAGTTTCAAGCGGAGTTGCGCCTGTTGCGTGCCAAGCTGGCCAGGTTGCATCAGGAATCGGCGGCAACGCCCTTGGCCCTCCGGCGCGGCACAGGGGTGCTGCTAGCGATGCGCGAGTGGGAGCCGCGCGCATTCGAAATGCTGCGACGAAGCGACCCCCTTGGGCGGTGAAATGCGCCCAAATCCGCTCGCGGCCCCATGGCGGACGCGCAGGGCAAGGACTTGGGATGCGCATGACCGAGGCGGACGGCGGCCCGACTGGAACTGGATCATCCGTCCCAGCCCAATACTCCGCGCCAAGCGAGATTCGGCGAGAATTCCAGCCTTCGCCGCTTTCGACGTTGCTCGCGCGTCGCGCCCTCGATGTTCAGCTTCCTGTCGTACAAGCTCCTGATCCCCGCGGTCTTCCTGGCCTCCGGCCTCTTCGTTCACTTCAGAGGCCAGGTGCGGCACCGGATCGGCCGGCAACTGAGCGACCACTCGACCTTCCTGGCGCCGCTCAATGTGCTGATGTACTGGTTCTCGTCGGTGCCGTCGAAGCCCTACCTCGACCTGAAGCAGTTTCCCGAACTCGACGTGCTCCAGCAGAACTGGCAGACCATCCGCGACGAAGGCCTGGCGCTGTTCGACGAGGGGCACATCAAGGCAGCGGCGGGGTACACCGACATCGGCTTCAACTCCTTCTTCCGTACCGGCTGGAAGCGCTTCTATCTCAACTGGTACGGCGACTTCCTGCCTTCGGCGAAGGGCCTGTGCCCGAAGACCACCGAGCTGCTGGCGGGCATTCCCTCGGTGCGCGCGGCGATGTTCGCGATCCTGCCGCCAGGCGGCAACCTGGTGCGGCACCGCGATCCCTTCGCGGGCTCGCTGCGCTACCACCTGGGCCTCAAGGTGCCGCAGGATGCGCCGAACTGCAGGATCTTCGTCGACGGCCAGGCCTACCACTGGAAGGACGGCGAGGCCGTGATGTTCGACGAGACCTACATCCACCACGCCGAGAACCTCACGAACGAGACGCGGCTGATCCTGTTCTGCGACGTCGAGCGGCCGCTGAACAACTGGTTGGCGCGCTGGATCAACCGTGAGATCGGCTGGCGCATGATCAAGGCCGCCGCCACGCAGAACGTCGAAGGCGAGCCGATCGGTGGGCTCAACAAGGCCTTCGCGCAGGTCTACAAGATCCGCGTGCTCGGCAAGCGCCTGAAGGCCTGGAACAAGCCCAGCTACTACCTCGTCAAATGGGCGATCTTCGGCGGGCTGTTCTACTGGCTGTTCTTCTGAGCACCGCTCGCCAGGTTTCAGCGCGCCACTGACGCGCGCCGGGTCCCCAGCATGTACTGTTCGGCCGCTCCGTCGTTCACCGATGACCAGACCAGCTGTTCGTCGAGGAATTCGCGCCATTTGCCGTGCACCTTGGCGAAGACCGGGTTGGCCGCGGCCTCGTCCTTCAGCACCTCCTGCGTGGCCTTGTGCAGCGCGTCCATGATCGGCTTGGACCAGTAGTTGAGCTTGGCGCCGCTGCCCACCAGCCGCTTCAGCGCCGGCACGTTGCCCACGTCGTACTTGGCCAGCATCTCGGCGCCGGCCTGCGCGCACGCGGCCTCCAGCGCAGCGCGATAGCTGTCGGGCAGCTCGGCCCACGCCTTCTTGTTGGCAATGAAGCACAGCGAAGCGCCCAGCTCCATCACACCCGGCCCATAGTAGTAGCGCGCCACCTTGGCCAGGCCCAGCTTCTCGTCGTCGTAGGGACCGACGAACTCCACCGCGTCGAGCGTGCCCTTCTCGAGCGCCGGATAGACGTCGGCAGCGGCCAGTTGCAGCGGCGTCACGCCGAGCTTGGCGTAGACACGGCCCAGCAGCCCCGGCACGCGCATGCGCAGCCCCTGGAAATCTTCCACCCGCTTGATCTCCTTGCGGAACCAGCCGCCCATCTGGGCGCCGGTGTTGCCGCAGGGGATCTGCACCGCGTCGAAGCGATCGTAGATCTCGCGCATCATCGACAGCCCGCCGCCGTGGGTCATCCAGGCCGTGTGCTGGCGTGGCGTCATGCCGAAGGGAATGCCGGTGTCGAAGGCCAGCGCCGGCTCCTTGCCGACGTAATAGAAACCGGCCGTGTGGCCGCACTCGACGCTGCGGTTCTGCACGCCGTCGAGCACCGCCAGCGGCGGCATCAGCTCGCCGGCCGCAAAGGGCGAAATGGTGAAGCGGCCGTCGGTGAGCTTGCGCACGATCTCCCCGATGGCGACGGCGCCGCCGAACACGGTGTCCAGCGACTTCGGAAAGCTCGAAGGCATGCGCCAGCGAACGGTTGGCGCGCCCTGGGCGATGGCGGGTGCGGAAACAGTCGCGGCGACGGCAGCGCCGGCCAGCAGGGAACGTCGTTGCATCGCGCTTTTCCTCAGGCGGTGAGACAGGCAGGGTCAGCACGCAGCACGCGGCGTGCGAAGTACTGGAAGGTGAGGTCGGTGATCTGCGGCTTCAGCAGGAAGTCGCGCGATTCGCGCGCCAGGTGCGCGGGCACCGGCTTGATGGTGCCGGCCGCCGCGGCGCGCAGTTGCACTGAAGCGGCCTGCTCCATCCAGATCGCCAGCGTCGCGGCCTCGGCCACGGTGGCGCCCGCGGTCAGCAGGCCGTGGTGCGCGAGCAGCAGTGCCTTGCGTCCGTCGAGGGCCTCGGAAATGAGGCGCCCCTCGTCGTTGCCGATCGGCAGCCCCGGCCAGTCCGGCAGGTAGCCGCAGTTCTCGAAGAAGGGCGTGGCATCCATCCCCGCGACGATCAGCGGCTGGCCGATGATGGACAGCGCCGACACCGCCGCCGGATGGGTATGGACGATGCACTGCACGGCTGGATTGGCGCGATAGACCCACAGGTGGAAGCGCGTCGCCGGATTGGGCAGCGACATGCCATCGAGCGGGCGCAGGTCGTCGTCGGTAAGGATGAAGCCCTGAGGCGACGCTTCGTCCGCTCCGATGCCGAACTTCAGCGTGTAGTACGTGCCGGGCCGCTCGCCGCGCGCCGTGATCTGCCCCGCCAGGCCGTTGGCCCAGTGCCCCTCGGCCGCGAGCATGCGGCAAGCCAGCACCAGCTGCTCGACCGTGCTCCACGACGAAGCACGGGTCTTGTCCTGCAGATCGCGGTAGACCGCCGCCTTGATGTCCTGATCGTCTTGCATGCGCGCTCCAAGTCAACTTGTTGACCTATTCTGGTCAACGTGTTGACCTGTGTCAACATCGAAAGCACCATGGCCACCAGAACTCCCGTCCGCAATGCCTCCGCGGCCGCGTCGCCTGCAAGGAAGCTGCGCACTCCTGCGGCCGCGCCGGCGCCGGACGAAGCCGCGCCCGTCCCCGCCTTCCAGAGCGTGGGGCCGCGCATCAAGGCACTGCGGCGCCTGCGGAGCATGACCGTGGAGGAACTTGCCGATGCGGTGGGCGTGCACAAGGCCCATGTCTCCCGCCTCGAGCGCGGCCTCAAGACACCCTCCATCCACATGCTGGCGCGGCTCGCCAAGGCGCTGGGCACCAGCATGGGCCACCTGGTCGGCGAGACCTTGGACAAGGCCGACATCAAGATCACGCGCGGCGCCGAACTGGCGCCCGGCTACGCGGCGGAGGAGCCCGCGGCGCACCGCTTCGCGCCGTTGCTGCACGGGAATTCGGTCAGCGCCTTCGAGGCCTTCATCGTCTACCCTGGGCAGAGCGGCGGCTCGCTGCAGGCGCAGCACGAGGGGCAGGAGATGCTCTACGTGCTGGCTGGCACCATCGACGTCATCTTCCCCGAGCGGACCGAGCGCCTGCACGTCGGCGACTGCATCCACTTCCCGGGTTATTTGAACCACCGAATCGCGCGCGTCGGACGGGCGCAGGCGCGGGCGCTGCTGGTGCTGTCCGCGCAGTGATCAGCGCATCAGCGCATTGAGCTCCACCCCCGAGGCGGCATCGGCGAAGCCTTCGAAGCGCCCTTGCTCGAGCGCGCGCGCTGCGCGCATGAACCCACCCCACGCTGCACGCGCCAGCGCTCCGCCGACGCTCACGCGCCGCACGCCGAGCGCGGCGATGTCCTGCAGCGTCAGCTCACTGGTCGAGCCGACCAGCAGGTTGACCGGCTTGGGCGCCACCGCGGCGACCACGGCAGCGATCTGTTCCCGCGTGCGGATGCCTGGCGCGTACAGGCAGTCGGCGCCGGCCTCCGAATAGGCCTTGAGCCGGACGATGGTGTCGTCAAGGTCGGGGCGCCCCTGGAAAAAATTCTCGGCCCGGCCGACCAGCAGCGTTTCGCCGCCCTCCTGGTCAATGGCCGCTCGCGCGGCGCGCAGGCGTGTCACCGCCAGTTCGATGTCGTAGAGCGGGCGGTCCGGGTCCCCGGTCGAGTCCTCGATCGACAGCCCGGCAACGCCCGTGTCGATGGCCATGCGCACGCTTTGCGCGACGCCTTGCGGGTCTGCCGCAAAGCCATTCTCGAAGTCGGCGTTCACCGGCAGTTCGGTGGCGGCGACGAGCTCGCGCAAATGGGCCAGGACCTGTTCGCGGGCCAGCGCGCCATCGGCATGGCCGCGCGACCACGCGAAACCGGAGCTGGTCGTGGCCAGCGCCTTGAAACCCAGGCTTTCCAGGAAGCGTGCGCTGCCCACGTCCCACGGGTTGGGCAGCACGAAGCAGCCCTCGGCATGGAGCTGGCGGAAGAGGGCGCGCTTTTCGGCGACGGTGCGGGTCATGGAATCAAGGCTCCCGGGGTGGCGGGCTTCGGACGAGGCCCGGCCTCCGGTTATAGAGCACGGCCGCGCAGAAGACACCCAGGGAACTACTGCAAAATACCCGGATGAACTGGCTTGCCCCCCTCGTTGTCGCTTTGCTCGTTACTGGCTGCGGGGTGCCACCCAACCAGGTCGTCCCGCTGCGCGACGGCACGCTGCGCACGACCACCTACGTCCAGGCCGACGCCCATTGCCGCGACAAGGGGTTGAGCGCCCGCATGCTGGGCAAGGCGCCGGCAGAGCAGGGCGTGCGGTTTCGCTGCGAGTAGAGCGGCGCCGGCGCCGCGGCTGAGGCTCAGGCCCGCCGCGCCTCGAGCGACGCGAAAGAGGAATCGAGCTCGCGCCCATTCAGCACCGCAGTCATCGCCCGATACAACTGGCTGGGCAGCACCGGCTTGTGCAGCAGCGGGACGCCGGTGGCGCGCGCTTCGCGCAGGCGCTGCGGCGCGGTGTCGCCGGTAATCAGCAGCGCCGGCAGGTTGGCGCCGAACTCCGCACGCAAGGCCGCGATGGCCTCGGCGCCGGTGCGCAGCTCGCGCAGCCGGTAGTCGCTGATGACCAGCCCCGGCCGGTGCGCGCGCGCCAGCGCCTGGGCCTCTTCGATGGAGTCGGCCACGTCGCAGACACAGCCCCAGGCGGCGAGCAGCTGGCGCATGCCGGTGCGCACCGACTCGTCGTCGTCGATCACCAGCACGCGCAGGTCGAAAACACGGGGTCGCGGCGGCAGCGGTTCGCCGACCTCGGCGAGCACCCCGGCGCGCGCTGCGGCCAGCGTGAGCCGGAACACGCTGCCGCGCCCTGGCACCGACGCGAGCGAGAGCTCCTGCCCCAGGGCCCGCGCCAGCCCCTGCGCAATGGCCAGGCCCAGGCCGAGGCCCTTGCGGCGGTCGCGCTCGGCGTTGCCAAGCTGGTGGAACTCGCGAAAGATCGCCTGGTGCTGCGCGGGCTCGATGCCGATGCCGGTGTCCCAGACTTCGAGCAACACCTGATCGCCGCGCGCGCGGCAGGCGACCAGCACCCCGCCCTGCTCGGTATAGCGGATCGCGTTCGACACCAGGTTGCGCAGGATCAACGCCACCAGCGCCGGATCGGAGCGCACGGCGGCATGCGTCTCGCGCGAGCGGTAAACGATGCCCTTCGCATCGGCCTGCGGCGCCAGCTCGTTCTCGATCTTGTTGAGCAGCGGCTGCAGCGGGAAGACCTGCGCTTGCGGTTCGACCACGCCAGCCTCGATGCGCGAGAAGTCCAGCAGGGTGTCGAGCATCTCGGCCGAGGCTTGCCAGGTAGCGCGCGCGTTGGCCAGCGCGTCGTACTGGTCGGCCGAAAGCTTGGTGCGTGACAGCACCTCGAGGAACAGGCCCTGCGCATGGATCGGCTGCCGCAGGTCATGGCTGGCTGCCGCCAGGAACCGGGATTTGGCAAGGTTCGCCTCTTCCGCAGCCCGGTGCGCGGCCTGCGCGTGTTCGGTTTCGATGCGCAGGCGCTCGATCAGCCCCAGGTTCTCGAAGCGCAGACCGATCGCCCGGCGCGCGGCGCGCGAGCCGTTGCGCGCCTGCCCGAGCAGGGCCACGGTGTAGATGATCGCGGCGACGCCCAAGGCATCGTAGGCGGGGTCGTCCATGGACCACAGCTTGGCTCCAAGCACGATCAGCTCGGCGGTGCCGAAGACGACGAAGGCCGGCAGTATGGGCGCCAAAGACGACATGGAGCTGCCCGCCACGCCCGCCAGCACCGCCACCACCAGCACGTTGCCTGCCATGGTGGTGGTGCCCAGGGCGGCCCACGCCAGCGAGCCCCACGCCACGCCGTCGACGGCGTTGAGCACCATCTTGCGCGCCAGCAGCCGGCGCGCGCTCGCGGGGCTGATCTCGGACGCGAGCAGGCGCCGTGCATCCCACGCGAGATAGAGCTTGAGCAGGATGATGGCGCCGGCCCAGGCCCGCATCGCCAGGCTGTTGGAGTCGTTGGAGAGCACCCAGACCAGCAGCAGGGCCAGCAGGATGGTCGGAACGACCGAGGCACTGATGTTGCCGAGCTGCAGCCGCAGCTGCTCCACCAGCATGCGCTCCTCTGGCAGGCGTGGCTTGTCGATCATCAGGCCACGAGGCCGCGCTGCCGCGCAGCGAAACCGGCCTCGGAGCGGCTCGAGACCTGCAGCGCCGCGAGCACCGCCTGCACATGGCCGCGCACGGTGTTCTCGGACAGGTTGAGCCGCCGGCCGATCAGCTTGTTGGACAAGCCCTGGCACATCAGGTCGAGCACCTCGCTCTGGCGCGGCGTCAGCAATGGCTGCGAGTCCGCACCCCCCTCGCCGGGCTCCAGCTCATCGGCCGCAACCGGCAGGCCTTGGCGCAACTGGCCGATCACCGCCAGGATCTTGTCGGCCGGTTCGGCCTTGGAGACGAAGGCAGCCGCGCCGCGCTCCATCGCGAGCCGGACCTTTTGCGGCGAGACTTCAGAGGACAAGATCACTACCAGCGCCTGCGGCCACTTGCGCCGGACCAGCGCGATGCCTTCCAGTCCGTTGAGGCCATTCAATTGGATGTCCAGCAGCACCAGGGCCGGGTCCTGCATGGAGGTCCGCAGGGCCTCCTCGAGCGATGCGGCCTCGGCTACCTTCAGGTCCGCGATGCCGGCAGTCAGCACCATGCGCAGCCCGCTGCGGAAGAGGGCATGGTCGTCGACGAGAAGAATGCGGGGCGGCAGCATGAAAGACGGGAGAAAGACGGGAGAAAGACGGGAGCGGCTAGAGGCGAGGGCGCGTCCGGCCATTCTGCCCAAGTCCCCTTGCCGTGCGGCCGGTCCAATTGGACTATTTACGTAATTGCGCTCGGCAGCGACCATCGAGCCCAACAAATCCACGCCCCTGTCTCTTTGTCTGCCGTCGAATGAAGCCCCTGGTCGAAATCCAACGTGTCGGTTCGCACGCCTTTACCTATCGCATCAGCGCCTTCGTCGCCGGCGCGGGGGCCGCAGGCGATAGCGGCACCTTCGACTCGCTGGCGTTCTGCCTGTACGACGCTGGCGCATCGCTGGGCCCCTATTTCCCGACCGTCGAACTCAACATGGACGGGCTTTTCGTCGGCTCCTGTCCAGTCGACGCGCTACGCCGCCACCCCAAGCGAGTGGCGCAGCGGATTCAGCAGCATTTCCAGCCCGCCTGAAGCCCAGGCTTCAGCTTTCACCCGAAGCTTCGCCAAGGCCGGCGAGGTGAAGCAACCCGAGTAGCAACCGGCCGCAAGCGCCGGCCCCCAGCGGCAGCATCTTGGGTTTCCTGAGCAGGCACGGCCTTCTGAGTCGCCACTACTCGTGGTCCTGCTGATCCACAGCCAGGCGACCGAGCGTTTTCTCTGCAGTTGCATCCGCTGTGAATTTATTCATCAGATTCATATGAATTGCAAAAAATAGAATTCCGGCTCTTGACCAGAGTCGCCTGTTGGGTGGTTGTCGTAGAGGTTGGTTCTCTGCGCTTGCTGGTCGAATCATCTTCAAAGGGGTTCTGACATGCAGGTTTTTCCTGGCGCTATCAGGCGCCGTTTCAAGGCAAGCAAACCAAGCAGCATCGCCGCGGCTTTGCTCTTGAGCGTGATGCTGGCAGCGTGCGGCGGCGGCGGTTCCGGAGACGCAACAGGCGGCTTCGCGGACGCCTCCGTTGCGGATAAGTCGGGAGGCAGTCTGCAGGCCGTCGCCCTGAGTCCCATCAGCGGCATCGGGAGCAGTACCTCATTCACCTCGGGCAGCACCACCACGCCACCCTCCAGCATCAATCTGGCTCCCATCTCCGGAATATCGAATACTGATCCGGGCGTGCCTTGGGGGCCTGTGCTCAGGACCTTTGGAGACCCTGCGTTCAAGCTTAACGGCCCGGCCGGCATCAGCCTACCGCTCGTCTTCTACAGCAGCAATTCCGAAGTCGCGACGATTTCCGGCAGCAAGGTGACGATCGTGGGCGCCGGCACATCCCAGATCACTGCAAACATCGCTGACCCGACCGGACCTCAATTGGTGGGGGCAAACATCCTCTTGACGGTTAAAAAGGCTCAGTCGAATCTGGCGATGCCCACAGTGACGCTCGAGGCTTTCGGATCAACTGCCCTGCTCCAGGCCAGAACAAAGAGTACCGGCGCCATCAAATACGCAATTTCCAACATGATGTCGACTTCGAAGGAGGCTGTTGCGTTCCTCGGAAGCGACGGACGGACACTCACCGCATTCGCAGCCGGGACTGCTGTCATTACGGCAACGCAGGTGCCCAGCGCCAACTACGAGGGCGGGACGGTCTCAGGCAACTTGATTGTCGAAAAGCGGAAGTCGTCAATTTCCCTCTCGGATTTGACGCAGCCCTACACATATAAACTGGTCATCCCGGTCGGTGCCGAAACCTATGACGAGATCTCTGGGGAAGCAAGAACACCGACGATCACGCTGAGCAATCCAGACTTTGGATCTGCATCCTGGGACACTGACAACTATCCCCGCCCCAGCGTTGTCCTGAATCCAGTGAAAGCCGGTACGACGTCCTTGACCTTCTCACTCGGGGCGACGGCGAACTTGGCTGCTGTCAGCAAGACCGTGTCGGTGACCTTGACGCCGATGACGGCGACGCAACCCGGGCGCCAATTGGCGACGGTCCAGGGCAACCCCCTGTACAGGGACGACTATTTCTTCAAAGACAACATCGTTACCTTGAAACTGTGCCCTTCAATGAGTGAACAGATTAATTTCGGTTTCTCTGAAAGCGATAACAACTATGGCAATGCATACGTGACGTTGAACGGTGTCACACTGCCTCGCGACAACAGCAATGGCCAATACGTCGCCATCGTCCCGGGTGTTGCAACTGGGAGTGCGCCACTCAAGCTGAGATCCGTCGTTGATGCGTTGAGCGACGGCACCGTCGCCCTGGGCGGCAGCGTGTTTGAATACGACGTCAATGTCGAGGTCTTTTCAAATCCGGTCGAGTTTGCCAAGTGCTACACCACCGGGCCCAAGTGAGTGCGATAGGCCGGCAGGCACGGATCTCTCTTCCCGAAGGTCCGTAACGTCGAAAGGGTGCCGATGCGCATCTTGGGCGACACTGTCGTGCCATGCCATCCGCTCCTGCCTCCGGCGCACTGCCGATCCTGCCGCTGCGGCGCCCCACGCTGCGATTCATGCTCGTCCACCCTGCGCACATGGTCGCGCTGGGCTTCGGGGCCGGCCTCGCCCCGCGCGCGCCCGGCACCGTGGGCACGCTGTGGGCCTGGGCCGCCTTCATGCTGATGCAACGTTGGCTTCCGGCGGGCGCTCTCGGGTGGATCATCCTCGCCGCGCTGCCCCTCGGCTGGTGGGCCTGCACCGTGACTGCGCGCCACATGGCCATCGCCGACCCCGGCGCCATCGTCTGGGACGAGGTTGTCGGCTTCTGGCTCGTGCTATGGCTCGTGCTGCCGGCCGGCCTGCTGGCTCAGCTGGTGGCTTTCGCCTTGTTCCGCCTTTTCGATGCTGCCAAGCCCGGCCCGGTGGCCTGGGCCGACCAGCTCTTCAAGCAGCGCCAGGCCACGCCGGCCACCATGTCGTGGAAGGCGGCGGGCTTCGGCATCCTGTTCGACGATCTGGTGGCGGCCTTCTGCACGCTGCTGGTGATCGCCCTCTTTCGCAGCTGGTGATGACCATGAACCATGCTTCTCCTGCACCCGAATTCGACACGCACGCGCTGGTGCTCCAACTGGCCGAACTGCTGCAGCACCACGGCTGGATGTTGGCGACGGCCGAGAGCTGCACCGGTGGGCTGATCGCGGGCGCCTGCACCGATCTGCCCGGGTCCAGCAACTGGTTTGAACGCGGCTTCGTCACCTACTCGAATGCCGCCAAGACCGAACTGCTGGGTGTCGACGCGGCGCTCATCTCGGCCGAGGGCGCTGTCAGCGAGCCGGTCGTGCGCGCCATGGCTGCGGGCGCGGTGGCGCGGTCGGTAGCGCAGGTCGCTGTGGCCGTGACGGGCGTGGCCGGCCCGACAGGCGGCAGCGCGGAGAAGCCGGTGGGCACCGTCTGGTTCGGCTGGGCGGTCGCGGGCCGCGTGCACACCGAGCGCCGGCGCTTCGACGGTGATCGGGCCCGCGTGCGTACAGCCACGGTGCACCACGCCCTCGCGACGCTGCTTGCGCTGTTGCGCAGCGCCTAGCTCGGCTACGATCCCCGCCCATGCCCAACGAAGCCACGATCCAGCGCCTTTACGAGGCCTTTGCCAGGCTCGACGGCGACTCCATGGCGTCCTGCTACGCGCCGGATGCGCGCCTCGACGACGAGGCCTTCTCGCTGAAGAGCGGCCGTGAAGTCGGCGCGATGTGGAAGATGCTGTGCGAGGCCACGCGCGCCAAGGGCGCCGATGTATGGAAACTCAAGTGGCGCGACGTCCAGGCCGATGGTGCCACCGGCCGTGCCCACTGGGATGCGCACTACCGATTCAGCAGCACCGGCCGCATCGTCGACAACGCGATCGACTCCGAGTTCGGCTTCACGCCCGGGGGCCTGATCGCAACCCAGCGCGACCGCTTCGACTTCTGGGCCTGGTCTCGCCAGGCACTCGGGCCGCCCGGACTTTTGCTGGGCTGGACGCCGATGCTGAAGAACAAGGTCCGCGCCGGCGCCGCCAAGAACCTCGCCGCCTACATGGCGCGCACACCATGACGATCACCATTACAAACCACCCCGAATCCCACCGCTACGAAGCCGCCATCGAAGGCCAGCTCGCGGGCTACTGCGAATACAACCTGCTCTCGAACGCGGTGATGTTCACCCACACCGAGGTGCTCCCCGCCTACGAGGGGCAGGGCGTGGGCTCGGCGCTCGCGCGGCATGTCCTCGACGAGGCGCGGGCGCAGGGCGTGGCCGTCATCCCGGCGTGTCAGTTCATCGCTGGCTATATCCGCAAGCACCGCGAGTATGTGGACCTGGTGCGGCCGGAAACGCAGCGCGCCTTCCACATCTAGCCAACCGCAGCGGCGACTAGGGCTTGCCGGCCACCGCGCCCGGCGGCGCCGGCAGCCATGCGAAGGCCGCGCAGCCCGCCACCAGCAGCGCGGAGATGGTCCCCAGCACGGCGCTGTAGGGTTCGATGCCCCGCGATTGCGCCAGCGAGGCTGCCAGGCCGGTGAGCCACTGCATCATCGCGACCCCCAGGAACATTGCCATGGTGAACACCGCCATCGCGCGGCCGGTGAGCGCAGCCGGGTAGGCGACCCTCACGTCGGCGTACTCCCACACGATGAAGCCCGAGAGCAGCCCGATCACGATGGCGCACGCGATATCGATCCAGGCCGCGTGGAAGATGCCGATTGCGGCGAACAGCGCGGCGTAGGCCGCGCAGCAGGCCACGATGCGCCGCCGGCGCACCGGCCCGTCGCGGTCCAGCCGGCCGAACAACGGCGGCCCGAACAGCGAGACGACCGACATGACCAGTGCCACGTTGCCGCTCTGCACCAGCGAGTAGCCGTGGCGCTCCACCAGCAGCGGCCCCAGCCACAGCCCGCGCAGCGAGATGAAGGCCGCATAGGACACGGAGCCCAGCAGCAGGATGCCCAGCGTGTGCGGCATCGCGAACAGCGCGCCGAAGCGGCGAAGCGCGGCAAGCAGCGATTCCTTCGGCTGCGCCTCGTCGCGCGCCGGCTCGCGCACCCACGACAGGATGCTGAGCCAGGCCAGCGCCGAAGCGGCCGTCAGGACTGCGAAGCCCATGCGCCACGAACGGGTCTCCACCAACCACGCGAGGGGCGTGCCGGTCAGCAGCATGCCTAATCCGCCGATGCCCAGGACCAGCCCCGAGACCGAGGCGAACCGTGCCGCGGGGAAGTGCCGTGCAATGAACACGGTGCACACCAGGAAGGCCGGCGCGCAGCCGACGCCGATCAGCACCTGCCCGGCGATCAGCAGCGGGAAGCTGGCCGCCATCGCGGACAACAGTCCTCCTGCGATCGCCAGTGGAAAGGCCACGAGCACCGTGCGCCGCACGCCGTGCAGGTCGATGCCAATGCCCATGAAGAGCTGCATGGCGCCGAAGGCAAAGTGGAAAGCCCCGGAAAACAGGCCCAGGTCCTGCGCCGACAGATTGAACTCGGCCTGCAAGGGCCCGGCCATGATCGCGCCCACCGTGCGGTAGGCCTGGCTGAGCGCGAAGGCCGTGCACAGTGTCAGCACCATGGCCCATGCGCTGCGGGCCGGCAGCGTCGGGCTCACCTCAGGCGCCATGGCACTTCTTGTATTTCCTTCCGCTTCCGCAGGGGCACGGGTCGTTGCGGCCCGGCGTGGCTTCCTTGCGCAGGGTCTCCACCCGCGGCCCCTGGCTGCGCCAGAGCCGGCGCAGGTCGTACACCGCCCAGATGGCGTCGCCGAAGTCGTCCACCCGCTGCTGGCTCACGCTGGGCGGACCCTCCTCGCTGTACATCGAGAGCGTGGGCTTGCCGCGGTCGTCCTCCGTCAGGGCGACGATGGCGTCCAGCGCCTCGTCCAGGATGGCAGCCGCCTCCTTGTCGCGCGGCGGCGTCCATTCCTCAGGCCAGTTCTCGACTGCGTACATGAAGCCCAGCGCCCAGACCTGCGCGAAGGAGGGAATGTCTTCCTCGGGAATTTCGCCACGCTCTTCCTCCGGCAACGCCGCGACGGCGCCGCGCGTGTCGAGCACCTCGGGCTGCCAGGCGCGCTCGTCGTCGAGCGACTGCACCTCGGCATCCAGGCCCTCTTCCATTTCAAGCCAGCGCCGCTTCCAGCGCCACACGAACTCCATCTGCCGGGCCGGCACGAAGCTCTCGCCGAGCAGCACCGGCCAGTACTCCGCGCCCTCGACCGGCCGGCGCATGCACACCAGGGCGGCCATGAAGCCCTCGCAGAACTCCCACTGCGGGATTTCCTCGTCGTGCTCGCGCATGGCGTCAAGCGCCTGGTCGAGCGCGTCGAAGTCTTCGGGACCGAGGGGCGGCTGATCGGGGGAGGGCGGGGGCGTCGTGGTCATGGCAGGTGCGGCAGCCCTCTATGATGCAGCAAGCTCCCGGAGACCCGTCATTTCACCAGCCCCGTCCTCGGCCCTCGGACCCGCACAGGCAGCCCTGGCCTCATGAACTCCGTGAAACGCGCTACGCGCGTACAAACGCGCAAGAGCCTGGCATCGGCGCCAGCGCCTCTGGAGACCCACCAGCCCCCACTCGAGCCGGGCGACTACGCGGAATTCCTGCGCGCCACGCTGCCGCACCAGCACAAGGCGGTGGCCAGCCACCGGCTCGGCAGCGAGCGCGTCTGGCTCAAGAAGGCAGGCCCTCCCCACGGCAAGCTGGGCTACCACGTGATGGCGATGGTGGCAGGGCTGCTGCGACTGGATGTGCTGACGCCGGTGCCCAATCCGGGCGGAGAAGCCGCCATCGCCACCGAGGCCCGCCGTCTGCGCGCCCTGGGCGCTGCCGGCCTGCGCGTGCCGGCGGTGCTGGCGCAGCAGCCCGATGGCCTGCTGATCTCCGATCTCGGCGAAAGCGGCCGGCCGCCGGTGGTGCTGCAGGAGCGACTCGACCACGCCGCGGCCGTCGGCCCGAGCGCCCTGCTGACGGTGTGGCGCGAGGGCCTGGACGCCATCGCCAACGTTCACTCGCACGGTACCTACCTGAGCCAGGCTTTCGACCGCAACCTCGTGCTGTGCCCCGATGGCGCGATCGGCTACATCGATTTCGAGGACGACCCCGGCGAGACCCTGCCGTTGGCCGAGTGCCAGGTGCGTGATTGGCTCAGCTACCTGCACTCCACCGCCATGCTGGTGCGCGCCGCCTCGTCGGGAGCCGCCGGCACCCATTGGCATGCGGCGCTTGCCGAGGCCAGCGACGAAGTGCGCGGGCGCCTGGCCCTGGCGGCGCGGCGCATGCGCTGGCTGCGGCACCTGCCGGCGGGGCGGCGATGGGGACGGGACACGCAGCGCTCGCGTGCGGTGGCGCGCCTGCTGTGGCGCTGGTATTGCGCCGACCCGCCGCCGGCGACGCGCTAGTCGCGAGGCTGGCGCGCCGGCTCAGGGCGCATTCACCCAATCTTGATGCGGGTCCGTCGCGGTCCGGCTCGGGTATGCGTTGCGGCGAGCGCATGGCGTCACTGCGTGGCGACCTCGACGCCAAGCGCCGCAAGCTGCTTGCGCATCTCGAGCAGCGCGCGGTCCTTGCTCAGCAACCGCGCGCGCTGCGCCACCGCGAGGTCGACGAAGATCTGGTCGTCGGGGTCGCTGCACAAACACAGCGCGCGGGGTGGCACCTCTTGCATCGGCTGCACGTGCCGATCGAAAGCAGCGAGTACGTGCTCGGCGTCGCGGCCTTTGCGCGCCAGGCGCTCGGCGACCAGCCGATAGCTGAGCACGCGCGCCAGCTCGTCGCGCATCGCAGGGGTGGCAATCCATTGCAGTTCCCCGGCTTGAAGCGCGGCGAGCAGCGCCGCGCAACTCGGATCGTCGAAGACCAGCAGGTCGAGGGCGATGTTGGTGTCGATGACGATGCGCATGGGCGGCGATGCTAGCGGCTGTTCACGATCGGGGAGATGCCGCAGGACATGTACCGAAAGGAGAGTCGCACGATTCGCGCGATATAAAACCAGTTTTGGTTTGCTCTCGCCTCGACTACAGTCCGCGACACCAAAAAAAGAGAGGTTCGCCGGTGAATAAAAAAATCGCTGCATTGCCAGCGCACGTATTGCCAGCGCACGTATTGATATCGCGCACATCGATGTTTTTCGATCGCCATGTATCTCGCGCTGGTTGCGGAGCTACGAGGCGTGCCGTTTTAGCAATGCGACGATGTTCTTGCCGATACGGTATTTCTTCAACTGGCAGCGGCTACGGCTCTCTGAAAATATCACTTGAACGTCGGTGAGTGCCTTGAAGCTTTTGCGAGAGAGTTCGACCGCTTGGATATGTCTTAAGAGAGAAGAAGGCTCACCAAGTCTCTCAAAGTTTCAGATACTGCTGCAAATCGGACAGCGCAGGTCAACAGTAATTTCGCCCGCACACGGGATGCTGGTTGCTTGATCCGGCCTCAGGACAGGTGCGACGCACTTTGCGGACGATTTCAAAGCAGTGCTCAATTACAACGGAGTTTGGCCATGAAGATCGAACCGTTCCTCGTCGGGGGCGGTATCGCGCCATGCCGCATCAACTCTTCTCCCCCCGCCCGCCGCCACTTAAAACCCCCGCAGATCCTCTACCGGCAGCGCCAGCTCGCCGCCGGTAATGCGCTCCAGCGTCCGCGTCATCAGCCCGATGTCGTTGTCGAACCCGCCATGCGTCGCCGCCTGCAGCAGCGGCTGTCCGTCGGCACCGAGCGCCACCTCGATGCGCGGCCCCTCGATGCGATGGGTGCGGGCCTCCAGCTTGGAGGCCTTGGCGGCTTGGCGCCACAGCGCCAGTGCCTCGCCGGTGTCGGAGGAGCCGTCCCAGCCCGAGTCGCCTTCGTCGTTGACGCGGTCCAGGCCGAGGATCGGCGTGTGCAGGTCGGCCTCCAACGCGTTGGAGACGAGGTACAGCAGCGACTTGCGGTAAATCGGCCCCACGGTGTCCCGACGCTCGATCTCGTCGGTGAGCACCTCCATGTGCAGGCGCTCCATCACGGCCGCGTCGCCGCCGTAGTGACGGTTCGCAAAGGAGACCGAGCAGGCCGGTGCATGAAGGTTGATCGAGGCCACGCGCCCGCTCAAGCCGCCATCGCGGCCGGCGCGCTTGCGAGCCGCCAGCGCAGCGAGCAGGTGGCCGATGGCGATCGATCCCGCCGAATGGCCGATCAGGTGCAGCTCGAATTGCTCGCCCCAGTTTGCGCAGAGGGCCTGCATCGCGTCCAGCAGCAGGTCGCCGCCGCGCCGCTCGGCAAAGGCCAGGCCGGCGTTTTCCTTCATCTCGCTCCACAGCGGGCGCGCCGCCGGGCGGCCGACGGTCTTCTCGATCAACAAATCGGTCTGCTCGCTGAACCATTCGCCGAAACCGGCGCGGGCCGGCTCGCGCCTGAAAGCGTCGGCGATCACGTCGGTCACCGATTCCAGAAAGCCCGTCTTCCAGACCAGGAACAGGGGGTAGCAGCCGTTGCCGGTGAAGTAGCGGCCCATGGCGCTGGCGCGCTTGATCGCCTCGTCCTCATCGTTGAGGCCGCCGTGCACGTAGAGCACCAGCCGCTTGCGCGCCGCCGCCTGCTTGCGGAACCAGTCGTCGGGCAGGACGCACGCCTGCTGCTGCAGCTTGCGCGGCGGCTCGTCCTCGGTGAGGTAGCGGCTCACGCGGCCGTCGTTGCCAAGCACCACGCTGTGCCTGTAGGCCATGCCGGTGTCCCACCACTTGCTGCGGTCGGCGCTGGTCAGGCCCGCGGCGCCGCTGCCGCCGGCGGCCAGTTGGCCGGCAATCACACCGGGCACGCCCAGCGAGACCACCCAGGCGTCCATGGCGTGGGCCAGCCAGTCGAGGTAGCCCAGTACCGCGAAGCCGCCCGCGCCCCAACCCTTGCCCCAGGAGTTCTGCACGATGAAGCCCTGCGCATTGAAGCCGATCAGTGCGAAGGCGTGGCCGCCCGTCTCGGAGCGGCGGCCGTCGAAGGCAATGAGCGGCAGATCGGCATGTCGCTTGGGCGCGGCCGCGGTCGGGACGGCGTCCCACCCGGCGTGAGTGAAGGCGGACACGAACACCGCGCGGTGCTGCGCGATGGCGGCCTGCACGTCGGTGATGGAGCCGGTGTCGATGCGGTAGTAGATGCCCACCGTGTTCTGCGCTGCCCGCGTCGCGAAGCCGTACTTGGCGGGGTTTGCCTTCTCGGGCAGGTACGGCCAGTCCGTTTCCAGGCAGACGCCGTGATTGAACCAACCCTTGAGCGCCCCGCGGCAGCTCGAGCCCTCGTAGTTCTCGCCTTCGTACTCGTCGTGCCGGCGCGCCAGGGTGTAGAGCATCCGCGGGCTCACGGATTCCATCTTCCGCGGCAGGCCCGACTTGACCCAGCGCAGGTAGTTGATGACGCAGCTGAGGCCGAAGCCGGTACAGGCGCCTTCGCGGCCCTGGTCCAGGATCAGGCCGGCTCGCGCGTAGGCCGGCAGGTACTGGCGCACCTCCTCGGCTGGCGGAAAGTCGTCGGGCAGGCTGATCGCGCTCGGCATAAACAGCCGGTCGCGCAGGTCGGCTGCGTCCCTGCGGGTGCGGGAGACCGTGGAGCGGCGCGAAGCCGCTGCCTCACCGCCGGAAGCGGCGGCTGCGCGACGGGCGGCGCCCACACCGACACGCGGTGCGGGCCACACCACAGCAGCGCGCTCGAACACGTCCTTGAAGCGGTCCAGGCCATGCGCGCCGCCGTTGACCAGCCGGCGCGCCTGCGCGAAGTCGCCGCTGCTGATCGCCTGGCGGGCCTTGCTCGCCTTGTCCGAGAGGTAGAGCGCGAGCAGCACCGCCGCGACCTCCGGGGCGTTGGCGCGGTCCGGCACGGCGTCGAGCGGAACGCCGATGCGCTGGCCGTAGCGGGTGTAGTTGTCCTTCCCGGTCAGCTGCACGAAGCCGCGGCCGCGGTAGCGCTCGCCGTCGCCGGGCCGGCTGTTGCCCAGCGCGGCGCGCGTGTCGTACAGGCTGAAGGGCGCGCCGCCCGGCGGCGTGTTGAACTTGGACTGCCCCTCCGCGATAGGCACGAAGCCCTCGGTTTCGGCGCGGATCGTGCCCAGGGCGCACAGGATCATCGCGCGGTCCGTCAGCTCCGCCACGCCGAGCGCGGCCTCGATGTAGGGCAGGTAGCGCGCGATGTTGGCCGGCTTGGTGGCGGGAAACAGCCGGCTCACGTGGCCGACGTTGAGCGTGAGCTCGAACTTGCTGGTGTCGATCGCGAGCAGGTCCAGCAGCAGCTGGCAGCGTGGGCCGACCACACCGTCGCCGATCAGGCCGACGCCGGCCTGCCAGCGGCGGATCGCGGCATCGAAGTCTTCGTCGATCGGCGTGCCGGAGGCTTGTAGCGAGGGGAACAGCTTCGCGTCCTCGCCAAGGGCCTTGGCGAGCGCAGAGCGCAGCCGATCGACGTCTTCTCCGGCGCTTCCCTTGCTCATCAGGATGTGCATCGCAGCTCCTCGGGCGGCGATGGGTGTCCGCCGCGCGACGCATGGTGCTGCGTGCACCGGCGGGTGTCCATCCCTCGAACCGGCTAGACCGTCGGCCGCGACATTCGTGCCGATGCCCCCGCTCGCGCGCCGTGCATTGCATCCCGGATGTCGCGCGCAGCGTCTACGATGGGCGCTGGCGCGGCCCTTGCATGGGCTGCGGTGATCCAACCCTCTTCGGGAGCTGCGACCCCATGAAACCCGTCTCCGAACTGCTCAAGCGCCGCAACTCGGCCGTCTGGCGCATCGAACCGGGCGCCACCATGTTCGACGCGCTGGAGGCACTGGCCCGGCACGAGGTCGGCGCGCTGATGGTCATGACGCACGACAAGCTGGTCGGCGTGATCTCCGAGCGCGACTACACGCGCAAGGTCGCGCTGCAGGGGCGCAATTCAAAGGAGGTGCTGGTGGCCGAGCTGATGACGCCCGATGTGCTGACGGTGACGCCTTCCACCCGCACGCGCGAGTGCATGGCACTGATGAGCCAGAAGCGCATCCGCCACCTGCCGGTGGTGGACGGTGACCGGGTGGCCGGCATGATCTCCATCCGCGACCTGATGGACGACATCATTGCGGACCACGAAGAGACCATCGAGCAGCTGCGCAACTACATCCAGAGCTGAGGCCGTGGCATGCTGCGCTGCGACGGCGTCGAGGTCGGCGCAAGCGAAGTACTCACAACATGCCTCATCCCGATGACTGCGCGGCCAGCGAACTGGTCTGGCCCGCGCGCAAATATCTTTCCAGCTATGTTGCGGCGCTCGAGCGCGGCTGGTCGCCCAACAACCTGGTGCCCGCAGCGGGATTCGAGGAGCTGGCGCGGATCAGGGCCGACCCCGCGCGCTTTCTCGCAGGGATGGTCGACCGCGAAGCCACCGGGCTGCCGGTCGCGCTGCCGGACGGTACCGTCGTGCCCCGATTGCCCGGCTATCGGCGCTGGATCTGGGACGGCGAGTTCTGCGGCAGCATTTCCTTGCGCTGGCAGCGCGGCAGCAACGCCTTGCCTGCGTACTGCCTGGGCCACATCGGGTACGCCGTGGTGCCATGGAAGAGTGGCCGGGGCCACGCCACTCGAGCGCTCGGGTCGATACTGCGCGACGCCCGCGCCGAAGGGTTGGGCTATGTCGAGATCACCACCAGTCCCGAGAACCTGGCATCGCAGCGGGTGATCTGCACCAACGGCGGCGTCCTCGTCGAGAAGTTCATCAAGATGCCTGAGCTGGGCGGCACGCCCGAGTGGCGATACCGTATCGATCTCTGAGGCCGTTGCTCCGTTCACTGCGCCCTCGGCACCTTCAGCGCTGCGCGCGCGCGGGTTGCTGCGCAAGCAGGAAGTTGCGGATGCGCCGGCAGGGCCACAGGCCGGTCCGGTCCAGCGACTGGGCTTGGTCCAGCGGGCTTTCCTTTTCGGCCGGGCCAGGCGATGAAGTCACCCGATCACTCGTGTGAGCGGGCGGATTGGCGTTCGTCCGTGGGCACATGACAAGGCTCCTTCGCAGTGAAGAGCCCGCGGGAAGACGATCCAGGCAACTGCGGCCATGCAGTGCGCGGCTGCGCACCAACGGCTGCATGCATCAGCGAGGCGAGGCGGACCTGGGAAAGAAGAAGCGCCTGCGGGTAACAGGCTTTGCGCTGCGGCGGATTCGGCGTGCAGCGCATGGGAGCTGCGCTACTGGGGTGCCGAAGATGCCGCAAACGACGGGGTTCGCGTCACATCGCTGATTCGACTGGCACTGTCCACGCACGAGGCTCCGAAATGAAGATGCGAGATTGTTGCAAGGCAACATGGCAGGGTCAACCGGGGGGCGCGTTCTCCTTGCGCTCTGTGTGCTTTATGCAACCGTCCTGCTGCGCGCGGAGCCCGCGACCATGTCGAAGCGGAACAGCCGGCACTCGATCGGCCCGTTCCACATCGGCACCCGGCGCGACTCCTTGAGCCGCATGCGCTTGGGCAACTGCAGGTCGGGCGTGAGCACCCAGGCGGTCCAGCCGGCGTAGTGTTTCTTCCAGTGACTGGCGAGCTGCACGAAGAACTCGCCGCCGTCCTCGGTCTGGGCCTCTTCACGGCTTCCGCGGTTGCCGCGGCCCTCGCGCGCCACGCCGGCGACCTCGATGCGCTCGCCATAGGGCGGGTTGAGCACGATCACGCCGGACTCGGCCGGCGGCATGCGCTGCAGTGCGTCGCCGCCGCGCAGCTGCACGGCACCGGCCACGCCCGCGCGCTCGGCATTGCGTTCGGCGAAGTCGACCATGCGGTGCGACACGTCGGAGCCGAAGATGGGCAGCGGCAGCGCCTCCTTCACCGCGGCCTGTGCCTCGGCCTTGAGACCCTGCCACACATGCGCCTGGAAGGGCAGCAGCTTCTCGAAGCCGAAGCGCCGCTGGGCCCCTGGCGCAATGCCCAACGCCAGCTGCGCGGCCTCGATGGCGATGGTGCCGCTGCCGCAGCACGGGTCGTACAGCGGTACCTGCGAGACCTCGCCGCGCTCGGGGTTCCACCAGCCGCTGGCGGCCAGCATGGCCGCAGCCAGCGTCTCCTTCAGCGGCGCGTCGCCCTTGTCCTGGCGCCAGCCGCGCTTGAAGAGCGGCTCGCCGGAACTATCGATGTAAAGCGTGCAGTGCTCCGCGTCCAGGTGCGCGAAGACGCGCGCGTCGGGCCACTGGGTCTCGATGCTGGGGCGCACGCCGTTGGCCTTGGCGCGGAAGCGGTCGGCGATGGCGTCCTTGATGCGCAAGGTCGCGAAGTTGAGGCTCTTGAGCGGACTGTGCTGGGCCGTGGTCTCGATCTTGAAAGTGTTCTTCGGCGTGAACCAGAGCTCCCAGGCCACGCCGCCTGCGATGTCGTAGAGATCGTGCTCGTCCCGATAGGGCGCGTGGGCCAGCTCGATCAGCACGCGTTGGGCGAGGCGGCAGTGCAGGTTGAGCTTCAGGGCTTCGCGCCAGTCGGCGCGCACGCGCACGCCGCCGCGCAGGACCAGGAGCTCATCGCCGGCGCGGCCGGTCAGCGCGTGCACCTCCTGGGCCAGGAAGTCCTCCACGCCGGCGGCGCAGGGCAGGAAAAGGGAAAGGTCGTTCATGTCGGGGGAATCGCCGGCCAGTATCCCATGCGTCCCGTACCGCGTTTGCGCTATGGCCGGGCGCGGGCGCGGTGGGAAAATCCCCCGGTCGCATTGCCGCATCGCAACAGGGGCTGCCATGACCACCAGCGTGCTGATCGTCGAAGACACACCCGAGTTCATGCGCCGCTTCTCGGAGGCGGTGCTCGCCGACCCGGGCCTCGCCCTCGCCGGCGTGGTGGGCACCGGGCGCGCGGCGATCGCGATGCTGGATGCCCAGCCGCCCGACGTGATGCTGGTCGACCTGGGGCTGCCCGACATCGACGGCGTGGAAGTGATCCGCCACGCGGCGCGCCGGCATCCGCAGTGCGACGTGCTGGTGGTCACCATGTTCGGCGACGACCAGCACGTGGTGGCCTCGATCGAGGCCGGCGCCACCGGCTACCTGTTGAAGGATGCGGGCGCCGGGCACATCGCGGCCAGCATCCACGAGCTGCGCGCCGGCGGCTCGCCCATCAGCCCGAGCATCGCACGGCGCGTCCTGGCGCGCTTTCGCATCAGTGCTGCGCCGACGCCGCCCGCGCAGCCAGCGCCCAGGGAGGCGCCGCCTTCGCCGCTCACGGAGCGCGAGACCGAGATCCTGCGGCTGGCTGCCAAGGGCCTGAGCTTCGAGACCATCGGCGAGCTGACCGGGATCTCGCCGCACACGGTGGTGGCCCATGTGAAGAAGATCTACCGCAAGCTGGCCGTGCATTCGCGCGGCGAGGCGGTGTACGAAGCGAGCCAGATGGGGCTTCTGTGATGCGCGGCACGCGCCATCCCTGCGCGCGGGCGGCGGGGTTGGCGCTGCTGCTGCTGGTCCTGGTCGGCATCGCGGGCGGCTCTGCGGCGGCGCTCCAGTCGCCGCGCAACGTCGCCGTGCTCTCGGCCCCTGCGGTGGAGCGGACGCCGCCGCCGCCAGGCGCCGCCTGGCAGCCGGTGACCTTGCCCGATGACGCCGGCTATTCGCGCCCGGCGCTGGCGCGCGCGCCCGCCTGGTACCGCCTCGGCTTCGACTACCCGGACGACCCCGCGCGCCAGGTTCAATGGGCCGTCTACGTGCCGTACTTCTACGACGGCGGCGAGATCTGGCTCAACGGCAGCCTCATCGGCAGCGTGGCGGAGCGCAGCGAAACGGTCCATGCGCGCACCTACCGGCCGCAGGCGGCGCTGCTGCCCGCGTCGTTGCTGCGCCCTGGCTACAACGAGCTCGCCATCCGCGCCACGCCTTCCAGGGACTATCCGCTGCGGTTCCCGCAAATCAGCATCGGGCCGCAGGACGAAATCCAGCCGCTGCACAACCGGCGCCTCTTCTGGGTTCGCACGGTGCCCGAGCTCACCGTGCTGGTCTCGCTGCTGGTGGCCGGCTTCGTCGCCTTCATCTGGTGGCGTCGCCCGGAAGAGTCGCTCTACGGGCTGTTCGGGTTGGCCGCGGTACTTTGGGCCGTGCGAACCATGACGTTCCTGATCGACACCTTGCCGATTGCTGCGTGGCAGTGGTGGCGCGTCCTCTACCAATGCGCCACGGGTGGGTTCGTGATCGTCATGGCGGTGTTCACGCTTCACTACGCGGGCATGCGCAGAGTGTGGCTGGACCGGGCGCTGGTCGGCTACGGGCTGGTGGGGCCGCTTTGGTTTGCGCTGGGCGGTTTCGCGGCGGAGCAGGCCATCGCGCGTTGGTGGCAGGGCGGCATGGTGGGCGTGGGACTCTTGATCATCGCAGTCGCCTTCGTGTATGCGCGGCGACGCGGTACGCTGACCGCCGCCGCGCTCTCAGCCGTGATGGCCTTCGCAGTGCTGGTGGGGATCCACGACTACCTGCTGACCTGGGACCCGGGCCTGCTCGGGCGCTTTTTTCCGGAATGGACCGGCCACCGCATCCACCTGCTTCACTACGGCTCCAACACCCTGCTGCTGGCCATGGGGGCGCTGCTGACGGCGCGTTTCCTGCGCACTCTTCATTCGCTGGAGGAACTCAACCGCACACTGGAGACGCGGGTGGCCGATCGCGAGCGCGCCCTGGCCGACAACTACGCGCGCCTGGCCGCGCTGGAGCGCGAGCATGCCGCCGCCGAGGAGCGCCAACTGATCATGCGGGACCTGCACGACGGCCTGGGCTCGCAGCTCTTCACCTCGCTGTCGCGAGTCGAACGCGGCGACATGGACGAGGGCGAGATCGCTGGCGCGCTGCGCGCCTGCATCGCCGACATGCGGCTGGCGCTGGACGCCTTGGCCTCCGGCGAGCACGACCTGGGGGCGGCCCTGGGCGACTTCCGGTTCCGCTGGGAGCCGCAGCTGCTCGCGGCCGGCGTGCGCTCCGGCTGGGACGTCGACCTGCCCGACGGCAGCGCGACGGTCTCGCCGCACGCCGCGCTGCAACTGCTGCGCGTGGCCCAGGAGGCGCTGACCAACGTGCTCAAGCACGCGCGCGCCACGTGGGTGCAGGTGCGGCTGCGGTGCGCGGGCGAGATGCTGGAGATGGAGATCGAAGACAACGGCTGCGGGCTGGATGCCGAGCCTGGCCGGCAGGGCGGCCGTGGGCTGCTCAACATGCGCTCGCGCGCCGAGCGGCTGGGCGGCACGCTCGCGCTTCGCCCGGCGGGCACGGGCGGCTGCTGCGTCGTGCTGCGCCTCCCGATGGCGGCTTCCATGGCAGCGGCAGCCTGAGCCGACTCCCGCGAATGCGGGATGCCCGCCGCGAATGCGGAATTTTCGGCGGCGCCCTTCTTTTCTAGAGTCCATCCATGCGCACGTCGCGCATTTCGATGAGGCAAGGAAGGAACCGCCATGCAACCGCATCCGCACACGGTCTTCGTCAATCGGCCTGCCCGCCTGCGGCGCCGCATGCCGCAACTGCTGTTTTCCGCGACGCTGGCCGTTGCGCTGCTTGCGGCAATGATCCTGCTTGGCCGTTGGGAGGTGAGGGCAAGCCAAGCTTCCGCCTCCGCGGTTGCCGCGCCGATGGAAACGGACGTCAGGGCCTTCGCGGTCCCGGCTGCAAGCGAGGTGCTGCACAACGCCGAACCGGTGCCGGACGAAGCGGTTGCCACCTTCTGAGCGTCTGCCATCGAGGGAAGATTGCCATGAAGACACTGGAAAACACAAAGCGGCAAGACGCGCCCTGGGCGGTCGTGCCCTTCATGCTGCTGCTGGTGCTGGGACCTGGGCTGCTGCTGATCGCGCGCTGGAGCCTCGGCTAGCTCGACTCCCTCCCGCCGGCGGGGCTGGCGTGCAGCGGTGGCCTTATGCTCCGCCCATGCACGTCGAGCCGCTGAATCCGGAGCCCGCAGCCACCCACCGCGTTGCCGCAAGGCGCTACGGGGCGGTCGCCATGGCGCTGCACTGGCTGCTCGCGCTGATGATCGTCACCTCTTTCAGCGTCGGCCTTTACATGAGCGGGCTGCCCTTCTCGCCGCTGCGGCTCAAGCTCTTCAACTGGCACAAGTGGGCCGGCATCACCATCCTGGGACTGATGGCGCTGCGGCTGCTGTGGCGGCTGTCGCATCAGCCGCCGCCATTGCCGACCTGCATCACGAGTGCGATGCCGGGCTGGCAATTGGTGGCGCACCGCGGCACGCACCTGCTGCTCTACCTGCTGCTCTTCGCGGTGCCGCTGTCTGGCTGGGCCTACAGCTCGGCGCTCGGCTTTCCCGTCGTCTGGCTGGGCCTGGTGCCGCTGCCGGACCTCGTGGCGGTGGACAAGGCGTTCGCCGAGGCCGTGCTGAAACCGCTGCACCACGGCTGCGCCTTCGCGTTGGGGGCCGTGGTGCTGCTGCATGCGATGGCGGCACTCAAGCACCACTTCATCGACCACGACGGCTTGATGGATCGCATGTGGCCGTTTTCGCACCAGGGACACGCAAGATGAGCCTTCTCGACCCCGCGTGGCGCGCCCTGTGCGTGGCCGCGCTGACATTCGCTTCGGCCACGACGATGGCTGGCGCCGAGCCCGTGGCGCAGCTCGTACCGGCCTCCAGCCGGATCGGTTTCGTCAGCAAGCAGATGGGCGTGCCGGTCGAGGGCCAGTTCCAGAAGTTCGATGCCCAGATCGCCTTCGATCCGAAGCAGCCCGAGGGCGGCACCGTGGCGCTGCAGATCGACATGGCGAGCGCCACGCTCGGCGTGCCGCAGAGCGATGCCGAACTGCCCAAGGCGCCCTGGTTCGACACCGCGCGCTTCCCTAAAGCCAGCTTCCAGTCCAGCGCGATCAAGAGCCTCGGTGGCGGCCGCTTCGAGATCGCCGGACGCTTGACGATCAAGGGCCATACCCAGGAACTCACGGTGCCCGTGACGATCACCCAATCCGCGGACCGCTCGACCGCCGCCGGAAGCTTTGCAATCCAGCGCCTCGCCTTCAAGGTCGGCGAAGGCGAATGGGCCGACACCGCGATGATCGGCGACGAAGTGCAGGTGCGCTTCAAGCTGGTCCTCACAGGCCTGCGTCCCCTCTGACTCCTCGCCATGCACGCAATCACCGCCATGCCCAAGCCCGCCATGAAGCTGACCAAGTCCCTTTGCGCCGCCGCGCTGCTGGCCGGCGTTGCCCTCGCCGCTGCGCAGACTGCGCCGGAAATGGCCGCGCAGCCGGCCGGTGGACCGGTCAAGGGCGCGAGCTATGTGGTCGACCCCACGCACACTTTCGTGATGTACGAGATGGGCCACTACGGCACCACCACCAACCGCGGCCGCTTCAGTACCAAGGACGGCACGATCAGGATCGACGCCACGGGCAAGGGCGGCAAGATCGACATCACGATGGACATCGGCTCCATCAACACCGGCGTCGATCTGCTCAATCGGCATGTACTGAGCAAGGATTTCTTCAATGTCGCCGAGTTCCCGGTCGCCCGCTTCGTGGCCGACAGGATCGACTTCAGCGGCGACAAGGTGGCCGAGGTGGACGGCTCGCTCACCATGATGGGCCAGACCCGGCCGGTCAAGCTCAAGGCCAACCGCTTCGGTTGCTACCTGAGCCCGCTCATCAAGCGCCAGGTCTGCGGCGGCGACTTCGAGACGACGGTGGAGCGCAGCAACTGGGGCATCACCTGGGGCATTCCGTTCGGATTCGAGGACAAGGTGCGGCTGCTGGTGCAGGTGGAGGCGGTGAACATCACCGGCGGGCCGGGCTGAGCGCGAGTTCCGGCCGAGCGAAGAGCTTCAGCCGGCGCCGTGGCCACGAGCGACGACCGCCGGCTACAGCAAGCTCTCGGGCGCCAGCGGCGCCAGTATCTCCAGCATCACGCGATCCCAGAGGGTGGAGTCGGGCTCGCTGGTCAGCACCTGCTCGACGCCGGCCTCCTCGCTGACCCATTCGATGCGTTCGGTGCCGGGCGCGAAGCGCACCTGGTAGGCGCCCTGCTGCTTGAGCACCTCGATCAGCTTGAGCACCTGTTGCGCCATTTCACGGCTGAAGATGATCAGCCCGATCTCTGTATTGACGACGTCGGAGCGCGGGTCGAAGTTCATCGACCCGACGAAGAGCGTGCGCCCGTCGATCACCGCCGACTTCGCATGCAGGCGCCCGATCTGCGTGCCGAATAGCCCCAGGCGCACGCTGCGCCGGGTGCGCTGCGAGCTGAGCTCGTAGATCTCGACGCCGAGCCTGAGCATGTCTTCGCGGTAACGCCGGTACCCGGTGTGCACCACCGGCTCGTCGGTGGCGGCCAGGGAGTTGGTGACCACGCTGATCTTCATGCCGCGCCCGCGTACCTCGCGCATCGCCTCCAGCCCGCCCTTGCCGGGGATCAGGTAGGGCGAGACGATGGTCACGTCGGAGCGGCCGCGGCGAATCTGCTCGATCACGTTGTAGCGCACGCTGTCGACGTCCAGCAGCGGGATGCCGCCGTAGGTCACCTGCTTGCCGATCACGCGTTCGGGCGAATCGGCGTAGGCCTCGGCGCGGGTCCAGATCAGGTCCAGCTTGCCGGCCTTGATGTCCTCCGCGATCGGGCTGTAGCCCAGCACGTCGTTGGGTGCGGGCGGGCGCGGGGGCGGCGTGCTCTGCGGGCTGCTCAGCGCTTCGAAGCGGCGCTGGCGTTCCTCGCGCGCCAGGGAGGCGGCCACCACGGTCTCGAGGGGGCGCACGTACTCGCTGTTCCAGTACTGGTCGAAGAGGCTGGCCAGCCGCGGGATCAGCGCGCCGGCGACGAAGGTGTCGAGGTCGATGAAGTTGGCGCCGGCGGTCTGCGTGAAGTACTCGTTGCCGATGTTCCGCCCGCCGGCCACCGCCATCGCGCCGTCGGCGATGAAGAGCTTGTTGTGCATTCGCCGGTTGACGCGCCCGAAGTCGAGCAGCGAGGCCGAGAAGCGGCGGAGCATGCTGCCCCGCCCCGCGGGAAAAGGATTGAACAGGCGAAGCTCGAGGTTGGGCGTGGCGGCCAGGCTCAGCAGCAGTTCGTCTTCGCCCGAGGTGTACAGGTCGTCCATCAGCAGGCGCACGCGAACGCCGCGCTGGGCGGCATCGCGCAGCGTGCGCAGCAGGTAGCGGCCGGTCTCGTCGTTGTGGATCTGGTAGTACTGCACGTCCAGCGTGCGCTGGGCCCGGCGCGCGAGCTCGAGCCGGGTGTCGAGCGCGAAATCGCCGCCAGGCATCAGGCGGAAGCCGCTCAGGTCAGGGTCGGGTTGTGAGCTCTTTGCAATGCGGCCGAGCGCGGTTTCGGGGGACAGCGGCACCGCCCTCGAGGGCGTGCGCTCGAACTCGGCGGGCAGCATGGCGCAGCCGCTGGCCAGGAAGAGCACCGCCGCCAACGCCAGGCCCAGGCGCACCCACTGCAGCAGGCAGCTCGGGTGCACGCGCATCGCTACAAGGCCTTGCGCAGGTTGGCCGGCGCGATGCGCAGCGCCTCGCGGTACTTGGCCACGGTGCGGCGCGCACACTCGATGCCCTGCTCCTTGAGCATCTCGGAGACCTGGCTGTCCGATAGCGGCTTTTTCACGTCCTCGGCGCTCACGAACTGCTTGATCAGCGCGCGCACCGCGGTGCTGGAGGCATTTCCGCCGGTCTCGGTGCCCAGCGCCGAACCGAAGAAGTACTTGAGCTCGACCGTGCCATAAGGCGTGGACATGTACTTGGCGGTCGTCACGCGGCTGATGGTGGATTCGTGCAGGCCCAGCTCGTCGGCGATCTCGCGCAGCACCAGCGGGCGCATGGCGAGCTCGCCGTGGACGAAGTAGTTCTTCTGCCGCTCGACGATCGCGTTGGACACGCGCAGGATGGTGTCGAAGCGCTGCTGGATGTTCTTGATGAACCAGCGCGCCTCCTGCAGCCGTTGCGAGAGCGCCTGGCTGCCTTCGCCCTTGTGCGCCTTCAGCGCGCCGGCGTAGATGTCGTGCACGCGCAACCGCGGCATCACCTCGGGGTTGAGCATGACGCGGAACTTGGCGCTGGTGCCGTGGCCGATGCGCGTGACGATCACGTCGGGGATGACGATGTTGCGCTCGACATTGGCGAAGCGGCGCCCCGGCTTCGGCTCCAGCCGTGCGATCAGCTGCAGGGCGGCGCGCACTTCCTCTTCGTTGCTGCGGGTGAGCGTGGCAAGGCGCTTGAAGTCGCGCTTGGCGAGCAGCTCCATCGGCTGCTTGCAGACCGCAATCGCCGTCCGGCGCACCTGCCTGTCTTCCTCGGTGTCGTCTTCTTCCTGCTGCGCGCGCAGCTGGAGCGCGAGACACTCTGCCAGGCTGCGCGCACCGACGCCGACCGGCTCCAGGCTCTGCAGCAGGCCGAGCGCGACCTGGAAGTGGTGCACCAGTTCGTCGAACTGGTCGTTGTCGTCGCCGGCCAAGCCCGAGGCCAAAGACGGCAGCGAGTCCTCGAGGTAGCCATCGTCGTTGAGCGATTCGATCAGGAAGCGCAGCGCGGCGCGGTCGTTCTCCTCCAGGCGCAAGGCCAGCGCCTGGCGGTGCAGGAAGGACTGCAGCGACTCCTGGCTGCTGGCGAGCTCGGTCGCATCGGGACGCTCGCCGTCGGCCGTGCCGCTGTTGCGCGCGGGCGCGTCGCCGCCCCATTCGCTGTCGTCCGGCACCAGGTCGACCGTGCCGTCGCCTTCCCAGTCGGGCTCGCCCTCCGCGCTTTCGGCAGTGGCGGCGGTCTCGCTGTCGGCTGCCGAGGTCGGAGCACTGTCGATCGGAGCCGGGGCCGGACCCGCGATGAACTCGCTCTCCCCCTCGGCTTGGCGGTCATCCTCGCGCACCGGTGTGTCGGCGGATTCCAGCCCGAACTCCTCGCGCGGGGCTTCATCGGCGGTTCGCTCCAGGAAAGGGTTCTCGTCGAGCATCTGCTCGACCTCCTGGCTCAGCTCGAGCGTGGACAGCTGCAGCAGGCGGATCGACTGCTGCAGCTGCGGCGTGAGCGCCAGGTGCTGCGAGACACGCAGCGAGAGCCCTTGCTTCATTGGATGGCGAGCCCCTACATCCGGAAATGCTCGCCGAGGTAGACGCGCCGCACCTCGGCGTTGTCGACGATCTCCGAAGGCGTACCTTGTGCCAGCACATGCCCGTCGCTGATGATGAAGGCGTGGTCGCAGATGCCCAGCGTCTCGCGCACGTTGTGGTCGGTGATGAGCACGCCGATGCCGCGCTCCTTGAGGAAGTTGATGATCCGCTGGATCTCGATGACCGCGATCGGGTCGATGCCTGCAAAGGGCTCGTCCAGCAGGATGAAGCGTGGCTGCGTGGCCAGCGCGCGCGCGATCTCGACGCGGCGGCGCTCGCCGCCCGAAAGCGCCAGCGCGGGGGAATCGCGCAGGTGGTCCACGCGCAGGTCGTGCAGCAGCTCGCTCAGGCGCTCCTCGATGCGCTGCTTCGACAGCGGCAGCGGCCGGCCGTCGCCGTTCGGCTCGCGTTGCAGTTCGAGCACCGCGCGCACGTTCTCCTCGACCGTCAGCTTGCGGAAGATCGAGGCCTCTTGCGGCAGGTAGCTCAGGCCCATGCGGGAGCGGCGGTGGATCGGCATGTGCGCGATGGGCACGCCGTCGATGCTGATCTCGCCCGCGTCGGCCCGTACCAGGCCGACGATCATGTAGAAGGAGGTGGTCTTGCCGGCGCCATTGGGGCCCAGCAGGCCGACCACCTCGCCCTTGTCGACGCCCAGCGAAACGTCCTTGACCACCTTGCGGCTGCCGTAGGTCTTCTGCAGGCCGCGCGCCTCGAGGCGGCTGCCCGTTGCGTCGCCGGCGCGGTGGACGGCCATCTCTGGGTCTGCCCTCACTTGCGTTCTTCCCCGCCGAGCGTGGTGGTCGAGCGCAGTCCGCTGCCGCTTGCTGGTGCGGCGGCAGGCGCCGTGGCCGGCCGGCTGCCGGCACCGGGGGCGGAGGCCGCCGGTTTGGGCGTGAGGATGGCCCGGACGCGCCCGCCCTGCGCCGCGACGCCGGCGTTGGGCGGCAGCGAGGAGCCGTTGACGGTGAAGGTGTCGTTGCTCTGGTCGTAGACGATCAGCGGCCCGCTGCTCTCGTCGTTCACGGTGGCGCCGTAAAGCCGGCGCATCACGGCGCGGCGGATGAACTTCACGTTGTCGGCGCGGCTGTCGTACTCGATCACCTCCGACTCGCCCTCGATCCACTCGTCGGTGCCGGCGTCGCGCTTCTGCTTGTAGTAGGCCAGCTTGCCGGGCGCCGCGGTGACCACGCCGTATTGGTAGCCCTCCGGATCCTGCCGCACGTCGATGCGGGTTCCGCGGATGATGATCGTGCCCTTGGTCACCACCACGTTGCCGGTGAAGACGCTGGTCTGCTTGAGGTCGTCATAGCGCATCGCATCGGCCTCGATGTTCATTGGCTTGGTGCGGTCGGCCTTCTCGGCCTGCGCCAGCGGGACAAGCCCGGCCAGCATCGAGGCGAAAACGAAAGCACGACAAAGGTGGATGGGGCTGGAGGGAAATGCAAACAAAGTCATAAAGGCACGAAACTTGCTGAGAATTGTATGCGGCCTCGCGGATCGGACTTCGGGGCACCCGGATGATGACGGCTCCGCCATGCTTCTCTTGCTGAGCTGGCCGCAGGCCTCGCAGGGCGTTTTCATTGGGGCAGCCGCGATGAAAAAGCCCGCCAAGGCGGGCTTCCTGCGGGAACGGAGCCGACTCAGGCGCTCTTGCGCGCTTCGCCGACCAGGTAGTCGGTGACCTGCAGGGCGCGCTCCATGCTCTTTGCGAGATCGCCATCCACATACCAGCGGCCCGCAACGCCGATCGAGGGCACGCCTGCCACCTGGTAGGCGTCCTGCAACTGCTTGGCGCGCTGGATCTTGCTAGCCACGCTGAAGGACTTGTACTGCTCGGTGAACTTGCCCTTGTCCAGGCCGTTGGCGGCGGCCCAGTCGATGATCTGCTGCTCACCTGAAAGGTTCTGGCGTTGCTGGTGGATGGCGTTGAACACCTTGAGCTGGTATTCGTCGACTTTGCCCATCGCCTCGAGCGCGTAGTAGAGCTTCTGCTGCGGCTGGAAGCTGGCCTGGAAGGCGACCGGCACGCGCTTGAAGGCCACGTGCGGCGGCAGCTTCTTGATCCAGCTCTCGAGCGCGGGCTCGAACGCGTTGCAGTGCGGGCAGTTGTACCAGAAGAACTCGATCACCTCGACCTTGCCGGCCGGTGCATCGACCGGCACGCGCTTGTCGAGCACCGCGTAGTCGGTGCCCGCCTTGGGCGCCAGCGCCTGCCCGTGCGCGGGGGAGATCAGAGGAAGCAGCCCCAGCGAGGTGGCGGCCAGCGAAAAGTCACGGCGTTTCATGTGTAAAGGTTCTCCTGTGCGGCTGACAGAGCCCGCGATGGCGCCGGAGTTCCCCGGGACTACGCAGGTGTGAAAAGACAAAGGCTCAGCGCTGCACGCGCACCAGGGCGGATTCGAGGCCGCCGCCGTCGAGCCTGTCCTTGAGCCGGTCGGCATCTTCCTTCTTGTTGAAAGGCCCCGCGCGCACCCGGTAGACGGTGCGGCCGGCCTGCTCGCGCTCGGTGACGCGTGCCTCCACGCCCATCAGCGAGAGCCTGGCGCGTTGCGTCTCGGCGTCCTCGGGGGTGCGGAAGGCGCCGGCCTGCACGAAGTACATGAAGGGATCGCTGCTGCTGGGCGGGGCGGCGGCCGTGGTGGCGCCTGCGCCGGAACGGGCGCGCGCGAGATCGCCGATGGGGTCGCTCGATGGTGGCAGTGCATTGGATTCGGCCGGCACCGGCGGCCGCGCAGCGCGCTGTTGTTGTTGCTGCTGCTGCTGCTGAGCGGTGGGCGGCACCACCACGGGGACGGGGGCAGGCTGCGGCGCAGCGGGGGCAGCGGCAGAAGGCGGCGGTGCCGCGGGTGCCGCGGGCGTGGCCGGAGGCTCCGGCGCACGCACGGCGCCGGCCTTGCCGGCCAGCGGGGCGTTGGGGTTCCAGTCACGGTTCTTGCGCGCCTCGGCCTCGTCCTGTTCGGGGCCGCCGCGCTGGGTCTTGGTCATGAAGGGAATGGGCACCTTGGTCACGTAGACCGCGATGCCCAGTGCCACGCCGAGGCCCAGCACCAGCCCGATGATCAGGCCGATGACGATGTTGCCGCGTTGTCGTCTTTGAGTCATGGTGAGAGTAGCAATCACATCTTGCGCGGCGCGCTCACGCCGAGAATCGCGAGGCCATTGTGCAGCACCTGCGCGGTGGCGGCGACCAGCGCCAGGCGGGCCAGTTTCACCGGCTCCTCGTCGACCAGGATGCGCTCGGCATCGTAGTAGCTGTGGTAGGCCGCGGCCAGCTCGCGCAGGTAGAAGGTGACGTCGTGCGGCGCGAAGTCTTCGGCAGCGGCGGCCAGCATGTCGGGGTACTTGGCCAGCATCAGCAGCAGCGACTGCGCGGCCGGGCTCTCGAGCGGCGAAAGCTCCGCCTGCGCAAGTGCCGCCGCGTCCCCGCCCCAGGCCGCCAGCACGGAGCAGATGCGCGCATGGGCGTACTGCACGTAGTAGACCGGGTTGTCGTTGTTCTGCGCCAGCGCCAGATCGATGTCGAAGGTGTACTCGGTGTCCGGCTTGCGGCTCAGCAGGAAGAAGCGCACGGCGTCGGTGCTGGTCCACTCGATCAGGTCGCGCAGCGTGACGTAGCTGCCGGCGCGCTTGCTGATCTTGACCTCCTCGCCGCCGCGCATCACGCGCACCATGGTGTGCAGCACGTAGTCGGGGTACCCGGGCGGAATGCCCAGCTTGTCGAACGTACCGACGGCCTGCAGGCCGGCCCGCACGCGTGCGATGGTGCCGTGGTGGTCGGTGCCCTGGATGTTCACCACCTTGTGGAAGCCGCGCTCCCACTTGGCGATGTGATACGCGACGTCGGGCACGAAGTAGGTGTAGCTGCCGTCTCCCTTGCGCATCACGCGATCCTTGTCGTCGCCGTAGTCGGTCGACTTCAGCCAGAGCGCGCCGTCCTGTTCGTAGGTCTTGCCGGCCTCGACGAGCTTCTTCACCGTGGCCTCGACCCGGCCGCTGGTGTAGAGGCTGGACTCGAGGTAGTAGTTGTCGAAGCGCACCTGAAAGGCCTTGAGGTCCAGGTCCTGCTCGTGGCGCAGGTAGGCCACCGCGAACTGGCGGATCGAATCGATGTCCTCCACATCGCCGCTGGCGGTGTATTCGCGATCGTCCGAACGCACCGTCTTCCTCGCCTTGAAGTCCTCGGCGATGTCGGCGATGTACTCGCCGTTGTAGGCCTGCTCGGGCCATTGCGGATCGCCCGGCTTGAAGCCTTTGGCGCGCAGCTGGGTGCTGGTGGCCAGGGTCTGGATCTGCACGCCGGCATCGTTGTAGTAGAACTCGCGATACACCTGGGCGCCTTGCGTGGCGAGCAGGTTGCAGATGGCATCGCCCAGCGCCGCCTGGCGGCCGTGGCCCACGTGCAGCGGGCCGGTGGGATTGGCGGAGACGAACTCGACCAGCACGCGTTCGCCCGTGCCGGGCTCCCGGCCGAACGCTTCGCGCGCGGCGAGCACCTCGTGCACCACTTGCTGCTTGGCAGCCGTCTTGAGGCGGATGTTGAGGAAGCCCGGGCCGGCGATCTCGATGGCATCGACCCATTGCTGGAACGCCGGCGTGGCGCGCAGCGCAGTGCTGATGTCCTCGGCGAGTTCGCGCGGCTTGCGGCCCAGCGGCTTGGCGAGCTGCATGGCGGCCGTGCAGGCGAGGTCGCCATGGGCGGCGACCTTGGGCGATTCGAAGACCGCCTTGGCGCCGGCGCCGGGGGAAAGGGATTCGAGCGTGTTCGCGAGTGCCGCGAGCAGCGCCTGTTTGACCAATAGCATCGCGGGATTTTACCGGGGGCAAACCCGCACTTGTGCGGCGACGTCATCCGCGGGTGCGGGGCACCCGTTAGCATGGGCGGCCCCCGGCCGGGGCTGCCTTCACAACCCACCCGAGGACATCACACCATGAAGAAGCTTCTCCCCCTGATGGTTATGGCCGCCTGTCTTTCCATCGGAGCCGCGCACGCGCAGGACAAGGCCGCTCCGGCCGCCAAGACCGCTCCGGCGCTGGCCCCCACTCCGACCTCGCCTACCGCCAATGCCCCCACCACCACCCAGCAAAGCAAGATGACTACTTGCAACAAGGAGGCCGGCGACAAGAAGGGAGACGAGCGAAAGGCCTACATGAAGTCTTGCCTCTCGGCCAAGCCGGTGACGCAGCAGGACAAAATGAAGACCTGCAACGCCGACGCCAAGGCCAAGACGCTGAAGGGCGACGAGCGCAAGGCCTTCATGAAGGAATGCCTCTCGTCCAAGCCGGCGGCCTGAGTTTCGTCGCTTCGACCACCGAGGCCTCGCGGGCCCCTGTCCGGCGGGGCTTTTTCATGTCGGCGACTGCCGCTACCCTCGCGCGCCGAATCCGCGCGCCAGGAACACGGCCACGAGCGGGATCAGGGCGATCAGGTGGGCCTGGATCATCACCAGCTTGCGCGTCTTCTTGATCTCGGCCGCATCGGGCAGCGTGCCGCTGGCGCGTACTGCCTTGCGCCAGCGGAAATACGTGAGCGTCGGGAAGATCGAGAGCACCCCGACGATGATGAAGAGCCCCAGCTTCACGTGCAGCAGCGGATTGGTCCAGTACCAGGCCGTGCCCTTCATGCCCCACCAGGTGCGCGCGACGCCGCTGAGGAGCACGGCGATGGCCGCGATCCCGTACACCATGTCGACCCGTGCGATGCGCTCGACCGCCGCCGCGTTCAGCCATTCGACGCGGCACAGGGCGGCCTCGCTGGCGATGAAGACCACCATGGTGAGGATGGCCAGGAAATGCACGTACGCAAGGATCGCTTCGAGGGTCATCGGGTTCTTTCCATTGAAGTCGCGGGCGCAGCGATTGTGCCGCCCCAGAACTCGGGCCGCGCATATTGCGCCTTCAGAAAGTCCAGCCACAGCCGCACCCGCAGCGGCAGGTGCTTGCGCTCGGGAAAGACGGCGTAGATGCCGTTGGGCGGCGCGGCGAACTCGTCCAGCAGGGGCACCAGCAGCCCGGCGTCGATCTCGGCCTCGACCTCCCAGGTGCTGCGCCAGGCGATGCCGTGGCCGGCCAGGCACCAGTCGTGCAGCACCTGGCCATCGGAGCAGTCCAGCGGACCGCTCGGCTTCAGGTAGACGACCTCGTGCTCGCCCGCCTCGGCCGGCACGCGAAAGGCCCAGCCGCGCGTCTGCGAAGCGTCGCTGGAGAGGGTCAGGCACGCGTAGCGCGACAGCTCGTTCGGGTGCCGCGGCGCCCCGTGCCGGCGGATGAACTCCGGCGTGGCGACGCAGCGGCGGCGGTTGTCAGCCAGGCGCAGGCTGACCAGCGAGGAGTCGGGCAGGTCGCCCACGCGCACCGCGCAATCGAAGTTCTCGCCGGCCACGTCGATCACGCGGTCGCTGAGGTTGAGCGAAATCGTGACTTCCGGATGCAACGCGTGGAAGCGCGGCACCAGCGGCGCCACATGGCGCCGGCCGAAGCCCGCGGGCGCCGTCACCCGCAGGTGGCCGCTGGCCTTGACACCGCCGGCGCTCACGCTGGCCTCGGCATTGGCGAGCTCGACCAGCAGCCGCTGGCAGTCCTCCAGGAAGGCGCTGCCTTCGTGCGTGAGCGTGATGCGGCGCGTGGTGCGCAACAGCAGCTTGACGCCCAGCCGCTCCTCCAGCGCATCGAGGCGCCGGCCCATGATGGCGGGCGCCACGCCCTCGGCCTTGGCGGCGGCCGTGAGGCTGCCGCGGGCGGCGATCGCGACGAAGGATTCGAGTTGCTTCAGGCGGTCCATCGGCGGGGATTATCCGGAGCCCGACGGCAGCGCTCCGAAGGGGGTCAGCCCGAGGGCCGTCGTCGTCGTCGCAAGGCAGCCCGTCCTTTCCCGGCGGCCTCAGAAAGCTGCGCGCAGACTCCTGGAGCCTTTCCTCCTCGCGCCGGAGGTGGCGCAGCGGATTCGCGGGTCAACCCAACAGGCCGGCCATCTCCAGCGCAAACAGCAGCATGGTGGCGATCAAGGCATGGGGCACACTCAGCGCAGCGACACCTGCAGGACGGCGTCCATTGTCAAGGGCGTTAATGAACTTGATCTGCATGTTTTGCACCCACATTTCGAACCGCTTCGCCATCACACTACCTTCGATGTAGTTGAAGTCGATATCGGATGCAAGGCATCGGCCGCACGTCACACCAGCAACGTCCCCCGCGTTGAAGCGCCTACCGTGATCGGTGAGTTCGAATTTCCCGCCTTCCTCTTTGATGTAGTCGGCTGCGATTTGAACCACGTAATCCTTGGCGTGCGCTGCCGCAGCAGCCGGATCAATGCCCTGCGCTACCAAGCACTCGGCGATCTTGTTGATCGTCGCGCTAATGAAGTCGTCTTCCTGCTCCTTCAGATTCGCGTCCGCTGCCATCTTGACAGCGGTTGCAGCGGTCAGCCCGCCGGCAACACACACGATCATGCAGACAACGGCAGTCCACTTCAGCAAGTTGCATTTTTGCTTTGTTTCGGCCTCGTCGTGCGAGGTGATCGCCAACTGAACGGTCCGCAAAATTTCTATCTTGACCTCTTCTATCAGACTCGAATTTGGGCTCACAGGGGATGCATTGTCTTCCCCTTGTAGATCCACATGAACAATCGTGCTCAGGTCGAGCACCGACGACGAGGATCGTGTGCTGGATTCGCTCAAGCTCACCTCAGAGACATCGTCGTTGGAGTCGTTGGAGTCGTCAGGGAGCAACGAGCACTTCTCGGTGGTGAGTGTCCCGACGTCATTGCGCACGACGCGCAGATTCCCGGGGAGCGGCGTGCCGTCGTGGGTCATGAAGTCGCCGTATTCGTCGACTCTCGCATACGCAAGAATCTTGCCCTTCGCGTCGAGGACGGCTTCATAGCCTTCGGGTGTCTCGCGTCCCAGCGGTGGCTGGCGCCGGTTGATCGGGTTCATTGGGATGGCAAGGTCGCCATCGTCCGGGTCGGACTCGGTGCTGTCCTCCTTCGAGAGCTCAGGCAGACTCTCCGAATCCAATTCCGCGGCGTCTGCCCGGACGACCCAGACCTTGTCACGCCGTTGGACGAGCGAGGAGACGTCGCCGTGAAATGTCCAGTCGTGGGAGATGATCAACTGGTCCTCCGGACCGTCGGGCAGGTATCCGACAACCGTTGCCCCGCCGCCTGGAAGCAGCTTCAGGACGGGATGGGCAACGAGGTTGGCGATCCTCGTACCGAGGGCGGTCCCATCCTGCAAAAGGGGTTCTGTGATGACATCCGGAGCCGCATATCCCACCAGAATGCCCCTGTTGCGCAATTCGATGGGCTGCTCCAAACCGAAATCGATCTTCGCCCGGCTCGGCTCGCTCCAGTGGTAGCCACCCGGAGCGTTAGGGTCCACCAAGATGTGCCCAGCGACGGCGAGCTCGCCGCGCTTTTCCACTATCAGGGGATAGAACAGCGGTTTGCCAGGAATCGATCGCTGTCCGGTTTGGCTGGCGAGCTGCGTCACCTTCTTCAACCTTGCGACTTCCGTGGCGACTTGTTCCCCGTGCGACGCTTTGCCGAGCGACCATGGCCCCTGCGGTTTGTCCTCCAGGTTGACAGTCGTGCGCCGGCAAATATTCGCGCCCATGCTTCCCGCCCCGGGCAGGGGCTTGATTGTGCGGATTGCTACAGACGTTGTCGGATTCATTTGATTTCTCCAAGAATGGGGACTTCCAGAGAGCGCAAGGCATTGGCCTTGTCCTGCGCCATGGCCTGGATCTCCGAGTGGCGCGCGTCGGAGCGCGCAATTTCGACGGCCGCTTCGAAAGCGGTCAGCGCTTCATCCTTCTCCCCCATGGCCACGAGGCACTCGCCGGCCCGGAACAATGCCCCTGGCGTCGGCTTGTCGCCCTCCATCGCAGTGCACATCTGGAAGAGGCGCGCCGCCAGCGCGGGCTGTTCCAGCCGCTGCAGGCAAGTGGCGAGCAGGAAGGCCGCGCTCGGCTCATGCGGCAGGGCCATGAAGAGCTCCATGGCCAGCGGTAGGGCGCAGCGGTAGTCCTCTCCTGTGCAAAGCTGCTCGGCACGTGCAAACAGCGTGCTGGCGTCGGCTGGCGAAGGCGGGCTGTCGGTCTCCGGAGGGCTGCGTCTGGAAATCGAATGGAGCCGCTGTAGAGAGCTCCGCACGGTGGCGGAGAGCTCGGGGTCGGCAATGAGATCGATCATCGGCGGGACCCTTCTTCGCGGTCGAGATCGACCCGGCGGTGGCCCGCGGGCTGGCGTGTTCGATTGCTGCTTCCTGGTTCCAAGTCCAACTCCTTTCTGAAAAGAATGCTCATCTCCATGCTCAGGCGAAGGCCGTCCACGCCGGCGGCTCTCCTGCCTTGTGCATCGACGAAAGGTCTTGCGCCTTTGCTTCAAAGCCATCGCGCCGCCACCGTTGCGCCAACCGTGCGATCTGCACCAGTGCCGCGTGCAGGGCCTGGGCATCGGTGTCCAGGGTCATGCGCAGGTAGCAGGCCAGTTCTTGCGTGCTGTCGTCGATGCAGTAAGTCGCGCTGTACTGCTGCGCCATCGAGATGTTGAGCGCCAGCAGGCGACGCAGCGCTGCTGCGTCGGTGGCCAGCGGCACCACGCCGAACACGCAATACGCGAAAATGCACGTTGGCCCGCTGAGCGGGTCGTAGCCGACACTGAACTGCACGTCCTCCACGCAAGTCTCAAATGCGACGGCGACGCGCGGATCGAACTCGAACACCGGCGCGTCATGCCCGGCATGCCGGTAGAAGCCGTTGACGAGATCCAGGAAGGGATGCGCGGAGTCTGCTTCCTTCATGTCGGCTTGTGCTCGCCGTAAGGGACGAACACGGCGGCGCTTCGATTGAGTGAGGAAACGACGCGAGGCGCCCCGAGGTTCGATGGGCCCGTCGACCGTGGAACGAATTCCCGTGCCTCCGGGTTCAGCCGCGGCGGAGGCGACATTACGGCACTCGTCTGCTCCGTTGGCGCGTTCGGTCGTGCTGGAGCCCAAAGGAGCGCACCGGGGTTGGTCCCCCATGGCTTGGGCTGTTCCACGGGCACGCCTCCCTGGTCCGCGATGCATTGGGCGACAGCATGCTTGATGCGGTCCTCGCCGTGACAACCGACGACGTACAAGGTGCCCGGGCCGATGTTCCCGGCGCCGAGGTGATGCGCGAACACGGCCTTCGCCACCGCGACGCTGACACCACCCGAAACGAGAGTGTCCGGATCGACCAGGATCTTCGCGTTGTGAAAGTCCAGGACGTTGTTGACGGGGTCGTAGCCGAGCGACTTCTGATAGATGCCATCGGTCATTGCGGCGTGCAGGATGGCCGCTGTCCTGTCGGCACGTGCCTGGGTTTCGCACGCCGCGAGCAATAGGCCGATGGTGCATTAGTTCGGCTTGACCCCCAGTCTGTCCATCAGGGCGACGACGTCCCTTGCCTTGTCGAAGCGATTGTTGCTTCCACAAAGAAAGATCACGTAGTTGAACTCGACGACATTGGGAACGACGCCAATGGCAATGGCGCTTTCAAGGCATTTGAAGTGGGGCTCCCAGGGTCTTGCCGCGCCGAGCGACATCGGAATGCGTTCCAAAGCGGGAGGGCCGGAGATCTGCGGCTTCTGCGCTTCGCCAGCCGGCTGCTCTGCCTTCGGATGCGAGCACGAGTCGACCAGTGGCAAGGGAACCCTGCCAGGAGTCGGCGATTGTTCTTCGCGGGTCTGAAGTGGCTGATTGCTGTTTGGCGTTGGCGAGACGGCGGCACAGAAGTGCCCCAAAGCCGATGATGCGGAGTGCAAGAAGTCGAATCCTCTGGGTTATGTTCATCGCACGGAATGCCAATGCGACAGGAACCTGGCATTGCATCCAGCCAAGCCTCGAATCGATAAGTAACCGTTGTAATGCCCCGGTTCCCGCGTCCGGGAGACTCGAGGTCGAGTCTCGAGGCGCGGCGGGCTCGGCCGCCGCCGGCTCAGGCAGTCATGCGTCCGGCGCGGCGCGTCGAGAGCAACGCCCGCAGCTTGGCCGGAGCCACCGGCTTGGTCAGGAGCGTCACCCCGCCCCGGCGCAGCCGCTGAAGCGCCTCCGGCCCTGTGGCGCCCGAGACCAGCACCGCCAAGGCGTGGGGTTGCAGGCGGCGCGCGGCCTCGATCACTTCCATGCCGTCCTCGGCGTCGGACAACTGCAGGTCGCACAGCAGCACGTCGATGGGCGTCGAAGCGTCGGCCAGGCGGCGCATCGCCTCGCTCCCGCTGTCCACGCATTCGACTTCGCAGTCCCATTGCGTGAGCAGCGTGCGGGTGGCGTCGAGGATGGCCGGATCATCGTCCACCACCAGGCAGCGCAGCCCGGCCAGCGGCGAGATGGCCACTGGTTCCGGTGCCGGCGGCGGCACGTCGCGTGGATCGGCAGCCGGCAGCTCCAGCGAGAAGGTGCTGCCGGCCTGCAGCGCCGAGCGCAGCCCGATCCGAGTGCCCAGGAGCGCGGCGACACGAGCGCAGATGGCGAGCCCGAGGCCAAAGCCCTGGCGCCGGTCGCGCTCGGTGTTCGCGACCTGGTAGAACTCCTCGAAGATGCGAGCCTGGTGGATCGGCGCGATGCCCACGCCGTTGTCGCGCACCTCGATACGCACCCGTTCACCGCGGCGCCGCGCCGCCACCAGCACGGTGCCTTCAAGCCCGCTGTGCGTGATCGCATTGCCGACCAGGTTGCCAAGAATGCGCAGCAACAGCGCAGGATCGGACCGCACCGCAAGGCCACGGTCCTGCCACACCAGCCGCACTTGCGACGCGGCGGCGCGCGCGGCGTGCTGGGCGCCGAGCTGGTCGAACAACATCGCCAGGGAGACGTTGCCGATGGCCGGCGTGAGCACCTGCGCATCCAGGCGCGAGATCTCCAGCAGGTCGTCGAGCAGCACGCCCATGAACTCGGCGCCTTCCTGCAGCCGCAATACGGCGGGGCGCTGCGTCGCACTGGCGGTCGGCAGCAGGCCATCGATGAACAGGCCCATGGCATGCAGAGGCTGCCGCAGGTCATGGCTGGCCGCCGCCAGGAAGCGGGCGCGCGAGAGGGCGGCCTGCTCGGCCTCCGCCATGCGCTGCAGCGCGACGGCAGTCGCCTCGCGCACCTGTTCCTCGCTCTGTTGCCGGTTGCGCTGCAGGCGCTCGGCCAGGCGATTGATGTCGTACGCCAGGCTGGCGAGCTCGTGCTGTGCGCGGCGGCCGCGCTTCTGTCCCTCTGCGTGCGCCACGGCGCCCTCGCGCGCGACCACCTTGCAGCGTGCATCGAACTGACCCGCCTCGAGCGCGGCCACGGTGCGCGAGATGCGGCGCAGCGGCTGTGCGACGGCCCTCGCTGTATGGCGCACCCACGCCCAGGCAGCGATCAGCGCGATCATCGCGATGCCAATGCCCGCCATCAGCGAGCGGGTGCGCTCGTGCGCGTAGGCCGTGGTATCGCGAAAGGCCTGCACCAGGCCGATGGGCTTCTCGCCCGCGGTGGTCGCGCCTTCGGGCGCGAAGGCGCTGGCCTTGGAGGCTTCGCGCAGCGTCACCGGCGCGGTGAACATGCGCAGCTGCCTCATGGAGGCGGCCTTGGAGCCGGCAGTCACGTAGATGCCGGCGCTGTTGCTGATCTCGACCCGCGTCACCTGCCCGCCGCGCAGGGCCGCGTTCGCCACGTTCTGAAGCGCGGGCAGGTCCCCGGCATAAAGGCTCAGGTCAGACAACGCGGCGACCTGGCGTGCCACCGCCTGGCCCTCGGCATCGAAGGCGACTTCCAGGGTGTCGAGCCGGCTGTGGGTAAACCAGGCCGTGAGCGCCAGCGCCACTGCCGCGCAGGGCACCACGCCGAGCCGGAACAGGTCGCGCTGGAGGCTGCCTCCCACGACCACCGCCCCTGCGTCGGCAGCGGGATCGATGGGGCGCGCGGTGGGCACGGCCAGAGGCGGGCTGGAGGAAATCATCGAGTGGCGGTGACCCGCTCCGTGAGCTCGCGCTCCGCGGGCAGTCGCAGCCCCAGCCCGCGCGCGACGGTCGCATTGACACGCACGGTGGAGGGGGTCGCCGCTTCCACGAGCAGGCCGCCAGCGACAGGGGCGATGGCCAGCTTCTGCCCGAGCGCGCGCGCCTGCTGCGCGAGCTGCCCGGGCGTGGATACCGCAGCCGCGAGCCCGCCGGAACGCACCAGGCCGTCGCTGGTGCCGAACACCGGCAAGCCGGCCGTGGCGCCGGCACGCAGTACCGAGAGCGTGGCAGGCTGGCTGTCGCCGATCAGGTCGGGCAGCACCATCAGCGCATCGCTGCGCAGCACCAGCGTGCGCAGCACCGAGGCCAGCGACCTGGCATCCGGCGCGTACTCGATCTGCAGGTCCCACCCCTGGGCGGCGCGCTGCAATTCGCGCACGATCGGCTCCGATTCGGCCGTGGCCACCACGCCGAGCCGGCGTTTCTGCGGCAGCACCGCATCGATGAGCACGAGCTGGTCGGCCATCGCCGGCTCGCTCAGCAGCACTGCGACGGGGCGGTCGCCGCGCTTGAGTGCGGGGTTGCCCTTCAGCCTCTCGTAGTCGAGACGGCTCAGCATGGCGAGCACCAGCGGGTCCTGGCCGGGCCGTTCGATCGCGTTGCGCGCCGCGGCCACGCCGACTGCCATGGTGACCGGCACGTCAACGGGCGGGCGGGGGCGCAGGCTGCGGGTGCGCACGCCCGCGGTCACGCGGTCCTCACCGCCGGCCGCGACGCGATCCGCGTGCATGCCGTCGGCGGGCAGGCGCACCAGCTCGAAGCGGCTGCTCGCGTCCTGCGACTCGCGCAGCAGGCGCACGAATTCCGCGTGCGCCGCGTTATCGTCGGCCAGCAGTACCGTGAGTCCCGCTGCGTGCACGCCGGCGGCGAACATCGCCGCGCAGGCCGCGGCCGCGATGGCGCGCAGCCCCGGAAGGAGCCAAGAGAAAGGATTCACGAACATGAAGTGCACCGGCTGTGGGTGATGCAGCCAATGTACGGAGCCGGCTCTTTCCGCGCGATAAGGCAGAGGGCTTATGTCGGGCCCGCAGGCGTGCGCATTGCGCAGTCGAGCGCAGAAGTTCGCGGCCTCTCGGCCTATGCCTTATTTCGTATCTCGGCGGCAGTTGTCTGGCGCACCGCCGCCAGCTGCGCGCCGATGGCCTGCCGCAGCAGCTTGGGCGACACGGGCTTGTAGAGCACGGCCACGCCCGCGCTGGCGACTTCGCGCAGCCGGTCGGGCTTGGTCTCGCCGGTGACCAGCAGGCGTGCGGTGGACGCGCCGATGCCGCGCGGATGGCGCTCCAGCGCGGCGAGCACTTCCAGGCCGTTGTCGCCGCCCTGCAGCAGCAGGTCGCTGACCACCAGGTCGGGCGGCCGCTCCCAGCTGTCGGCGAAAGCCAGCGCCTCGCTGCGCGTCTGCGCGGTCATCACCTCGGCGCCCCAGTTGCTGAGCACCACCTGAAGCCCTTCGAGGATGCTGCGCTCATCGTCGATCACCAGTGCGCGCACGTCGCGCAGGCTCGGCTCCTCTTCGGCCGCCGCGGCCGCCGGTGCGGTGCCCGCCGCCGGCAGCATGGGATCGGCGCCGCGCACCAGCACGCGCACGCAGGTCCCCTTGTGCGGCTGCGAACTCAGCTCGACCTGTGTGTTGAGCAGTGACGCCAGCCGCTGCACGGTGGCCAGGCCCAGCCCCATGCCCCGGGCATCGCGGCCTTGGCGCGGCTGCGGCTCGACCTGGTAGAACTCCTCGAAGACGCGCGACTGGTGGTGCTGCGCGATGCCCACGCCGGTGTCGACCACGTCGATGCGCACGCTGCGCCCGCGCTGCCGAGCGCCGACCAGCACGCCGCCCGCCGTGGTGTGGCGCAGGGAGTTCGACACCAGGTTGTTGAGAATGCGCGAGAGCATGACGTAGTCGCTGCGCACCCACAGCTCTGTCTTGCGTACCACCAGCCGCAGGTTCTGCTGCTCGGCCACCGGACGGAAGTTGCGGCTGATCTCGTCGAACAGCTGGTCGAGTGCGAAATCCGCCCACTGCGGCTGCAGCACACCGGCATCGAGCTGCGAGAGATTGAGAAGGCCCGAGAACAGGCGGTCCAGCGAGTCCACGCACTCGCGGATGTGGCCGATGCGCTGCAGGCGCACCGGGTCGGTCTCGCCGTTGGCCAACCCGTCGGAGAACAGCGTGAGCGCATGCAGCGGCTGGCGCAGGTCGTGGCTCGCAGCGGCCAGCAGCCGCGTCTTGGCCTGGCTGGCCACCTCGAGTTGCTGGTTCTTGCTGGCGAGCTCGGCGGTGGCATGGGCAATGCGGCTTTCGAGCAGGGAGCGGCTTTCCGACAGCGCGGCGGCGGCCTCGTTGAAGCCGTGCTGCAGCCGCCGCACCTCGGCCGTGCCCTCGACCGCCACTTGCACTTCCTCGCCGGCGCCCAGCCGGTCCACCGCCTCGCCGAGCGCCCGGATCGGTGCGCTGATGCGGCGCGCCGCCCACCAGCCAGCCAGCCCCACGCCCACCAGGCTGGCCGCCAACACCAGCACCACGTTGAGCCAGACCGAGCGCTTGGCGCGCTTCACCGCGTCGAGGCTGATCTCCACCATCACCTTGCCGGCGTGCCGACCATCATCGGCCACGATCGGCGCCACCACCTGCAGGCCCTCGCCGCGCTCGCGGTCCTGGGTCTCGGAGTTGGCCAGGATCTCGCCGTCTTCCGACCAGATCTGCACCTGCTGCACGTGTGGCTGGTAGCTGCCGGACTGGGCGGTGCGCTGCAGCGCGCGCCGGTCCACGCGCTGCAACTGCGACTGCGCGACAGTGGCGACTTGCAGCGCCACGGTCTGGGCGTTGGCGCGCATCAGCTCGGTCACGTTCGCGAGGTGCTGGCGCGTCAGCACCGCGATGGCGCCCAGCGTGGCCACGGTGGCGGGCAGCAGCGCCAGCAGCACCAGCTGTTGCGCCAGCGTGAGGCGCACCAGCAGGCGCAGGGCGCGGAACGGCCAATTCATCGTTGGAGCGGTCGGGCGCCGGCGTGGCGCCGGGGCTTCGACCGAGAGACGTGGCCAGCGGAAAATGTCACGGAATCTGCCAAAGTTGGTTTCTAATTGTGTTCTCTAGAGAGCAGCTTTGACCAGCCCGTTGCCAGCGCAGCCCAGCCCGACGTAGTTCCCAGAAAGATGCAGGCCCCTGTTCATGCCGCCCATGGCGCATTTCCCGTGTTGACTGCGTGGCACCCCGCCGGGCGTTTGCGCATGATGGCACGGCGCCTGCCTGCGCTGATGTGGCGCTGCATCATCACCGCCTTGCTGGCCCTGCCCTTCGCCGCTCCCGTGCAGACCGCTGCCGCACCGGACTCGACACCGCTGCGCTTCGGCATCCTGCCGCTGGGTGGCGCCTTCGAATCGCGCAACGACTGGGAGCCGCTGCTGGCGAACCTGAGCCGTGCCATCGGCCGGCCGGTGAGCGTGCTCTCCGTCAACTCCTACGAGGCGCTGGAGCAGGCCATTCAGCGCGACCAGGTCGACATGGCTTTCCTCTCCGGCAAGATGGCGCTCGATGCCGTCTCGCAGCGGCGCATGAACGTGGTCGCGCAGGTTACGCGCCACGATGGCCTGCCGGGCTACCGCGCCCTGCTGCTCACGCGCAAGACCGGACCGCGCAACACGCTCAAGAACTTGCTGGCCGAGCCCGAGCGCTGGCGGCTGGCGCGCGGCGAGAGCCGCTCGGTCTCGGGCTTCATCGTGCCGCAACTGCAGCTCTTCCTGCCCAACCACATCGTGATGGAGACGCGCTTCGCGAGCGAGCTCGTCGGCACGCACCAGGCCACTGCGCTGGCGGTGGCCAACGGCGAGGCCGACGTTGCCACCAACAACACCGCCGACTTCGAGCGGTTCAGGATCCAGTTCCCGGTGGAGGCCGAACGCCTCCACGTGATCTGGGAATCGGAGCTGATTCCGCATGCGCAGATCGTCGTGCGGCGCGACTACAGCCCCGAGTTCCAGAAAAAGGTGCAGGACTTCCTGGTCGACTACGGGCGCAGCAAGAGCCCGCGCGGCGATGCCGAGCGCGTCGTGCTCAGGTCGCTGCACGACCTGGCGGGCTTCCTGCCGGCCGACAACACCTCGCTGCTGCCGGCGGCCAAGCTGGCCTACCAGCTGGCACGCCAGAGCGCGATGACTTCGCAGTGGGTCAACGAGGCCGCGCGGCAGGCGCGGCTGCAGCGCATCGAAAGTGGCTATGCCGAGCAGTTGGCTGTCTTGCGCGGCAGCGCACCCTGAAGCCGTGGCCCGGCGGCGTTTCCTGGCCGCGGTGGTGCTGCTCGCAGTGCCTGGGGCTGCCTCGTTCGCGCAGGGCACGCGCACCGAGGCCGCGGCTCCCCTGCGCTTCGGCGTGCTGCCGATCGGCGGCGCACTCGAGTCGCGCGAGAGCTGGACGCCGCTATTGAACGACCTGAGCCGCGGGCTCGGCCGGCCCGTGACCGTGCTGTCCGCGAGCTCCTACGAATCGCTGGACCAGGCGATCCGGCGCGGCGAGGTGGACTTCGCCCTGCTGTCGGCCAAGCTCGCGCTCGACGCTGTCGCTCAGCAGCGGATGAACGTCGTGGCCCAGGTCAAGCGCCACGCAGGGGTGTCCGCACATCGGGCCGTGCTGCTGGCCCGCAAGGACGCGCCGCCCCGCACGCTGAAGGAACTGCTCGACTCCCCCGAGCGATGGCGTCTTGCCCGCGGCGACAACCGCTCGATCTCCGGCTTCATCGTTCCGCAGCAGGAGCTCTTCCTTCCTCACGGAATCGCGATGGAGCGCTTCCGCAGCGAACTGGTCGACACCCACCAGGGGACGGCGCTGGCAGTAGCGAACGGCGATGCCGACGTGGCGACCAACAACACCACCGACTTCGAGCGTTTCAGGCAGCAGTTTCCGGTCGAGGCGGCGCGTCTGCAGGTGATCTGGGAATCCGGCCCCACGCCGCCGGCCCTGTTCGTGGTGCGGCGCGACCGGTCCGCGGCGCTGCAGAAGCAGGTGCAGAATTTCCTGGTGGGCTACGGCCGGCCCCGCGGGCTCCGGGGCGATGCCGAGCGCGAGGTGCTGAAGCAACTGCAAGCGCCGCTGGGCTACCTGGCGCAGGACAACAGCGCGCTGCTGTCCACGGCGGCCCTGGACTATCAGCTAGCCCGGCAACGCGCGCTCAACGCGAAATGGGTCAGCCAGTCGGCGCGCGATGCAAGGCTCGAGCACATCGAGCGCAGCTACGCGCAGCAGGTGGCAGCGCTGCGTGGCGCGCCGTGAGCTTGCGGTCGCGGCAATCACTCTTCCTGACGTCGCTGCCAATGTTGCGATAGTGCGCCGCACAATCCGGCCCTTTCGAAGCCGTGCGCACGGCGAGTCGAACCATCCGCCTGCAGGGCGGTTCCCGTTCACTCCCCCTGTATCACCGCCATGATGTTCCCCTCCGTATCCTTGAACCAGGCGGCCTTCGCGCCGCCCTGGTTCACGATCCCATTGGCGTCCTGCCCCGGCATCCCGTAGTCCTCGAGCACGACGCCGCGCCTCTTCAGCTCGGCCACTTCGCTCTCGATGTCCGCCACTTGCCAGAAGGCCTGGCTGGCCCGCGAGGTGCCGGCGTTGGGCGTCGGGTACAGGAAGCAGCTGGTGCCGCCGGCGCAGTCGTAGACCACGCCGCCGGCGATCTCCATCTTGGGTTCGAACCCAAGTTTCTGTTCGTAGAACTGGCGCGCGCGGTCGACGTCCTTCGCGGGGATGTAGGCATACATGGGGGATTTCTGAAGCATGGCTTTTCTCCTGTTGAGCCTGAAGATCGCATTTTGCGAGCCCGACGGCTTGCCGGTGCAAGACGTCGGACCGTGCCGCTCGAAGGCGCCGTGGTGCCGCCCTTACACGAACGATGGCCGCGCGCTGACAGGGCAGAGAAGCCGCGCGTGAGGTGATGTAACCATGATTTGCAAGCGGTTCCGGTTCCCTTCTTACAACGTATTCGGCCGTGCGATTGCGGCGTTTTCCTTGGCCGCCGTCGCGGCGTGCGGCGGCGGAGGTAGTGGAGGTGGCGCAGGCGCGCTCCCGATGCTCGCCTCGACGCCGTCTGGCAACACCGGCACAACCGCCGTCAGCCCGCCCGTGAGCCCACCGGCGACGACTGCACCCAGCGACGGCGTGCAATCCGCGACCTTGGTCACGGCCGTCGGGCCGGACACCTATGGCGCAGGCTCGGAAGGCCAGCAGGCGCTCCAGCTGCTGAACGCCGAGCGCGGGCGTTGCGGCTTCGGCCTGCTCGCGCAGAACGCCCGCCTCGACACCGCCGCGCAGGCCCATGCGGACTGGCAGATCCTGAACAACCAACTGAGCCACACCGAAGCATCGGGCACGCCCGGCTTCACCGGTGTCACTCCGCTGGACCGGGTGGTGGCCGCGGGCTATGTGCCGGGCGGCGTCGGCGAAGAGATCTCGACGCTGTTCTACTCCGGCTCGATCGCAGGTACGGGCGTCTTCGGCGTGCGGGCGCTGCTCGCGCTGCCATACCACCAGCTCGGCATGCTGAGCGGCTACCGCGACGTCGGCATCGCACTGCGGGGCAGCGACCAGCTCGGCACCACCGCGAACCGGGGACCACGCACGGTGCAGCAGTTCAACCTGGGCTTCACGCGCTCGGCAGGCCGCCAGGAACCCGCAGGAGACGAGGTGCTCACCTACCCCTGTGAGGGGACGACCGGTGTCTTCTACGAGATCACCAACGAAACGCCCAACCCGGTCCCGGGCCGCGACCTGCGGGCCAGTCCTCTCGGCCCGGGCGTGGTGGTCGCGGTGCGAAGCGGACAGACGCTCGCGATCTCCTCGGCCAGGATGACCACGCTGTCGGGCCGCACGCCCGTCGCATTGCGCCCGGCGCTGACCAGGGACAGCGATCCGAACGCGGTGCTGGCGTCCCATCAGGCGGTGCTCATTCCCGACGCGTCCCTCATGCCGAACACCAGCTACACGGTGAACGTCGCCGGGACCAACGATGGCGCAGCTTTCGAGAAGACCTTCAACTTCACCACCGGTGCCGGCGCGGCCCGCTGAGCGGCGCCCGACTAACCCCTTCGCACTATTCCGTCGCCCTTGGCTAGGCCGTTAGCCAGATTTGCCGCGCACCCCGTCGCGCCGGAAACTGGATGTTTCCTACCCCGGCGGGACGGCCCGCCATCAACGGAGCGTGGATGACCTGGCGAACTAAAGTGGTTTGGAGCGAGGGGATGCTGCTGCAGCCCCAGCACCTGCAGCAAAGCGAACGCCATGCCGACCATGCACGCCATCGGGGTGTTGCGGATCGCCACGGCCCATGCATGGTCCACGCCGGCGCCTCCCGGTCGCCCGAAGACGCGAAGGCCCCCTCGAGGGGCATCGCAGTGCACGAAGTGACAAGCGTGGGGGCTATCAAATGATTCAGGACGAAGGGGCCACTGCTGCTCCGGGCTGGTTCGGCAAGCTGCCCGGCATGGGCGACGTGACGCAACGCCGCATGCCTGCACTCTTCCGGGAGCCTTGGGACCGCTGGCTGCAACACGGCCTCGCCCGGCTGCGCGCGCGGCATCCCGACTGGATCGAGCGCTACCTCAAGGCGCCGCTGTGGTGCTTCGTGCTGAGCGAAGGCGTGATCGATGGGCGCAGCTGGCTCGGCGTGCTGATGCCTTCGGTCGACGCCATCGGGCGCCACTTTCCCTTGACGCTGGCAGCCGAGCTCGTGTCGTCGCGCACCGAGCTGCAGGGCGAGGTGCTGGCGCGCACGAAGTACTGGTGGGCCCTGGCCGCGCAGGCTGCGCTCGAGGGCCTGGAGCACGACTTCGATGCGCTGCGTTTCGATGAGCGGCTCCAGGAACTGTTCGCCGGCTATGCGGACGAGGCGGGCACGGACGACGCCGCTGCGCAGGCGCATCCGCTGTTGGCGCTGCCCGAAGTCGGGCATTCGCTGTGGTTCACCGATCCAGGCGCCGAGCGCGGGCCGGGGATGACCAGCCAGGGGTTGCCGCAGGACGAGCAGTTCGAGGCGCTGTTTGGCTTTGGGGCGGACTCGGGGTTGCGGCAGGAGACGGGGCTGTGACGGGTGCTTTGCTCGCTTTGCCTCTGCTCTGCCGGGGCCGGCGTGCGCTGCCAGATGGACAAGCCGGATGATGGAAGGCAGGCCGTTCGAGCGGGTGCAGCTACGCGCCGAGGGGCAGTTCGCCTGCGGCTTCTGAATGCGAAGAGATTCGCCTCGTCGCGGAACTGATCGGGTGTGGCAGCCACTCACCGTCGCCACATGACAAGGAGCAGACGCGGATGAGCAACCCCTCGCACGCCATCGTCCAACCTACACCGCCAGCAGATCCGTTCGACCCCGCGCTGGAGTGGGTCCTGGCCCGGAAACTGCACGAAGCCGGCAGGTTCGACGAAGCCGAGCAAGCGTACGAGCGCGTCCTCGCGGCAGTGCCGGAGCATGCCGATGCATTGCATTTCACGGGGCTGGCGGCGCACCAGCGCGGCGACCACGCGCGGGCGATCGCGCTGATCCGCGCCGCCATCGCCCTCGACGGGGAGCAGTTCGGCTGGTACATCAACCTCGGCAACGTGCTGCTGCTGGCCGAGCAGCCGGACGCGGCGGGCGAGGCCTACGAGGAGGCGCTGCGGCTGGCGCCGGAGCGCGCCGACATTCACAACAATCTTGGCGTATTCCTGACCGAGCGGGGGCGGCTCGCGCAATCGGAGTCCACGCTGCGCCGTGCCGTCGCACTCGACCCCGGCAGGGCCGAAATCCATGCCAACCTCGGGCGCGTGCTGCTGCGCCTGTCACGCAGTCAGGAGGCACGAAGCTGCCTGGACGAGGCGTTGCGACTGGACCCGGAGCTCACGCTGGCGCGTCCCTTGCTGGCCCTGATCTACCGCAGGCTCGGACGGCTGGACGCAGCGGCGCAGGTCTATCGCGAGTGGTTGGCGCGGGACCCCGATGATCCGACGGCGCTGCACCACCTCGCTGGATGCTCGGGCGAGGCTGTGCCGGAGCGTGCAGCCGAGGCCTATGTGGAGCGCACCTTCAATGCCTTTGCCAGTACCTTCGACAAAACGCTGGAGAAGCTGGCCTACCGAGGGCCGGCGCAGCTGGCCGAAGCCGCGAGGCAGCGCCTGGGCGAGCCTGGAGGCGCTCTCGACGTGCTGGATGCCGGCTGCGGCACCGGCCTGTGCGGCCCGCTGATCGCGCCGTACGCGCGCCACCTGGCCGGCGTCGACCTGTCGCAGCCGATGCTCGACAAGGCACGGCTGCGGGAGGTGTACGACACGCTGACGAAGGCCGAGCTGACCGCCTTTCTCGAAGACGCCGAGCCCGCTTCCTGCGATCTCATCGTCTCGGCCGACGTGTTGATCTATTTCGGCGCTCTTGACCGCTGTTTCCAGGCCGCGGCGAAGGTGCTGCGGCCGGGCGGCTGGCTGTTCTTCACCGTCGAGGCCTTGGCCGGCGAGGAGGGCACCGGCTTCCAGCTCCACGCGCACGGCCGCTACAGCCACTGCGAGGGCTACCTGCGCCAAGCGCTCGCAGCCGCCGACCTGATGGTCGAAGGGCTGGAGCGCGCACACCTGCGCGTGGAGGCCGGCCAGCCCGTGGAGGGCTGGGTGGTGTCATGCAGAAAAGAACCGCTGGCCCCCTAGCAGAAGGAGAGTCATGGCCGAAGACACCCCGTTCACCATCAAGAGCGATTCGCCGGTTGCCGGCGCGCTGATGCTGGAAATCGAGATCGACACCTTGTCGAGGCAGGGCGGCCGCAGCTACAACGAAGACGTGTTCGGCCAGTGGAACGACGGCCGCTTCCTGGCTTGTGTGGTGGCCGACGGCGCCGGGGGGCACGGCGGCGGCGACGTGGCCGCGTCGATCGTGCGCAGCAGCGTGCTGAGCGGGTTCGCGGCGGCGCCGGGGCTGGACCGCGAGGCGCTGCGACGACTGCTGCAGCAGGCCAATCGCGACGTGGTCGCACGCCAGGCCGAAGGCGGCACGCTGGCGGCCATGCGCTCGACGGTGGTGCTGGCGGCCATCGACCTGCACGAGAACGCGGTGGTCTGGGCCCACAGCGGCGACAGCCGCGCTTACCTGTTCCGCGGCGGCGCTCCGGTGGTGCGCACCATCGACCACAGCCTGGTCCAGCAGATGGTGGCGGGCGGAATGATCGACGAGGAAGCGGCGCGCCTGCATCCGAAGCGCAACATGCTGCTGTCGGCGCTGGGCTCGCTCGAATCGCTGCCGGAAATCACGGTGTCGGAGCGCATGGCGCTCGCCGTGGACGACGTACTGCTGCTGTGCAGCGATGGCGTCTGGGAGCCGCTGGGCGACGCATGCCTGTGCGAGACGCTGCGAACTTCGCCGGGCCCCGGCCGATGGATGGAGCAGCTCGACACCGAGATCCGCGCCCGGGCCAGGCCCGGGTACGACAACTACACGGCCGTCGCCCTGTGGCTGCACCGGGGCGGCGAGCACGACGAGGTCGTGCGGCCGCTGCCTGAGCCGCCGGGGCCGTAGCGCGGCGGGCCAGCGCCGCATCTCGTCGCGCTCTTCGAAGCTGCCCACCTTGTCGCGCCCCGGTTTTGCCGGCCGCCGGCTACCTTGCGAGTGGTTGGTCGGCGGGCAGGAAGCGCTGGAACAGATCGGAGATGAAGGCAGAGGGGTTGCCGTCGCCTGCCGCCACCAGGTACAGGCCACGCCAGCGTGCGCCCGCATGGCTGCCGCGGGGCGACTCGAAGAGCTGCTGCGCGAATGCGCGCAGTCCGGGCTGCAGCGCGCGCAACTGCTCGACGAAGGCATGGATCGCCCGGCGGCGTGCCGGCTCCGTCTCGCCGCGCAGCAAGCCCATGCGCAAGGCATGCAGACGCAGCGCCAGCGGTTCGAGGAGCGCATCGATCCGTAACGCCGCCGCGGAGCTATCCGGCAGGCGGTGTCCCACGGCCTCGGCGCACATTGCGGGCGGCAGAGCCTCGCGCAGCACCTTGTAGCCCGCCAGCCGCTCCAGCCCTGTCACCAGCAGGTAGGTCGGCAAGTGCAGGCGCAGGAGCTCGGCCGTCTCGTCGATGCGCTGGCGCAGGCGTGCCGCATCGGCGGCAACGTGCTGCGCGTCGCCCAGCAGGCGGGCGGCGTTCACGCAGACCACGATGCCATTGAGCGGCAGGCGCTCGCGATGATCGACGAGCGCCAGCAGGGCCCGGTACCAGAGACCGCGCTCATGCGGCGTGGCCGGCTCGTGCACGGCGGCAGCACAGGTCTCGATGGCGACCAGGGTCGGCAGCGAGTGCCAACGCCAGAAGTCAGCGGCCTCGCCTGCGGCCTGCCGTGGCGGCACGGAGGCCCCGCGGCTCGCCTCGGCCAGCAACGCCGGAACGGCGGCGTCTTCGTCGCCGATGAACAGGAGCCAGGGCAGGTCATAGAGCGGCTGATGCAGCGTTCGCATTGCTGGCGAGCACAGCAACTGCTCGCGCACACATGCGACCGCGACGCGGGGCTCGGCGAAGGCCTGGGACGGTGCCGTCTCCGATGGTGCGGCCCCGGCCGCGATCCGGCGGCGCAGGAGACGCCGCCGTGCCCGGTAGCGCGAGCCCAGCATGAACCACCACAGCGCGAGCAGCGCGGCCATGCACAGCGCCAGCAGGGCGCCGTAGTACGTGGGCAGCGGGTACATCATGCTCATGCGCGGGGCCGATGTCGCGGTCTCATCGCGAGACCGTTTCGAGGAACACGAAGTCCGCGACCGGCCGGCCGGCAGCTTCGCTGGACGCCAGCGCTTCGCGCAGGCGCTGCAAGTAAGCCGAGGCCAACTCGAAGGGCGGCGTCCCGGCAGCGTCGGCAAGTGGCACGGTCGACGACAAGCCGGTGATCATCACCGTGCCGAAGGGGGGGCTCACCAGCCAGCTCGAGGGAATGTCGCGGCCCAGTTCGAGGACCTCGCCGGGGCGCAACGGCTGCGGGCCATGATTGGCGTGCAGGTGCATCACAGCGCCGTCGGCCGTGTAGTAGTCGACCCGCAGGTAGCCCTCGTGGTCCGCATTGGTGACGCGCACCACCACCGTGTCGCCCTCTCGCACCCGGCCCTCCTGTGCAGTGAGTGCAGTGACCTTGAGCCGATGGCGCTTCTCCTGGTTGCGTGCCTGATAGGGCTTGAGAATGGCGACCACCTCGCAATGGGGCCAGACGCGCAGCCCAAGCGCGAAGCTCGCCGCGCCAATGCCTGGCGTGGCGCGCACCTCGCGCTCTACGCGCGCCATGTCCTCCGCCGTGGGAACGAAACCCTTGACCCGCGCCGTCCCGTCGTCGCCCCCTGTCACCGTGAGGTCCGCGCAGGCGAAGGCCTGCAGCCGCTGCTCGACGCGCTGTGCCAGCGTCGGTGCCCGCTCACGTGCACCGCCCAGCATGGCCCACAGCAGGTAGGCCAGCGGAACCAGCAGCGCCATCGCACCTGCTGCGCGCAGCAGCGCGCGTTCGCGCCGCTCCGGCACGCGCGGGCCCGTCGGATCGGGTACGCCATAGGGCTGCGGCGTGATGCGGTCCTCGGCCAGCGCGTCGAGCGACAGCGGGCGCACGGGCAACTGCCGCCCATGCAGCTCCTTGAGCTTGCCGAGCTCGCCGCCATCGCCGCTCTCGAAGTAATACTGGCCTTTGAAGCCGCAAACCAGCGCATGCCAGAAGACCTCGCGCACCTCCCCGTCGTCCGGCTGCAACGCGGACAAGTGGTGGAAGAACTCGCTGTGCGCGTTGTTGGAGTTGAACAGCTGCGCCTGCAGCGTTGCCGCACCGGCGGTCCACCGCGGATGCCGTGCGATCACCTCGTCCAGCCAGGCGGCCACTGCGAAGGAAGCCGATTCGATGTGTGCCTGCGTGCAGCCCGCCTCACGGGCCGCCGCACGTGCCTGGTCGAGCAGATGGAGCGCGCGCTGCTGGGCCGCTTCGGGCAAGGGCGCGGCATGGCCGGCTGCGGTGGCGGCATCGAGCTCGAGGCCGAACGAGAAGAGTGCGCTGAAGCAGTCGAACAGCCGAGCCATGAAATGCTCGCGCTATTCTTCGGTGGCGACGGGAGCCTTGGGTTTGCGCCTGTCTCGATGGCACATGCCTATGTCCCTGTTGAAGCGGTGGATCTTGGATCGATTCTTTCAACGCCCCTGAACAGCGGCCATACCGCTTGGGGACTATGTCGTTCGTGGAGGCGACGCGCTTGCAGGGCTGGGAATTCGCCGTTATCTTTCGTGCTACTCGTTGAGTTGACTGCGTGCACCACGCTTAATCTATTGGGGCTCCCATGAAAATCCTGATCGCCGACGATCACAAGCTCGTCATCGAGGCGGTCAAGGCCAAGCTGTCGGAAATCGAGCCGGGCATCGAGTTCGTTCTGGCGATGAGCGTCGACGAATTGCTCGCCCGCGCCTCCGACGACATCGACCTGGCCGTGATCGATCTCAACATGCCTGGTGCTGACGGCCAAGCCCATGTGGACGAGATCCGGCGCCGGCACCCGGCCGTGCCGGTGATCGTGCTTTCGGGCTACGAGGACCCGGCCGTCATGCGCTCAGCGCTGGAGCGTGGCGTGTTGGGCTTCATTCCGAAGGCCTACTCGCCCGAGGTCATGCTGTCGGCCGTGCGGCTGGTGCTGGCGGGGGGCGTCTACGTGCCGCCGATGCTGTTGTCGGCGGTGCCGCCGGGAGTGATGGCCGGCGTGCCGCCGGGTGCCGGCGAGGCTGCGCAGCGTGCATCTTCTGCCGCCACCGCCCAGACCCTCGAGCACCTGCGCACCGTGCTTACCGAACGCCAGGTGGAAGTGCTGCAGCTGTTGTCCCAAGGCAAGCCCAACAAGCTGATCGGGCGCGCGCTCGGCATCAGCGAGGGCACGGTGAAGATCCACCTGGCGGCCATTTTCCGCGCGCTCAACGTGCGCAACCGGACAGAGGCCGTCGTGGCGGCCCAGACACTGACGGCGGAGGCCTGAGCGTCGGTCGCGGGCTGACTCTCAGAAGCGCAGGGTCAGCAGGTGCGGCAGACGCGGGATCGCGAAGGCTCTTCCCGTGCGCATTGCCTCGCGATAGTCGTGCAGAAGGCGTCGCTGGTACAAGGTGACCTCGTCGGCCGGCCAACGGTCCACGTAGCGCGCCTGGAGCTCTGCAGCGGCCGCCCAGTTCCCCTGTTCGAAGTTGTAGCGAGCCAGCGCCATGATGCCGTTGGGGTGCTCCGCGGTCCATGCGGGGACCTGGTCGAGCCAGCCCCGGACTTCGGGGAGCGCGCGATCCTCGCACGCAAGCCAGGCCGCCGCGAGGCAGGCGTTGGAGCGCACGATACCGACGGGAGCGACAGCCATCGTCTCGCGCAGCCCGCGCCACGCTTGTTGGCGGTCGCCCCGTGCGTGAGCCAGTGCGGCCTTGAAGAAGGTCGCGGACCCGTACAGGCAAGTGCCTTCGTAAAAGCGCCGATTGGCCTCGATCTCGGTGATCAGCTCGCGCGCGAGGTCGTAGCGGCCGCCGGCGATGGCCATGCCCGTGTTCATGGTGATCGCAAAGCTGAGCCAGAAGTGGCGCGCCTCACGTCCGAGCTTGCGCACTTGCCCCATGCGCTGCAGTGCGTCGTCGATGCGGCCGCCGCGCCAGTGCAGCCAGGCATCCGTCAGCTGCGATAGAAACCGGCCGGCGCGGGACTGCTGCATCGATGCAGATGCCAACGTGGCCTGCGCTGCGTCGGCGACAGCCGGGTTGCCGGCGTAGCTGTGTACCGTGAGCTGGAACGCGAGCGTGAGCGCGTGGCGCACCGGCGTGCCGGCCAGTTTCGCGCAGTCCACTGCCTCGTCGATCGCCAGGGCTGCTTCGCGCATGCGCCCGGCATCGCGGTAGACGATCGCGATCTGATAGAGGCTGCGCGCAAGGTCTGCGTGCTGCGGGTGCGGAGTGCGGCTGAGTTGTGCCGACCGGTGCAGGATCTCGAGCGCGGGCGCGGCCTGGCCACGCAGGTGCGCGATCACGCCTTTCTGCCGCAGGCATTGCGCGGTCAGCCGGTCATGGTCTCCGCCCTGCGCAGCGGCGAGAACACGGCGGCCGATGCTCTGCGCAAGCTCGAATTCGCGATCCGCAATCGCCAGTTCGCAGCGCTCCAGCAGCACTGCTGCCTTGAGCTTTTCGTCGCCGTTGGTTTCGAGCAGCGTCAGCGCCTGATGGATGAGCGTTCGGGCAAGTTCGTTGTTTTCGAGTGCGCGGTGGTAGGCGGCGAGTGCGCGCAGCACCCGCGCCTGTGTCGCCACATCGGCGGATGCGGCCGCGCGCGCCAGCAGGCGTTGTGCTGTGGGCGCGGTTTCAGGATGTTCGATCGCAGCGAGACTCTCGACGTGTTCGACGTCAATCTCGAGCGCATGCGGCTGCGAAGCCACGCATACCTGCAGGTAGTCCCGCGCGACCTGGTAGCGCTGTTCCCTGGCTGCGTGCATGGCCCGCGTGAAGGCCTCGTTCGCGAAGGTGTCGACGACGACACGTGCCGGCTCCTCGTCGACGAGCTCGCGGGCCAGCTTCTGGCCGAGTGCGATCGTCAGCTGTGTCAGGTCGCCGCCGCGCAGCGGGCTCGAATCGGCAAGGCTCATCTCGCCATGCAATTCGTAGCGCAACTCGAAGCCGTTCTCGTGCGAGTGCACCTGGGCAGCAATTACTGTGCGGGCACCAAGTGCCCGGACCTGCTCGATCGCACGCGCGCCTGGAGGACCGTCGCCGGCCCCTTTCAGTGCGGAGACCACGTCCACGAGTGGGAGCACGGACAGCGCCTGCTGCGCTTCAAGCTCCCGGTTCAGCAGCGCCGCCATTCCGAACTCGACCCAGACCAGTGCGTCCCGGCCCGTGTAATTGCGAAAAGGAAGCGCAGCGATGAAGCGCAGCAGGGAAGGCCGCGCTGCTGAACGGCGGGAAGCGCCGAACCCGCGCGCTGGGAATTGCGGGGGGGAATGCGGCGCCCCGATCATCGTGGACAGTGACATGGAACCACAATCAGAAAGAAGCCACTCCGTTCGCGCTGAAAGCCGCCGGGCCAGTGGAGGAGCCCTTGTGTCGATCGCGGCTGGCAGGTTAGGCCGGCAATCCGAGCGAGCCCGCCCGACGCGACAATTCATCAGGTTGTCATCGCCTATGGCGATGCCAGCGCGCGCCACTCCTGCGCAAACCCCAGATGCGCAGATCCGACCGCTCGTGGCACGAAGGCTTTTGGAAACCGGCTTTCTGCGCGCCCCAATCCTGATCAATTGTCACAAGCCCTCCACGCGACTTTTGTTGCTCGGCACTATCGCAATCCTTAAGTCTTACACCACGCGTGGCGGCGACAAGGAAGCTCGTGCATTTCAACTTCTTTGCGAGTTCCCACGCATTCACTGGAGCTCACTGACATGTCTGCCAGAAATGAACTGCGTCGAAGAGTCGCCGTGCTCGACCCCATGCTTCGCTCGCGCGAACACATGCGTCGCGCCATTCGCGCCCTCGGCCACGCGCCGCTCGTTTTCAATGATCTGGACGAACTGCTGCCGCTGCGCGGAAGCCTCCTGCGGTGCTCCGCGCTGTGCGTGGGCCTGCCGCAGAACCCGATCGAACAGCAGGCCTGGATCCGTGCCGCCAGAAGCTTGGTCGACCCCGAAGTGCCTGTGCTCTTCCTGTCGCGAGACAATCCCGTCAAGGCCGCCGAAACGCTGCGCTGCGCTGCCGGAGACGTGGTTCTTGCGGCACCTTCGTCCTTTGCGGACGTTTACAAGGGAATGAGGGCATTCTTCGCGCAGCGCGGGCTCGCCGCCGAAGATGCAGGCCTGGAGTGGGGCGGCTATCGCTTCTTCCCGACGAACGAATCCGTGATGCTCGACGGAACCGAGATCGGCATGCGTCCGCTGGACTTCGAGCTGGCGCTGGAGTTCTTCCACAACATCGAACACGTGCTGTCGCGCGATTGGCTGCGTACCATGGCCGCAGGGCTCGCGCCCGAGACGGGCGGCCGATGGCTCGATGCCAGCGTGGGGCGCCTGCGCAGCCAGCTCGGACTCATCGCCTTCCACGGCTGCGAATGGAAGCTCAGCACCATTCGCTATGCCGGTTTCAAGCTCAGCAGGAGCCCCGGCAAGAAGGCGCCGAGACTGGTAACCCTGTCGGCTCGGGAGCCGCAGCTCGAAGCATCGCCTGTCCTCGGATTCTGAAAACGCGCCCGAACTTCAAGCCTCGAAGGACGGACTTTCCGGGCTCAAGGGGAGGCCGATGAAGAAGGTGGTCCCCGCGTCCGGTGCGCTGATGACATCGATCCAGCCGCCGTGGCGCGCGACGACGCTGTGCACGATCGTCAATCCGAGCCCCCAGCCGTGTCCTGCTTCGGCATCGGCATTGGCGCTCCCCCGGCGGCCCCTGCTGGGAGTCATCAACTTTGCGAGCTGCGGCTCGTCCATGCCGCTTCCGCTGTCCTGCAATGAGATAAGCACCTCGCCATAGGGGGCGTTCGCCTCGACGTTCGTTTCTACGCAGATATAGATGGTCGTGTCGGGCTTGCTGTGACGGATGGCGTTGTGCAGCAAGTTCACGAGTGCACGAGTCAGCAGCGATGCATCGGCAGAGAGCGAGGCTTCGGAGGCGCCGAGCCGCGGCTTGACGATCAGTCCGCGTGCGTGGGCAGCGGCCCAGGTGGCATCGATGGCGTCGAGCACGACTGAGCCGGCGAACGTCGGCGCAAAGCGATAGACCTTCGATTCCGCCTCCAGCATGTCCATGAAGCTCTCTGCCAACTGGATCGTGCGGCGCGCCTCGCGGCCCACACCATCGACCACGTCGTGAATGTTCACATTGGAGGCGCCCTCGACATAGAGTGCCAGCAGGCTGAGGATGGTGACTTGCGGACCTCGCACATCGTGCGAGAGAAAGCTGAACCATTGCTCGCGTTCGCGCTGGGCCCGGCGCTCGGTGGTGATGTCGTTGAGCACCACCACCCAGGCGCGCGATGCCGCCGCGCCCGACCCGACCTCCCCGAGCGATGCAGCCCGCAGGGTGAAGACGCTTCCCTGCTCGGTCGTGTACTCGACGCTCATTGCCTCTTCCCAGACCGTCGTTGCGCGCGCAGCGGGCGAGCCCGCGATCTCGGCCTTTTGCATGTCGGCGAGCAGCCGCAGCATATCGACGCCCTTGAGGTGATCGACACCGCCGGCGGCGGGCCGCGACACCGCACCCGTTGACGACAACACCAGCGCCGTGGCGAGAAGATTCTGCGCGGCCGCGTTGCTCTGGCTCACGATGCCGTCGTCCCGGCAGATCAGCACGGGCACGGGCAGGCTCCACATGCCCTCCGTCAACAACGCTTGCAGGCGCGTGAGACGCTCGATCGCGAGGTCCAATGCATTCGCACGGCGTTCCACTGAGTCCAGCGGCGCGGGGTGCAGCGGCAGCGGCGGCTCGAAGGCACCGGCCGGTACGGCGTTCAGCAGCGCCGCACGCTGGCGGAAGAACACCAGCAGCGCGTCGAGGCGGCGCCAGCTCCAGAGCACGTAGGCGGCGATCACGCCGCACAGCGGCGACGCGAGCGGCAAGGCGACACGCCAGTGCACCAGCGCGAGGTAGTTCAGCACGATGCAGGCGAGCGACACCGCGAAGGTCCAGATCACTGCGTGGCTCGCGCTGACCAGGAGCAGCATCAGCACCAGCCAGACCGGTGCGGAGATCCATAGCACCCGTCGCCAGTCGGTCGGGATGTCGATCGTCCGGTCGGTGAGAAGCGCGTCCAACGCATTGGCGTGGATCTCGACACCCGGCAGGCTCGTGAGCGCGCCGATGCCGGCTACCGGCATCGTGTCGCCCAGCCCTGCGTTGGCCAGCGCGCCGACCAGCACCAGCTTGCCGCGCACGAGCTCGTCCGTGAAATCGCCACGCAGCATGTCAAGGTAGGACACCGTCGGATAGCTGCCCGAGGCGCCCGCGAAGTCGACGCCGAAGCGCCCCCCGCGGACCCAGCGTTCAGTGGTCTGCAAGCCCAGGACCTGCGCCGGCCCCGGCTCGACCGTCTGCAAGGCGATCTCGAGTCCCACGTAGGGCCAGACCTTGTCCGGGGGGCCCTCGTAGCGCCAGAGGGCCCGCACCAGGCCATCCGCATCCGGTGCGGCATTGGCGTGGCCCAACCCTCGCGCGCGCCGCGCCAAGTCGGGAATTGGAAGCTTGAAGGTGGGCTCGCCCTGCGGCACGCCAACTGGCGGCGCGAAGTAGTCGAGCGGCAGGTAGACCGGCAGCTTCGACATTGCCGTAGCCAGCGCCTGATCCTGTGCGGGTTCAGCGGACGGCGTGTCAAAGAACAGATCGAGCAGTACCGCGCGCGGCGCGTGGGCTGCCAGTTGCTCAAGCAACTGCGCGTGCGTCAAACGGGGAAGCGGCCACGGGCCCAAGACCTCCAACGTGCGCTTGTCGATGCCGATGATCAGGATGTCCTGGGCGGGCCTTTGCGCGCTGTCGAGCAGCATCTTGTCGTAGATGGCCGCATTGGCCTCGACAAGTCCTGGCTTGCCATCCAGCCAGACCATGGTCGACGGCAGCAGCAGCAACATCAGCATCCACTCGAACAAGTAGCGACGGCGCAGTCGCTGCATGTACCCACCCGTCTCGACTCCCCGATTCAAGGGGAGGTTACTTCGAAGCTGCCCCCCCATTCGGTCGGCGGCGACGACTCCCCCTCGGCTTGCTCGCGACATCGCCAGTAGTAGCGTGCGGAGCCTTCCAGCGGGCCGACCGTCACGCCGCTTGTGTAGGTTCCCGACTCGGCCACCAAGGGTGACGCAAAGTCGGGCGTGCGCGCGAGTTCGAAAGTATGACGTTGCCCGCGACGTGTTGTCCAGCGAATCTGCCATAGGCCGTCGTTCGCCGCGCGAGCCTCGCTGGCCATCGGTGCCTGCGGCGGCGCCATGAAGGTCACGCCTTCGCTGGCCCGTCCTTCGACACCTTGTTCGTCGAGAGCGGAGACTCGCGTGTGATAGAAGCCAGTCGGCAACGCATCCTGCAAGGCAAAGCGCGGCGCCCGCTCGCGCGACTCGCTCGCCAAGCGCAGGAAGCTCCCGTCGGCCGCGAGTTGCAGCCGATACGCAGCCGCGCCTGCCACTGCTTCCGCCGCGACCGTGTTCCGATCGAGCGGCGCGTGCTGCGCCGGCGCGGGCAGCAGGCTGCGCACTTCGAGGGTCGGCCCAGCGGCGCCGAGCGGCACGCCTTCGAGCGCTGCCACCTCGGCGCTGCGCCCGCCACCGCCCAGTTCAGTTGCCTGCACCTTGCCTTCGAGCACCTCCAGTGCCTGCACTCCGCCTTCCGACCGCACGCGAAAATGCGTGCCCTTGACGCCCAGCGCGAAGCTGCGGGTGCGGATCTCGAACTCCCGCTCCCTCTGCTTTTCCACATACGACTCGACCCGACCACTGATCAGCTCCAGCTCCGTGCGACGGCCATGCGCTTCGACAAGACGGGCCGAGCTGCTCGAGGGAAGCACCACGCGGCTTCCGTCCGCGAAGCCCACCGTCAGGAAGCTGTCGCGCCCCGTGGTCAGCAGGTCGCCTGGCGCGAGAGCGGTTCCGGCGGAGAGCTGCTGCTCGGGATTGGCGGCGCGCTGGAGCAACACGTTGCCCGAAACATGCAGAACGGCCGCAGGTCCGCCCAGATTCAACAGTTGTCCGACACGCAGGCGCTCGGGCACCGGCACCGCATTGCCGCGCTGAAGCTCGGGCCAGCGATGCGCCGACTCCATGTACCTGCGTGCCAGTCCCCAAAGCGTGTCGCCCGGCTGAACCAGGTAGGCCGAAACCGGACCCGGCGACACCTTGGCCGGCTCCGCATGCGTCCTCGGCGCCGGCAGCGCGGCGAGGCAAACAAGGGCGGCAATGAGGCAGCGGCGGCTGGAAACTTCAGGCGCCGGCTTTGTCATCGACGTCGTCGGATCGGCCGCCCGCCGTGGCAACGGTGTTTGCTTCGCTCTGGTCGCCGGTCACGCGCTCCAGCCGATAGCCGCGCCCGTAGACCGTCTGCAGGCGCAGCCCGCTGGCGCTGTGCAGGCCCAGCTTGCTGCGCAGCCGGTAGATATGGCTGTCCAGCGCGCGCGAAGGCATTTCCTCGCCGTGCACGCCCAGCTTCTCGAGCAGGTAGGCTCGCGAAACTGCGTGCCCCAGGTGGCGGAACAGCGCCAGCGCCAGGCGGAACTCCCGGTCGGTCAAGGCGATTCGTGTGAGCGTGCCGTCTGGTGCCTTGAAGTGCACGCACAGGTTCGGCTGGTCGAACCTCCAGGCACCGAAGCGCTCCTGCTCCGCGGCGGCTGTCAGGCTGGGCTGGCGGGTCAGCAGACGGCGGATGCGGGCGCAAAGCTCCATCGTGCGGAAGGGCTTCACAACGTAGTCGTCTGCCCCGATGCCGAGTGCGCCGGCCACGTCGCGCTCGGCGCTGCGCGAACTCAACATGATCACCGGCACGTCGCTCTTCTGGAAACTGCGCAGCCAGTGGAGCAGTTCTACGCCGTCCAGGTCGGGCACGTTCCAGTCGAGCACCAGGAGGTCGAAGGTCTCTTGCCGCAGCGACTTGCGCAGGGTCTCGCCCTTGTCGAAGGGCACGCAGGTGATGGATTCCTCGCCCGTGTCGAGCCCGCGCTTCAGCGCGTGGACGAGATAGCCCAGCTGGGTCGGATCGTCGTCAAGTACTGCGATACGCATGGGTTCTTTCGTCTCGTGGCTCAACAGGAAGGTGCCGAATTCTTGCCCTTTTTTTCGGCCCAAATCTCGTAAATTGTTTCGCCTTGCCCTTCGCGCCTCGCTGTCGCCGCGCATCGGCCCAGCTCGCTGACACGTCTCGAAATTGGGTGCCATAAGCAATCTTGCAAATTGTGACGCGTGGCGCACGAAAGATCCAATGCTCGGCAACATCCCGGCCTTTCGCAGTCAGTGGGCACATGCGGTGGGCAACAGCACGCTGCCCGCATTGGTGAGGTCAACGCTTCACATTTTTTCGCCCACGCCAAAAAGGATGTCAAGCAGCATGAACAAGTCATACCGCACCGTGTGGAACGAAGCGCTCGGTGCCTGGGTCGCCGCCTCGGAGATTACCAAAGCGAGGGGGAAGCGAAGCCGGTCCGGAGCGGTGGTGGCCGCTGCGGTGGTGCTGGTGGCGTTGGGGGGGGCGAGCGGGGCGGGCGCGCAGGCTCTCGGGGGATCCGCCATTAAGAACGATGGTGCAACCGCTATTTCTCCGGAGAACAGTCCTGGTTGCCAAGCCGTGTCGAGCGGTTTCTCCGTTGCGATCGGGTGCGGCGCCACTGCGGAACGCGTGGACGCACCGACGGGGGTGGGTCACAACAGCGTTCCCGCTGGGAATGCTTCGGGTGACAGCGTCGCAATCGGTGCTGGAGCGTTCGCGTCACCTGGCGACAATTACGGTCGTGCGGTCGCCGTCGGGGCAGGCGCAACCGCCACGCGTCCCCATGCGATTGCCCTCGGAGGCGCTGCGTTAGCTGAAGATTCCATATCGATCGGCTTCGCCCAAGTTGGTGATGGCGGCGTTAGAGACGACGTGTCCGAGAATGCGATCGCGATCGGCTACAGAGGAGACTTGGCAAAATCGAGAGACGGGATTCTGCTGGGGGGCAGGTCCAAGCTCGGTGATTCGACGGGCGGCATTCTCGTCGGCACGCTTTCCTTTCTCAAGAACTCGCCGGGCGCCATTGCCCTCGGCACGGAAGTCGATATCGCGAGCGCGACCGATGGCGTTGCGTTGGGTCACTCCGCAAATGTCGGTGCGCCGAGTACCGTCGCATTGGGCGCCCGATCGAAAGCCATCGGAGCCAACGCGATCGCGGTCGGTGGCGGAAGTTCCGATGTGGATTCTGCGCAAGCCATCGGAGCGAAGTCCATCGCGATGGGCGCTGGAGCCCGGGCCTCGGGAACCCAGTCCATCAGCATCGGCACGGGCAACGTGGTTAGGGGCGACAAGTCCGGGGCCATCGGTGACCCCACCACCATCGATGCCACGAACTCCTACTCACTGGGCAACGACAACACCATCGGTGTCAATGGAGGCAAAGCCACCGATGGCGTCTTCGTCGTCGGCAACAACGTCACAGTCCAGCAGGGAGCCAACGGCGCCCTCGTGCTGGGCAGCGGCACCGTCGGCAGCACCACCGTGGCCGCGGACGTCCAGAATGCCCTGGTGCTGGGCAATGGCGCGAGCGTCAGCGGCGACAACGGCGTGGCCATCGGCCAGGGCGCGCAGGCCAACAATTTGAACGCCATTGCCATGGGCAACACGGCGGCGGTTGATTCGTTCAACGGAACGGCGCTAGGAGCGGGCTCTTCCGTCACCAATTCGGTACAGGGCACGGCGATCGGTACAAATGCATCGGCCACGAATGCAGAGAACGGAACGGCGGTCGGTGTAGCGGCTTCTGTTGCCGGGGTCAATGCCGTAGCCCTGGGTGTTTCGGCCAGGGCTCTCGACTATGGTGTCGCTATCGGCGGCCTTGCGCAGGCCACGGGCGTGGGCTCCGTGGGTCTCGGGGAGGAAGCCGTCGCCAACGCAAAGGCGGCGACGGCTATCGGCACTCTGGCCCAGGCCAGTGGAGAGGGTGCAGTCGCGATCGGCGGCAGTACTGATATCGCGAAGGTACAGGTGACGCGAGCGGCAGGCGTCAACGCCATTGCCATGGGCAACGGTGCCCAGGCCATTGTCGACAACACCATCAGCATCGGTACGGGCAACATCGTCAACGGCACCAACTCCGGCGCCATCGGTGGCGCCACAAGCCTCAACGCGATCAACTCCTACTCCATCGGTAACGGCAACACGCTGACTGCGGGATCCGATAACTCATTCGTGCTGGGTAACTCCGTCACAGTGGAAGATACCGCTGGCGGCGCGCTGGTGATGGGCAATTCGGCGAGCGTGAAGCGCGGTGGCATTAATTCGCTTGTATTGGGCAACTCGGCCGTGTCTTCCGCCAATGCGGGCATTGCCTTGGGTACCGGCGCGAGTGTCATCGGCGGCACCTCGAATATCGCAATCGGGGAAAAAGCGAGCGCATCCACAACCAGTGGTGAGGGCGACCTGATTGCCATTGGGAGGGACGCGCAAGCCACGGCGCGCGACTCGATAGCCTTGGGTGGGCAGACCATCGTCAATGCTGCCGCTTCCGTCGCCATTGGCGGCAACACGAGCGGTGTCACGATCGATGCCGCCTCGGGCAGTTCGGTTGCGATCGGGAATGCCGCAACAATCACAAATTCGCCCGCTGGGGTGGCGATAGGGGGTAGCTCCACCATCGGCAATGCGGCGAACGGCGTCGCGATCGGGTTCTCGGCGATAACCGGGGGGGATAACGGCCTGGCGATCGGCACCCGCGCATCGATTGGCGACGGCGCCCAAGGCGCCGTGGCACTGGGCAGCAACGCGCGCTCCTCAAATTTGGGGTCGATCGCTCTGGGCGGCTCCTACAACGGCAAAGTGACCGGGTCCTCGGGCATCAACTCCATTGCGATAGGTGTCGGTGCAAACGCTGCGGGCGTTTCCTCGCTGGCCATTGGCGCGGACAATGATGTCAATAGCAGCAACAACGGAAGCGGATCAGGAGCCATCGGTTTCGCCAACACGATCGTGGGCGGCAAAGCGAACAACTCTTTCGTGCTGGGCGGCAACAATACCATCACGAACGCAAGCGGCGTCTACGTGCTCGGCAGCGGTGTGAACGTAGGGGGGGATGCCAACGGGACCTACGTGCTCGGCAGCAACGTGACGGTGCCTGCGAACGTCACCAACGCCCTCGTGCTGGGCAACAGCGCAGGTGTTTCCGCGCGCAACGGCATTGCGATGGGCGTCAACTCGAAAGCCGGGGGAGTCAACGCAATCGCAATCGGCGGCAGTGATGGTGCTGCCACGGCCGTGGTTTCCAACGGCACCAATGCGATCGCCATGGGCAACGGTGCCCAGGCCATCGGCGACAACACCATCAGCATCGGCACGGGCAACATCGTCAATGGCAAGAACTCGGGTGCCTTCGGCGACCCGAGCATCATCAACGGAGCCAACTCCTACTCGGTGGGTAACAACAACACCATCGATGCGACCTCCAGCGATGTCTTCGTGCTGGGCAACAGCGTGAAAGTGGGCCCGAACCTGACGGGCTCGGTCGTGCTGGGCAGCGGCTCGGCAGCCGCGGCGGCCAATGCGACCACCGGCGACATCATCGGCGGCAAGACGTACACCTACGCGGGCACCACGCCCACCAGCACGGTGAGTGTAGGTGCGCTAGGAGCGGAGCGCCAGATCACCAGCGTTGCTGCAGGCCGCGTCGCAGCGGCCAGCACGGATGCGATCAATGGCAGCCAGTTGTACTCGGCCATCCAGGCGATCGACGACATCACCACCAACGCGGTGCAGTACGACGACGCGACCAAGACCGCGGTCACGCTCAACCCGGGCGGCGCTCCCGGCGCCACCACCAAGATCAGCAACCTGACGGCTGGTGACGTGAGCGCCACCAGCACGGATGCCATCAACGGCAGCCAGCTGAGCAACGTCATCGACAAGGGCACCAAGTACTTCCACGCCAACTCGACCGGCACAGACAGCCTGGCGACGGGTGCGGACGCAGTGGCCGTTGGCGTAAGTGCTGTTGCGGGCAACGTGAACGCCATTGCCATGGGCAACGGTGCCCAGGCCACGGGCATCAACGCCATCAGCATCGGCACGGGCAACAAGGTCAATGGCAACAACTCCGGTGCCTTCGGCGATCCGAGCATCATCGACGGGGCCAACTCCTACTCGGTGGGTAACAACAACACCCTGAGCGCCGACAACGCCTTCGTGCTGGGCAACAACGTGAACGTGAGCGCGGGCGCGACCGGCGCTCTGGTGCTGGGCAGCGGCGTGACCGTGGCTGGTGGCGTCACCAACGCCCTCGTGCTGGGCAATGGTGCCAGCGTTGGCGTCAACGGCGGCGTCGCCCTGGGCTCCGGCTCCAGTGCCACCGGTCTCGGCCTGAGCACCCCTGCTTATCTGACAGGCACCACCGCCACCAGCGAAGTCAACATCGGAGACCGACGCCTCACCGGCGTCTCCGATGGTGCGGCCGACACCGATGCGGTCACCGTCGCGCAACTGCGCGCGGCGTCCACCCAAGCCGGCCAAGGCTGGAAGTTGAGCGCCAATGGCGAGGCTGCACCGCTGACCATCGCCCCGGGCGAGACGGCGGACTTCGTCAACGGCGCCAGCGGCAACATCATCGTCAGCCGCAATGGCAACAAGCTCGCGGTGGACACGGCCGCTGACGTCAACTTCACCAGCGTGAGCACCGGTCAGACGGTGATGAGCAACGCGGGCGTTGCGGTCGGCGCGAACGTCAACCTGGGCGACACCGGCCTGACCATCGTGGGTGGCCCGAGCGTGACCACGACCGGCATCGACGCGGGCAGCAAGGTCATCGACAGCGTGGCCGAAGGCGCCGTGAACGCCGCCAGCAAGCAGGCGATCAACGGCAGCCAGCTGAACACCACCAACAACAACGTGACCAACCTGGACGGCCGGGTGACCACGGTGGAAGGGGATGTGACGAGGATCGACGGCGCGATCACCAACATCGCAGGCGACACCAACACCAACAACACCGACATCGTGGGTCTGGGCATCCGGTACGCGCGCACCAACGAGAGCACTCTGGGCAAGAGCGATGCCTTCGCCGAAGGCGTGGGCTCCACGGCCGTGGGCTACGAGGCGAAGTCCTCTGGCGTGAGTGCGGTGGCGGTGGGTCGTGGTGCGCAAGCCCGAGGCGACAACGCCATTGCCATGGGAGCTGGGGCTGAGACGGGGGATGGCGCGATTGCCGGCAGCGGCCTGAACGCCATTGCGATCGGCGCCGGCGCCAAAGCCATCGGCGAAAGCTCCATCAGCATCGGCACGGGCAACAAGGTCAGCGGCAACAACTCCGGTGCCTTCGGCGACCCGAGCATCATCGACGGGGCCAACTCTTACTCGGTGGGTAACAACAACACCCTGAGCGCCGACAACGCCTTCGTGCTGGGCAACAACGTGAACGTGGGCGCGGGCGCCACCGGCGCTCTGGTGCTGGGCAGCGGCGTGACTGTGGCTGGTGGCGTCACCGGCGCCCTCGTGCTGGGCAACGGTGCCAGCGTGGGCGCCAACAACGGCGTGGCCATCGGCCAGGGCGCGAAGGCCAACAATGCCAACGACGTGGCGTTGGGCGCCAACGCGAGCACCGATGTGGCGGTGGGCACGGCCAATGCCACCATCGCCGGAACCCTCTACAACTTCGCGGGCACGGCCCCGGTGGGCACGGTCTCGGTGGGCAGCGTGGGCGCCGAGCGCACCATCACCAGCGTGGCGGCGGGTCGGCTGAGCGCCACCAGCACCGATGCGATCAATGGCAGCCAGCTGTACTCGACCATCCAGGCGCTCGACGACATCACCACCAACGCGGTGCAGTACGACGACGCGACCAAGACCACGGTCACGCTCAACCAGGGCGGCGCCACCACCAAGATCAGCAACCTGACGGCTGGTGACGTGAGCGCCACCAGCACGGATGCCATCAACGGCAGCCAGCTGAGCAACGTCATCGACAAGGGCACCAAGTACTTCCACGCCAACTCGACCGGCACAGACAGCCTGGCGACGGGTGCGGACGCAGTGGCCGTTGGCGTAAGTGCTGTTGCGAGCAATGTGAATGCCATTGCGATGGGCAACGGTGCCGAGGCGACGGGCATCAACGCCATCAGCATCGGCACGGGCAACAAGGTCAGCGGCAACAACTCCGGTGCCTTCGGCGATCCGAGCATCATCGACGGAGCCAACTCCTACTCGGTGGGTAACAACAACACCCTGAGCGCCGACAACGCCTTCGTGCTGGGCAACAACGTGAACGTGAGCGCGGGCGCGACCGGCGCTCTGGTGCTGGGCAGCGGCGTGACCGTGGCTGGTGGCGTCACCAACGCCCTCGTGCTGGGCAATGGTGCCAGCGTTGGCGTCAACGGCGGCGTCGCCCTGGGCTCCGGCTCCAGTGCCACCGGTCTCGGCCTGAGCACCCCTGCTTATCTGACAGGCACCACCGCCACCAGCGAAGTCAACATCGGAGACCGACGCCTCACCGGCGTCTCCGATGGTGCGGCCGACACCGATGCGGTCACCGTCGCGCAACTGCGCGCGGCGTCCACCCAGGCAGGCCAAGGCTGGAAGCTGAGTGCCAACGGCGAGGCTGCGCCGCTGACCATCGCCCCGGGCGACACGGCGGACTTCGTCAACGGCGCGAGCGGGAACATCGTGGTCAGCCGCAATGGCAACAAGCTCGCTGTGGACACGGCGCCTGATGTGAATTTCACCAGTGTCACCACGGGTGCCACGAAGATCGACAACAGCGGCGTTGTGGTCGGATCGAGCACCTTGGGTGCCACGGGCCTGACCATCGCGGGCGGCCCGAGCGTGACGACCGTGGGCATTGACGCGGGCAACGCGGTCATCAACAGCGTGGCCGAAGGCGCCGTGAACGCCGCCAGCAAGCAGGCGATCAACGGCAGCCAGCTGAACACCACCAACACCAACGTGACCAACCTGGACGGCCGGGTGACCACGGTGGAAGGAGATGTGACGAGGATCGACGGCGCGATCACCAACATCGCAGGCGACACCAACACCAACAACACCGACATCGTGGGTCTGGGCATCCGGTACGCGCGCACCAACGAGCTCAACCTGGGCAAGAGCGATGCCTTCGCTGAAGGCTTGGGTTCCACCGCCGTGGGCTACGAGGCGAAGTCCTCCGGCGTGAGTGCGGTGGCGGTGGGTCGTGATGCGCAGGCGCGAGGCGACAACGCCATTGCCATGGGAGCTGGGGCTGAGACGGGGGATGGCGCGATCGCCGGCAGCGGCCTGAACGCCATTGCGATCGGCGCCGGCGCCAAGGCCATCGGCGACAACACCATCAGCATCGGCACGGGCAACATCGTCAATGGCAAAAACTCTGGAGCCATCGGCGATCCCAACACCATCAATGCCAACGACGCCTATGCGCTGGGTAACAACAACCTGATCGACACCGGCGCGGACGGCTCGTTCTTGATCGGCAACAGTTCCGTGGTGAACCAGGGCGCCACCGGCGCCCTCGTGCTGGGCAGCGGCGCGGTCATCAGCGCGAACGTCGCCAATGCGATGGCGCTGGGCAATGGTGCCAGCGTGGGCGCCAACAACGGCGTGGCCATCGGCCAGGGCGCGAAGGCCAACAATGCCAACGACGTGGCGTTGGGCGCCAACGCGAGCACCGATGTGGCGGTGGGCACGGCCAATGCCACCATCGCCGGAACCCTCTACAACTTCGCGGGCACGGCCCCGGTGGGCACGGTCTCGGTGGGCAGCGTGGGCGCCGAGCGCACCATCACCAGCGTGGCGGCGGGTCGGCTGAGCGCCACCAGCACCGATGCGATCAATGGCAGCCAGTTGTACGCGACCATCCAGGCGCTCGACGACATCACCACCAACGCGGTGCAGTACGACGACGCGACCAAGACCACGGTCACGCTCAACCAGGGCGGCGCCACCACCAAGATCAGCAACCTGACGGCCGGTGACGTGAGCTCCACCAGCACGGATGCCATCAACGGCAGCCAGCTGAGCAACGTCATCGACAAGGGCACCAAGTACTTCCACGCCAACTCGATCGGCAATGACAGCAATGCGGCTGGCGTTGACGCAGTAGCCGTTGGCGTAGATGCTGTGGCCGGCAATGTGAACGCCATCGCGATGGGCAACGCGGCGACGGTTGACTCGGCGAACGGCATGGCGCTGGGAGCTGGCGCTTCCGTCACCAATTCGATACAGGGCACGGCGATCGGTGCAGGTGCATCGGCCACGAATGCGGACAACGGGACGGCGGTCGGTGTAGCGGCCTCTGTCGCCGGGGTCAATGCCGTGGCATTGGGTGCATCGGCCAGGGCCCTCGACTATGGTGTCGCTATCGGCGGCCTTGCGCAGGCCACGGGCGTGGGCTCCCTGGGTCTCGGGGAGGAAGCCGTCGCCAACGCAAAGGCCGCGACGGCTATCGGCACTCTGGCGCAGGCCAGTGGAGAGGGTGCAGTCGCGATCGGCGGCAGTACTGATAAGGTACAGGTGACGCGAGCCGCAGGCACCAATGCGATCGCCATGGGCAACGGTGCCCGGGCCATCGGCGACAACACCATCAGCATCGGCACGGGCAACATCGTCAATGGCAACAACTCCGGTGCCTTCGGCGATCCGAGCATCATCGACGGAGCCAACTCCTACTCGGTGGGTAACAACAACACCCTGAGCGCCGACAACGCCTTCGTGCTGGGCAACAACGTGAACGTGAGCGCGGGCGCGACCGGCGCTCTGGTGCTGGGCAGCGGCGTGACCGTGGCTGGTGGCGTCACCAACGCCCTCGTGCTGGGCAATGGTGCCAGCGTTGGCGTCAACGGCGGCGTCGCCCTGGGCTCCGGCTCCAGTGCCACCGGTCTCGGCCTGAGCACCCCTGCTTATCTGACAGGCACCACCGCCACCAGCGAAGTCAACATCGGCGACCGACGCCTCACCGGCGTCTCCGATGGTGCGGCCGACACCGATGCGGTCACCGTCGCGCAACTGCGCGCGGCGTCCACCCAGGCAGGCCAAGGCTGGAAGTTGAGCGCCAATGGCGAGGCTGCACCGCTGACCATCGCCCCGGGCGAGACGGCGGACTTCGTCAACGGTGCCAGCGGCAACATCATCGTCAGCCGCAATGGCAACAAGCTCGCGGTGGACACGGCCACTGACGTCAACTTCACCAGCGTGAGCACCGGCCAGACGGTGATGAGCAACGCGGGCGTTGCGGTCGGCGCGAACGTCAACCTGGGCGACACCGGCCTGACCATCGTGGGTGGCCCGAGCGTGACCACGACCGGCATCGACGCGGGCAGCAAGGTCATCTCCAACGTGGAGGCGGGCGTGGTCGGCACCGACGCCGTCAACGTCAGCCAGCTCGGCAGCGCCACCAAGTACTTCCGCGCCAACTCGACTCTGGCCGACAGTGTGGCCGGAGGCACCGACAGCGTGGCCGTCGGGCCGCTGGCCGTGGCCAACGGAGATAACGCCATTGCCATGGGCAATGGCGCCACGGCGCAAAACGAAAGCAGCATCGCTCTTGGCACAGGGGCCTTGAGCGGCAATGCGTTTGGGGTGGCTATTGGCGAGAACTCAAGTTCATCCGGCCTCAACGCTGTTGCGCTTGGGCGTCTCTCAATCGCCAACGGTGAAGTCTCGACCGCGATTGGCTACCTTTCTGAGGCAGATGGCGACGCTGCCGTTGCGCTGGGCGCCGGCAGCCGGGCAGCGAAGAGCAACTCAGTGGCCGTTGGTGCAGGTGCTGTGGCAGACGGCATCAACGCCATCGCCATGGGCAATGGCGCTCAGGCTCTGGGCGACAACACCATCAGCATCGGCACGGGCAACATCGTCAGCGGCAACAAGTCTGGAGCCATAGGCGATCCCAACACCATCATTGCCGACGAGAGCTACGCGCTGGGCAACGACAACCTGATCGACGCAGGCGCGACCGGCTCGTTCGTGGTCGGCAACAATTCCACGGTGAACCAAGGCGCCGTCGGCGCCCTCGTGCTGGGCAGCGGCGCGACCATCAGCGCAAACGTCACCAATGCGATGGCGCTGGGCAACGGCACCACCGTCAGCGCCAACAACGGCGTGGCGATCGGCAACGGTGCCAGCGTCAGCAGTGCCGACAGCGTGGCCGTGGGCTCGAACGCCACGGCAACAGGCGCCACGCTTGCCAACCCGGCCTACCTGGGGGGCGTGCTGCAGCCAAGCGCGGGACTCGCGCCGGTGGGCGAGGTGAGCGTCGGAGCGGCAGGCGCCGAGCGTCGCATCACCAACCTGGCGGCCGGCTCGGGCGACACCGATGCGGTCAACGTCGCGCAACTGCGCGCGGCGTCCACCCAGGCAGGCCAAGGCTGGAAGTTGAGCGCCAACGGCGAGGTTGCACCGCTGACCATCGCCCCGGGCGAGACGGCGGACTTCGTCAACGGCGCCAGCGGCAACATCATCGTCAGCCGCAATGGCAACAAGCTCGCGGTGGACACGGCCGCTGACGTCAACTTCACCAGCGTGAGCACCGGTCAGACGGTGATGAGCAACGCGGGCGTTGCGGTCGGCGCGAACGTCAACCTGGGCGACACCGGCCTGACCATCGTGGGTGGCCCGAGCGTGACCACGACCGGCATCGACGCGGGCAGCAAGGTCATCGACAGCGTGGCCGAAGGCGCCGTGAACGCCGCCAGCAAGCAGGCGATCAACGGCAGCCAGCTGAACACCACCAACAACAACGTGACCAACCTGGACGGCCGGGTGACCACGGTGGAAGGGGATGTGACGAGGATCGACGGCGCGATCACCAACATCGCAGGCGACACCAACACCAACAACACCGACATCGTGGGTCTGGGCATCCGGTACGCGCGCACCAACGAGAGCACTCTGGGCAAGAGCGATGCCTTCGCCGAAGGCGTGGGCTCCACGGCCGTGGGCTACGAGGCGAAGTCCTCTGGCGTGAGTGCGGTGGCGGTGGGTCGTGATGCGCACGCCGCAGGCGACGAGGCTATCGCATTGGGTGCTGGCGCGCGGGCCGTCGGCGACAACTCCATCAGCATCGGTACGCGCAACATCGTCAATGGCAACAATTCGGGTGCCATCGGCGACCCAAGCATCATCGACGGGGCCAACTCCTACTCGGTGGGTAACAACAACACCCTGAGCGCCGACAACGCCTTTGTGCTGGGCAACAACGTGAACGTGGGCGCGGGCGCCGACGGTGCACTCGTGCTGGGCAGCGGCGTGACTGTGGCTGGTGGCGTCACCAACGCCCTCGTGCTGGGCAATGGTGCCAGCGTCGGCGTCAACGGCGGCGTGGCGATTGGCCAAGGGGCCCAGGTTAGCAGCGCCAACGGCGTGGCCCTGGGCGCGGGCGCCCTAGCCAACAGCACGACCTTGGGCAATGCCGCATACCTGTCGGCCTTGCTGCCGCCGGGGGCGGGGCTGGCACCGGTGGGTGAGGTGAGCGTCGGTGCTCCGGGCGCCGAGCGTCGCATCACCAACGTGGCGGCCGGCTCGGACGCTACCGATGCGGTCAACGTCGCACAGCTCCAAGCAGTCAACGCCCTTGCCGGCTCCGGCTGGAACCTGGGCACCAACAGCAACGCGGCGCAGAAAGTTGATCCGGGCAGCACGGTCACCTTCCTCGACGGCAAGAACATCCAGGTCACCCAGGATGCAGCCAACAACATCACGGTCGCTACAGCCGACGACGTGAACTTCACCAGCGTCACCACGGGTGCCACGAAGATCGACAACAGCGGCGTTGTGGTCGGATCGAGCACCTTGGGTGCCACGGGCCTGACCATCGCGGGCGGTCCCAGCGTGACGACCGTGGGCATCGACGCGGGCAACACGGTCATCAACAGCGTGGCTGAAGGTGCCGTGAACGCCACCAGCAAGCAGGCGATCAACGGCAGCCAGCTGAGCAACGTCATCGACAAGGGCACCAAGTACTTCCACGCCAACTCCACCGGCACGGACAGCAATGCGGCCGGCGCTGACTCGGTGGCCATCGGCCAGAATGCGGTGGCCAACAATGCCAACGACGTGGCGCTGGGCGCCAACGCCAGCACCGATGTGGCGGTGGGAACGGCCAGCGCCGTCATCGGCAAGGCCACCTACAACTTCGCGGGCGCGGCCCCGGTGGGCACGGTCTCGGTGGGCAGCGTGGGCGCCGAGCGCACCATCACCCGCGTGGCGGCGGGTCGGCTGAGCGCCACCAGCACGGATGCGATCAACGGCAGCCAGTTGTACGCGACCATCCAGGCGCTCGACGACATCACCACCAACGCGGTGCAGTACGACGACGCGACCAAGACCACGGTCACGCTCAACCAGGGCGGCGCCACCACCAAGATCAGCAACCTGACGGCCGGTGACGTGAGCGCCACCAGCACGGATGCCATCAACGGCAGCCAGCTGTTCGACGTCACAGGCGACACCACCAACAACTACACGGACGCCAAGGGCCGGGGCATCCGGTACGCGCGCACCAACGAGAGCACCCTGGCCAAGAGCGATGCGTTCGCCGAAGGCGTGGGCTCCACGGCCGCGGGCTACGAGGCGAAGTCCGCCGGCGTGAGTGCGGTGGCGGTGGGTCGTGGTGCGCAAGCCCGAGGCGACAGCGCCATTGCCATGGGAGCTGGGGCTGAGACGGGGGATGGCGCGATTGCCGGCAGCGGCCTGAACGCCATTGCGATCGGCGCCGGCGCCAAGGCCATCGGCGACAACACAATCAGCATCGGCACGGGCAACAAGGTCAATGGCAACAACTCTGGAGCCATCGGCGACCCCAATACCATCAATGCCAACGACGCCTACGCGCTGGGCAACAACAACCTGATCGACACCGGCGCGGACGGCTCGTTCGTGGTCGGCAACGGTTCCGTGGTGAACCAGGGCGCCACCGGCGCCCTCGTGCTAGGCAGCGGCGCGGTCATCAGCGCGAACGTCGCCAATGCGATGGCGCTGGGCAATGGTGCCAGCGTCAGCGTCAACGGCGGCGTCGCCCTGGGCTCCGGCTCCAGTGCCACCGGTCTCGGCCTGGGCACCCCTGCTTATCTGACAGGCACCACCGCCACCAGCGAAGTCAACATCGGAGACCGACGCCTCACCGGCGTCTCCGATGGTGCGGCCGACACCGATGCGGTCACCGTCGCGCAGCTGAGGGGAGTGAACAATGTCGCTGGCAAGGGCTGGAACCTGGGTGCCAACGCCAATGCGGCGCAGAACGTTGCCCCAGGCGACACGGTCACCTTCCTCGACGGCAAGAACATTCGGGTCACCCAGGATGCAGCCAACAACATCACGGTGGCCACGGCGGACGACGTGAACTTCACCAGCGTGACCACGGGCGCCACGAAGATCGACAACAGCGGCGTTGTGGTCGGATTGAGCACCTTGGGTGCCACAGGCCTGACCATCGCGGGTGGCCCGAGCGTGACGACGAGCGGCATCAACGCCGGTGGCATGAGCATCACCAACGTCGCGGATGGCGTGGCGCTGAGCGATGCGGTCAACCTGAGCCAGCTCAAGGCCTACTCGGACAAAGCGGCCACGATGTGGATCACGGGCAATACGGCCAGCTACGCGCCACCTTCCGCGCTCGGCGCGAACAGCCTTGCTGCCGGCTCGGGTGCGGTCAGCACCGGCCAGAATTCAGTGGCGCTGGGTAACGGCTCCAATGACGCCGGTCGCAACAACGTGGTTGCGGTCGGCTCCGAGAATGGCGGCGAGCGCCAGGTCACCAACGTGGCGCGGGGCGTGCAGGACACGGACGCCGTCAACGTCAGCCAGCTGCGGCCCTTTGCCGCTGCGCTGGGCGGCGGCACGACGGTGAATGCCGATGGCACGGTCACCGGACCGACCTACAACGTCAACAGGGTCGAGCAGGATGGCAAGCTCTCGCTCCAAACGTACAACAACGTGGGCGATGCGCTGGGGGGCATCAGCTACTCGCTGGACAGTCTCACCAAGCAGACCTCGGACGAGTACGCCAATACCAAGTACTTCCGAGCCAACTCGACAGCGGCCGGGGCCGCAGCCATCGGTGCTGAAAGCACGGCGATGGGCTCGCAGTCCACGGCGGGTGGTGCAAGCGCAGTGGCAGCCGGCGATCGTTCCAGCGCAGGCGGTGCCGGCAGCGTGGCGGTGGGCCAGCAAAGCAACAGCTCTGGCGCGTCGTCGGTAGCCATTGGCCAGAACGCGCAGGCGACCAACACCGGTTCCATCGCCCTGGGCTTCAACACCGTCTCGAGCGGCCTCAATACGATCGCTATCGGCACGGGCGCGGTGGCGACCAACTCGGTGGCCGTCGGCGCCGGCGCGCAGGCCGGTGGCGGCAGTGCGGCTTTCGGCGACAACGCGATGGCGCTGAATGCGCTGCGTGGCACGGCACTCGGCAATGCGGCCACCGTCACCAGCACCGGCGGCGTTGCGCTCGGTGCCGGGGCGGTGGCGAGCCGAGCCGGCATGAACGGCCAGCGCGAGGCGGTGTCTGGTGTCGCAGTCAGCTCCACGCAGGGCGCGGTGTCCGTGGGCAGCCCGGGCAATGAACGTCAGATCACCAACGTCGCGGGAGGTACCCAAGACACCGATGCGGTCAACGTACGGCAGCTGCGTGCAGTGGCAGTGGACGGCGGTGTCCGCTACGAACAGAACGCGGATGGCACCACCAACTACAACACCGTGACCCTGGGCAACGGCCAGGCGCCGAACGGGACTCGCATCTCGAACGTAGCGCCCGGTGTCGCCGGCACCGACGCGGTCAACATGAACCAGTTGAATGCGACCAACGGCCGCATCGACGATGTGGCGCGCAACGCTTACGCGGGCGTTGCCGCAGCCATGGCGGTGCAGATGCCCGGCACCTATGTGCCAGGCAAGACGGTGATGCGCGTTGGCACGGCAGTGTTCAAGGGCCAATCGGCCGTTGGCGTCAGCTTCCGACGGACCTCCGAGAACAACGGATGGAGCGTCACGGGTGGCGTGGGCATGAGCCGGGCCGGCGTTGCCGCGACGGTGGGTGCCGAGTGGGTTTTCAACTGATTCGAGGAATGTCGGCAATGACCAAGAACGCAAAGAGTTTCCTCCCGGCCCGCCGGGGCATGAGGCACCTGCTGGCCGTGGCGGCATCCGTACTGCTGCTGGCTGCTTGTGGCACTCCGGGCCGCGCCATCGATCCGCAGGCCCAGGCTGCAGCCATGGCGGCCAAGCCTGTGGCTCCGGCCGCCGCGGATTTTCCGGCGTTGGAAACGGCCAAGTGGCAGCAGGGCGCGTTTCCCAACCTGGAGAACCTCCGCCAGGTCCAGTCCGGCATGGGCAAGGACCAGATCCGCGAGCTGCTCAGCTGGCCTCACTTTAGCGAAGGACTGTGGGGCGTCGAGGAGTGGAACTACATCTTCCACCTGCGTTCCGGCGAAGGGCCGGCCTTTGTCACCTGCCAATACATGGTGCGCTTCAACGATGCCATGGTCGTGACGGGCGCGTACTGGAAATCCGGCGAATGCGAAGCGCTGACGCGACCGGTGGTCAAGACTGCGGCGGCCAAGCCAATCGTCCAGGCTTTGCCCACCCCCCCGGCGCGACCGTTGCCGCCGCAGAAGATCAGCCTGGGCACGGATGGGTTGTTCCGGTTCGGCGGCGGCTCTGCTTCCGACCTGCAGCCGGAGGGGCGGCAGAAGATCGAACTGCTGACGCAGGAGATCCGCCGCAATTTCGCTTCGGTGAACTCGATCGTGATCATGGGTCACACCGATCGCCTGGGCAGCGCAGCCTACAACGAAGCCCTGTCGCTCGAGAGGGCGAACACGGTGCGCGATCTGATGGCCCGGGCGGGTGTCGACGAAACCCTGATCAAAGCGGTAGGCATGGGCAAGACCCGGCCCGTGGTGGATTGCCCAGGTTTTCGCAAGTCACCTGCGCTCGTGGCCTGCCTGCAACCCAACCGCCGCGTTGAGCTCGAAGTCGTCGGGGCAGTGCCGGTCGATGCAGCTGGGGTTGAAAAGTCGGCCTCGTCTTTGACCAAGCCGACTCTCGGCAGGTGAAGCATGCGGGCAGCCCGCCGGGCTGCTCTGTGCGGCTGTTGGGCATGTTCAACAGTAGCGCCCCAGTTCATTGGTGCGTACAGCGATGAGGTCGATCAGCGGCTGGCAACTGGTTTCGAATCGCTGCTCGGCGCCAATCATGGCGCCCTCTACTTCCCCGAGCGCTAGAAAGATCCCGTGTGCCAACCGCATGGGCATGGTGCGGCGATGCCCGAGGGTCTTGAGCAGGTGGCTCAGCTCCGTACGGTGAGCCAGCATCTGCTTGTGCAGATGGTTGAGACGGGCGTTGACGATGAGGGTGGCCAGCGCCTCGCCCTCCTTTGAGGCATGCTGGCGCGCACGCTCCGGCATGTTGCGAAACGTCTCGACCAAGGACCGATGATTCAGCTCGCCGGTCTCGAACATCGCAGACAGCGCACCCGACGCGGATCGACAAGGGGAAGCCATCGATGAACCATTGGCGTTCAGCGTTGGTGCTTGCAGGCGAGATCCGGACAGTGCGGCCTGCAACAGTTCGCGGGCGCTGCGTTGCTCGGACTTCGGTTGAACGTCGAGCAGCCGTTCTGGAGCGCCGATCATCAAGCCCTGCAGGTTGCGATATGCGCGCTGAAGCTGTTGCAACGTGCGCTGTGTGCTCGTCATGGTTCCGCTGCGGGCCAACTCGATGCCGACGCCCAGATCGACGAGATGGCGCCGGATCCGGACGGCCTGGCTGTACAGGTCTGGCGGTGCAGCATGACCCCCCACTGTTCTGGCACACGCACCGGAACGGAGCGATGGTGCCTCGTATTCCGGCAGCCTGGCCAGCGTGCCGCAAAAGCGCGCCACCATGCGCGCGAGCGGTTTCATTGCATCGTTGGCGATCCGGGATGGCCGGTCGGCGCTGCGGAGAGGAGCGCCCCTCAGCTGCGGGCGTTCGACGTGTTGTTGAGTTCGATCCAGCATGCGAAAAGAGGATGTCCGTTGATGATTTGGGGTGGGCCCGCGCGATAGGCCAGAAAACCTAGTTTCTGGAGCAGTCGCTCGATGCCGGGAGAGGACAGCGTCGTGATCAGACGGCTCGCGCCATGGCGAAGCGCGCAAGACTGGACTGCCTTCAGCAGACCTACGGTCGTTGGAGATGAAAACGGGCCCGACAAAACGTTGGAATGAAAGTCGATCGCCGCGAACCGCGAGAGCTCCCAGACCTCGGCGGACTGGGGCGGCGGTGCATCGCCCATCAATTGAGGGAAAACCTCGCCGAGGAGATACGGGCGGACGGTTGGGAGCAACCGCGCGACGCCGATATAGCGTCCCTTATCGCGCGCGGCCACATAGAGAGTGTCCGGACGGTCGAATTGATCGAGTTCCAAGCCGGCCTGCGTGGACAGGTCCCACCCTAGAGTTTCGACAAATACCTTGTGCCGGTATCGAGCAAGCCCGACGAGAACTTCCTCGGGTAGGTCGTGTGATGTGCCTGTCGTGAATTCCACCCTGACTCCTTGTAATGGGTGATATTTCACCCAAAGCGGAGATGGATGGGAACTACCAATGTTGGTAGGACAACCGGGCCAACCAAATAGTTAGTGGCCGGAATGGCGGGCGTATCGAAGGAGCAGGGCGGTACGTAGTGGCTCTTTCCAGGCCAGAGTGTCCACCCACTCTGCAAGGCGCTGCAGGTTGCGTTGCCACGGGAAGTCCCGCTGATTCTCGTTGATCAGCAGCACATTGGTAAAAGGGAGGCTCAGGCGAAGCCATCGGACCTGGCCTGGCATGCAGCGAATCTCCCAGTCCCAGCCCAGTGTTGCAGGCGACCCCGCTGCGTCGATCCACTCCGTGTAGCCCGTGATCGTGGTGGGTCGACCGCATGTCTGCAGCACGGGCAGGGTGGGCTCGTCGTAGATGCCCGAGATCAAATGTGTGAGCTGCAGTGTCTGCAGCGCCGGGCTCGAAAGGCGCAACAGGCCATCGGGATACACGGGTACGGGTGCATCAAGGGCAGGATCTTTCATTGAATGGATTCCGTGGCTCTCCGCAGCTGCCCGTTGCGTCCATCGCGCCGCTAGCGCGGTGGGGCTCGGCGGCCAGTCAATTCAGCATTCCGAGCATCAAGGCTCGTACGACGGCCGCGGTCTTGTTCGCAGTGCCGAGTTTGGCAGTGGCATTGCTGACATGGTAATTGACCGTGTCGGGGGAGATGGAAAGTATCTGCGCGATCTCGCCAGACGTTTTGCCGTCGGCAGTCCATTTGAGAACTTCGAGTTCGCGGCTGGTCAGGTGGACGTCCTGGACCAGGGTGGGCGTCAAAGCCTGGGTCAGCGCCAGATGCGCGACGCTGGCTAGCCATCGCATCCGCGATTCATTGGTCTCGAGTTCGTTGGCTGAAAGAGGCTCGCCCGAGCGCGCCAAGGTGAGCATGCCGACGACGCCGTTGGCGTCCAGGCTGGACTGGGCCCAGCCGACGCGCAGCCCGTAGGATTGTGCCTCCGACCATAGCTGCGGGGTAGACGCGAAAAGCCCATCGCTCCATATGACGGGAGTCCTGCTGCGCCGGCCATGCAGGACAGTGGGATCGGTGCTGACGTAGCCGGCCTCATGGTAGCGCTCGGCCCACGCGCGCGGATATTCGAACAAGGTCAGTACCTTGGGATTCGACATCGGGAACGGGAATCGAAGTCCGTAGCTGCAATAGTCGAAGCCCAGACCGCGCGCGGCGCTAATGATTTCGTCGAAGATCTTCTGCTCGCCGGGTGCAACGGCGATGATGCGCAGCAAATCTTCCTGCCAGTTCTTCATGACCCGCCTCCCCAAGGACTCTGGATCGAGAAGAGTCTGCCAGCCCCCTTGTTCCGCATGGCTGCGCGGGCAGAAATAATCACCATTTTGGAGATCTATTTGCATTTACCGGATATTGCGGCCCTGCACCGTTCTCACCTCGAGGCAGTCATCGTCGACCTCGACGGCACGATGATCGACACGCTCGGCGACTTTGTCGTGGCGCTCAATTGCATGCTTGACGAACTCGCCTTGCCCGCGATCACTGCCGATGCCATCGGCCAGATGATCGGCAAAGGCTCCGAGCACCTGATCCGCTCCGTGTTGCAGCGGGTGCGCGGCGATCGCGAAGCCGATGCAGCGCTCTTCGACGCGGCGTGGCCCCGCTATGTGCACCACTATCTCGCCATCAACGGCCAGCATGCGTCGATCTACCCCGGCGTCGTCGAAGGCTTGGCCGGGTTGCGCGCCCGCGGCTTGCGCCTGGCGTGTTTGACCAACAAGCCCATCGCCTTTGCGCGCCCACTGCTGGCGGCCAAGGGCCTGGAAGGCTACTTCGAGCATCTGTTCGGCGGCGAAGCCTTCGAGCGCAAGAAGCCTGATCCGCTTCCACTTCTCAAGACCTGCGAGGCCCTGGGCAGCGCGCCGGCGCGCACGCTGATGATCGGTGATTCGAGCAACGACGCGAAGGCGGCGCGTGCCGCCGGATGCCCCGTCGTGCTGGTCAGCTATGGCTACAACCACGGCCAGCCGGTGCGCGAGGTCGATGCCGACGGGTTTGTCGACTCGCTGGCCGAGCTCGATCGCGTGCTGGGGTCGGGTAGATGATAGTTGACAGCCGAATTGATGAAAAGTAATGTACCTCTGAGCCCGCCGCTCCCGGTGCCGGCGGCCCGAGGTCCACAACACTTTTTGCTCTATGAACATCGCGATCCTGGGCGGCGGCCATGGCTGCTATGCCGCCGCTGCCGACCTGTCTGAAGCCGGCCATTCGGTGCGCCTGTGGCGGCGTGATGCCGATGCGCTTGCGGCTGTGCGCCAGGCTGGGACCATTCGTTTGAAGGACGCCCGCGGCGCACGCGACGTGCCCATTGCGCTGGCCACTGCCGACCTGGGCGAGGCATTGCGCGGCGCCTCCCTGATCGTTCTACCCACGCCCGCCATCGCGCAGGAGGACATCGCGATGGCGATGGCGCCGCACCTGGTCGACGGCCAGGTGGTGTTCCTGCCTCCCGGCACCTTCGGCAGCTTCGTGATGGCCCGCATCGTGAGACAGGCCGGCAGCCGTGCCGATGTGGCCTGGGCCGAGACCGGCACACTGCCCTACCTGGCACGCAAGCATGGCGAGCGAGAGGTCAATGTGACGATCCGCGCGATCCGCCTGCCGACCGGCGTCTATCCGGCGCGCAAGGAAGGCGAGGCGCTGGAGGTGATCCGCCAAGCCTATCCGAGCGTGCACGGCTGCGGCGATGCGCTCTCGGGTGCCCTGATGAATGCAGGTCCGATCATTCATCCGCCGTTGATGGTGATGAACGCCGCGCCCCTGCAGCACTTCGAGCGCTGGGACATTCACAACGAAGGCACGCAGCGCGCGGTGCGCGACGTGACCGACCGGCTGGACCAGGAGCGCATCGCGGTGCGCGAGGCCTTCGGCCAAGGTGCGCCGCACTATCCGCTGGCCGACCACTACAACAACGACCAGTGGATGTACGGCGACGCCCACAAGCAGCTGGTGAAGTCGGGTGATTGGCGCGAGAACATCGACCTCTACGCCCACCGCTACATCACCGAGGACACGGAGCTGGGCCTGGCCTTCCTGGCATCCGCGGCCCGGCATGCGGGGGTGGATGCCCCGATCGCGCATGGCCTGCTGGCCATCGTCGGCGGCTTTCTGGGCCGCGACTTGCGAAAGGGCCCGCGCACTTTCGAGGCGCTGGGCTTGGCCGGCCTGACCCAGGCCGAGTTGAAGAAGAGGCTGCACGATGGCGAATGAGGCCGCAGCGCCGCGCTTCGCTGCCGTCGGCGCCGGCCGCATGGGTCGTGGCATCGCGATCGCCTTCGCGTATGCGGGCCATCGCATCGCACTGGTCGATCTGCGCGTGCGCAGCGAAGAGGCCTGGGAGGTGCTGCGCGCCGAGGCGCGTGCGGAGATCGAGGCCAGCCTCGCGGGCCTGGGACAGCTGGGCGTGCTCGATGCGGCGCAGGTGCCGGCCATCGCGGAGCGCGTCGAGCTCGTTCCTTCGGACGAAGCGCCGCGCGCGCTGGCGGCAGCCGAGTTGATCTTCGAGGGCGTGCCCGAAACACTGGATGCCAAGCGCGAGGCCTTCGAGCAGCTCAGCCGTCATTGCCGTGAGGACGCGATCCTGACCTCGACCACCAGCAGCATCCTGGTCACCCAGATTGCCGCACTGGTGGAGCGGCCTGAGCGCTTTCTCAACATGCATTGGCTCAACCCGGCCTACGTGATCCCGGTGGTGGAGCTCAGCTGCCACCCGGGCACTGCCCCCGCGGTGCTGGCACGCGCCAAGGCCTTGATGGAATCGATCGGCAAGCTGCCCGTGGTTTGCGGTCCGACGCCCGGCTATATTGTCCCGCGCCTGCAGGCGCTGGTAATGAACGAGGCCGCGCGAATGGTCGAGGAAGGCGCCGCGACTGCCGAGGAGATCGACAAGGCCACGCGCTTCGGACTTGGCCTTCGCTTCGCCGCGCTCGGCGTGGTGGAGTTCATCGACTTCGGCGGCGCCGACATCCTGCACCACGCGAGCCGCGAGATGTCGGGGTCGATCGATTCCGCCCGCTACGCCGCGCCCGCCATCCTCGACCGAATGATGGAAGAGGGCCGCCTGGGCCTGAAGAGCGGCAGCGGCTTCTACGACTACGCCGGCCGCGACCTCGGCGCCTACCGGCGCGACGTGCTGGCGCGCACCCTGGGCATGCTGAAGCACGCCGGGCTCTGGCGGCCGCCGGCCGAGCGGACGCAGTCATGACAAAGATCCGCCGCGCCTTCGCCGATCTGTCCGTCGGGCAGGTCCATTACGCGAGCTGCGGCGATCCGCGCGGCGAGACGGTGCTGTTGCTGCACCAGTCGCCGCGCAGCTGGGCCGAATACCGGCACGTCCTGCCGCTGATCGGACGGCGCTTCCGGGCCGTGGCGATGGACACGGCGGGCTTCGGCGAATCCGACGACGGCGGCGTACCGGCCAGCATCGAGCAATGGGCGCGCGTGGCAATCGAGCTGATCGATGCGCTCGGCATTGCTCGCACGCACGTGGTAGGCCACCACACCGGCGGAGTGATCGCGGTCGAACTGGCGAGCACCTTCGCAGCGCGCGTGCATGGGCTGGTGCTGTCGTCGACGCCGTACACCGACGCGGGCTTCCGCCGCGCCCGGGCCGAGCGCCCGCCTATCGACGAAGTGGCGATCAGCGGCGACGGCAGCCATCTTTCAGCCTTGTGGCAAAAGCGGCAGGGTTTCTATCCGCCCGCGCGGCCCGAATTGCTGGAGGCTTTCGTGCTGGACGCGCTCAAGGTGAGCGGCCGGATGGAAGACGGACACCGCGCCGTGGCCTCGTATCGCATGGAAGAGCGCATCGCGAAAGTCCGGCAGCCCACGCTGATCCTGCGCGCAACCGACGATCCTTTCGCCGCCCCACATGCGAAGGAGTTGAAGGCGCATCTGCCGCAGGCCCGCGTCGTCGACATCGAAGGCGGCATGGTGCCGCTGCCCGACCAGATGCCCGAAGCATTCGCGAACGCAGTGGTCGGTTTCCTGGAGACGCTGCCATGAAGGCGGTGCGCATCGCGGCCTTCAATGCGTCGCCGGTGCTCGAGCAATTGCCCGATCCGCAGCCGCGTGCCGGCCGCACGATCGTGCGCATGGCCGCAGCCACCGTCGGCCATATCGACCGCACGGTCTGGAGCGGCGCCTTTCTCAGGCATCCGCCGCTGCCCTACGTTCCTGGCGTGGAGGCGGCCGGAACCGTCGTCGCGAGCGGAACCTACGCGACAGGCCAGCGCGTGTGGGTGCGCGGCAGCGGCTTGGGCACGATGGAGAACGGCACCTGGTGCGAGTTGATCGACGCGCCCGACGAGGCATTGGGCCTGCTGCCTGACGGGCTCGACATGGCACTCGGCGCGGCATTTTTCTCCCCCTGCACATCGGCCTGGGTCGCGCTGCACGAGGTCGCGAAACTGCAGGCGGGCGAGCGCGTGCTGGTGACCGGCGCCACCGGCGCGGTGGGATCGATGACGGTACAACTGGCGCGCGAGGCCGGCGCCATTGTGCTCACGCGTGCCGATGAAGTCTTGCAGCAACCGCCCGTGGACCTGCTGGTCGACACTGTCGGCGGGCCGGTACTGGAGGCTGCGCTGCCTGGCGTCGCCCCCGGCGGCCGCGCGGTGCTGGTGGGCTACACAGCCGGCAACACACTGCCCTTGAACATCGCCCATTTCCTGCAGCGCGACGTGGCGCTGCTGCCGCTCAACATGTTCCGGCGCGAAGTGGCGGGTCGTGCCGCCGTGCCTCAACTGCTGGCGCGGTTGGCGGACGGGAGGCTGACGCTGCAAGTCCAGCGCTTCGCGCTCGGTGAGGCTGCCGCGGCACTCGAATGGATCACCCAGCGGGGGCACCGGGGCCGGGCGGTGCTGGTGCCCTGACGGAGTGCCCGACGGCGGGATCTGTCACACCTGTCCTGCCGGACGCTGGCGCTGGCCCGTCCGCAGGCCGCTATTGCTCATCCTCCGCCTCTTCGGCCTCGCCCGCGGCGCTGGCGTGCAGCTCGATCATCTGCCGCAGGGTCGTCTTCAACTCCTCCGCCCGAAGCAGGCCGAAGGGCTCGAGCACGCGCCGCTCATGTTCCAGCGCCAGCTCCATCAACCGCTCCACCGTCTTGGCGCCCTTGCGGGTGATGCGCACCAGCGTGACGCGCCGGTCACTGTCGTGGGGCAGGCGCTCGACCTGGCCCTTGGACTCCATGCGGTCCAGCAGGCGGGTGACCGTCGGCTGCTTGGTCACCGTGACCTGCGCCAGTTGGCCGATGCTGATGGGCTCCCCACCTGCCAGCGACGCCATCACCCGCCATTCCGACACGGAGAAGCCGTGCTGGCGCGCCACCACGTGGAACTCCGACGAGATCAACTGGCTGGCCTGCGCCAGCAGCGCAGGCAGGTAGTCGTCGACGAAGCGCAAGGCCTTCTTCCTAGAAGCGGCCGTGCCCATGAAGCACCCCCTCTGCGAAGGCGGGCACGCAGCTTGCGTGTCTAGGGTTATTCATGATTGTGGATACATTCACTTGTAAACATTATAGAGACCGTGCGATAAAGCGGCACCCACGCCGATACGGGAAAGAAACAAGCCATGGCTGAGCGATCGTTCGTCGAGGAAGTAAAGAAGCTCCGGCTCGCCGAGGGCGAAGTGTTCCGGGGTGAAGGCATTCTGGCAGTCACGAAGGCGCTGCTCGAATCGGGGGTTTCCTATGTGGCCGGCTACCAGGGCGCGCCGATCTCGCACCTGATGGACGTGCTGGCCGATGCGCAGGACATCCTGGCCGAGCAGGGCATCCGCTTCGAGAACAGCGCGAGCGAGGCAACGGCCGCGGCCACGCTGGCAGCGTCGGTCAACTATCCGCTGCGCGGCGCCGTCACCTTCAAGGCGACGGTGGGCACCAACGTGGCGTCCGACGCGCTGGCCAACCTGGCCTCGGGCGGCGTCACCGGCGGCGCACTGGTCATCGTGGGCGAGGACTACGGCGAGGGCTCCTCGATCATGCAGGAGCGCAGCCACGCCTTCGCGATGAAGTCGCAGATCTGGCTGCTCGATCCGCGCCCCAACCTGCCCTCCATCGTCGAGGCGGTGAAGAAGGGCTTCGAGCTGTCCGAAGCCAGCCACACGCCGGTGATGCTGCAACTGCGCATCCGGGCCTGCCATGTGCATGGGCACTTCGTGGCCGGTGCCAACCGGCGTCCCACGTTCACCCTGAAGGACGCGCTGGAGAACCCGCAGCGCGATGTCAGCCGCATCGTGCTGCCGCCCGCCAGCTTCATGCACGAGCAGGAAAAGGTGAAGGAACGCTGGCCCGCCGCGCTGCGCTTCATCGAGGAGCACAAGCTCAACGAGTTCTTCTCGGAAGACGCAGACGACATCGGCATCATCGTGCAGGGCGGCAGCTACAACACGCTGCTGCGCGCGCTCGAACGGCTGGGCCTGGCCGATGTGTATGGCAACACGCAAGTGCCGCTCTACGTGATGAACGTGGCCTACCCGCTGGTCGACAACGAGGTGCTGCGCTTCTGTGAAGGCAAGCGCGCGGTGCTGGTGGTGGAAGAGGGCCAGCCCAACTTCGTCGAGCAGAACCTCGCGACCATCCTGCGCCAGGCTGGCTCCACCACCGCGCTCCATGGCAAGGACATGTTGCCCGTGGCCGGCGAATACACCGCGGCCGAACTGCTCAAGGGCGCACGCGCCTTCGGCGAGCGCTATGGGCGGCTGCAGCCCCTGCCGGTCCCGGCGGCGGTGCGCAAGGTGATCCCGCTCAAGGAAGTGGCCGAAATCGGCGTCGACAACGCGCCGGAGCCGGCCCTGCCGCTGGGCGACAGCGTGCACGCCCGCCCGCCGGGCTTTTGCACCGGCTGCCCCGAGCGCCCGATCTTCAGCGCGATGAAGCTGGTGGAGCGCGAGCTCGGCCCGCATCACGTGAGCGCCGACATCGGCTGCCATCTGTTCTCCATCCTGCCGCCCTTCAACATCGGCAACACCACCATGGGCTACGGCCTGGGCGGCGCCGGCGCATCCGCGCTCAATGCGCCTGCAGGCAAGCGCGCGATCTCGATGATGGGTGACGGCGGCTTCTGGCACAACGGGCTGACCAGCGGCGTGGCCAATGCCGTCTTCAACCAGAGCGACAACCTGACCATCGTCGTCGACAACAACTACACCTCGGCCACCGGCGGGCAGGACATCCTGTCGTCGAAGGCGCAGAACGCGACGCGCAGCACCGGCCACGCCATCGAGCGCGCGGTGCGCGGCGTGGGCGTTCAATGGGTGCGCACGATGCGCCGCACCTACGACGTCGCGGGCATGCGCGATGTCATCAAGGAGGCACTCACGACGAAGCAGAAGGGGCCCAAGGTCCTGATCGCGCAATCGGAGTGCATGCTCAACAAGCAGCGCCGCGAGAAGCCGCTGGTGCGCAAGGCGATCGCCGAAGGCAAGCGCATGGTTCGCGACAAGTTCGGGGTCGACGAGGACACCTGCACCGGCGACCATTCCTGCATCCGCCTTTCGGGCTGCCCCTCGCTCTCGATCAAGGCCAATCCTGATCCGCTGCGCACCGATCCGGTCGCGACCGTGCTCGACAGCTGCGTGGGCTGCGGCAACTGCGGCGACGTCTCGCATGCAGCGGTGCTGTGCCCCTCGTTCTACAAGGCCCAGATCGTCAGCAACCCGACCGGCTGGGACCGCTTGCGCGAGCGTGTGCGCGCGGGCGTGATCGGCTGGCTGCAGCGCGGCGAGGCCAGGCGCCGCGCAGCCTATGCGTTCTGATCCGATGACCATGACACAGCCCATCAAGATTGCAATACTTGCCATGGGGGGCGAGGGCGGCGGCGTGCTGGCCGACTGGATCGTCGACATGGGCGAGGTCAACGGCTACGTGGCGCAGACGACCTCGGTGCCCGGCGTTGCCCAGCGCACCGGCGCAACCATCTACTACGTCGAGCTGTACCCCGAGGCGCAGGCCGAGGCCGACGGCGGCCGGCCCGTGCTGGCGCTGATGCCGCTGCCCGGCGATGTGGATGTGGTGCTCGCCTCGGAACTGATGGAAGCCGGGCGCGCCGTGCAGCGCGGGCTGGTCACGAAGGACCGCAGCACGCTGATCGCCTCGACCCATCGCGTGTATTCCATCGCCGAGAAGAGCGCCATGGGCGATGGCCGGGTCGACAGCGCCGAACTGCTGGCGCATGCCGAACAGGCGGCCAAGCGCTTCATCCGTTTCGACATGGCGCAGGCTGCCGAAGCTGTTGGCAGCGTCATCAGTGCCGTGCTCTTCGGCGCGCTGGCCGGTGCGGGCGTGCTGCCTTTCAGCCGCGCCCAGTTCGAGGACACCATCGAGCGCGGCGGCGTAGGCGTGAAGCCCAGCCTGAAGGCTTTCGGCGTCGGCTTTGCACGGGCCCAGGGCGCGGGCGAGCACGACAAGCCGGTGCCGGCTTCCGCTGCCGAACCCCAGCCTCGCCACCCCGAAGTGCGCGCCCTGGTCGAACGCGTTCAGCGCGACTTCGTGCCGGCGCTGCATCCCGTGCTGTTCGAGGGCGTGCGGCGCCTGATCGACTACCAGGACCCGGACTACGCCGGTCTCTACCTCGACCGCATGGCCGCGGTCGCCGCGCTGCCCTCCGGCGCAGACCACCGCCTGCAGCGCGAGACCGCGCGCCACCTCGCGCTGTGGATGTCCTACGAGGACACGGCCCGCGTCGCCGCGCTCAAGACCCGCGCGTCGCGCTTCGATCGCGTGCGCGGCGAGGCCGGCGTGCAGGAAGGGCAGCTGCTGGCCATCAACGAGTACATGCATCCGCGGCTGCAGGAGATCTGCGAGACCCTGCCCGGCGGGCTCGGCCGCTGGCTGATGGGTTCGGGCTGGCCGCGCCGCCTGGTGGAGCGCATGACCCGCAAGGGCCGCGTCGTTCGCACCAGCTCGCTGAGCGGCTACCTGATGCTCTGCGCCGTCGCCGCGACCAGGCGCTGGCGCCGCACCACCACGCGCTATGCCGAGGAGAACCGCCGCATCGAGGAATGGCTGCAGCGCATCGCAGGCACGGCCGCGCAGCACCCCGAACTGGCGATCGAGCTCGCGCAGTGCCAGCGCCTGGTCAAGGGCTACAGCGACACGCACGAACGCGGCGTGCGCAACTACGACACGCTGATGGCCGCCTTCCAGCGGGCGGGCAGCCGCATGGCACCAGCCACCCTGCGCGAGCTGCGCGACGCGGCGCTGGCCGACGAACAGGGCCACCAGTTGCGCGCCATGCTGGTACGGCATGCGCTGGCCTGAATGGCCGTGAATACACGAGAGAGGCACGCATGACTTCCACACTCCAACTGCGCGTCGCAGAGGCCTGCGAGCTGAACCCGCTGATCCGCATGTTCGTGCTGCGCGCCGACGACGACCGTGCGCTGCCGGGCTACAGCGCGGGCGCCCATATTCGTGTGCAGGTCGAGCTGCCGGACGGCTCGAAGGACTGGCGCCACTACTCGCTGATCAACTTCGGGACCGAGCGCAATGCGACGAATGCGCCCAACCGCTACGTGATCGCCGTGCGCAAGGAAGACGAAGGCCGTGGCGGCTCGCGCTTCATGCACGAGCAGCTGAAGCAGGGAGACCTGCTCACCCTCGAGCCGCCGAAGAACGACTTCCCGCTGCACACCGGTCCCGGTGGCACGGTGCTGATCGCAGGCGGCATCGGCATCACGCCGCTGGCCAGCATGGCCGCGCGCCGGCGGGCCGAAGGCGCACCCGTGCGATTGCACTATGCCGGCCGCAGCCGCGAGCTGATGGCGTTCCTGCCCGAGCTGCGGACCTTGCTGCGCGATGACCTGCGCGTGCACGCCGATGCCGATGCCGGCGGTCCGCTGGACATCGACGCGGTGCTCGACGAGGTGCCCGCCGGAGACCGGCTCTACGTCTGCGGTCCCAAGGTCATGCTCGACGCCGTGCTCGCCCGCACCCAGGCGCGCGGCTGGGAACACGACCGCGTGCACTTCGAGCTGTTCACCACGCCAGTCGCGGAGGCGGGCGACCAGCCCATCGAGGTGGAGCTCGCCCAGTCGGGTCAGCGCTTTACGGTGCCCGCGGATCAGAGCATCCTCGACTGCCTGATCGAGCATGGCTGCGACCCGCTCTACGACTGCAAGCGCGGGGAATGCGGCGTGTGCGCGACGCCAGTGCTCGAAGGCGAGATCGACCACCGCGACTACGTGCTGAGCGCGCGCGAGAAGGCCGAGGGCAATGTCATGCAGATCTGCATCTCGCGCGCCAAGGGCCCGCGGCTGGTGCTGGACATGTGAAGGAGAGCACGAGAATGACTTCGTACCGAGGCAATCCCGAGGCCGTGCGCGCCCTGGTCCAAAACGACCGGGTGCACCGCGACCTGTACATCAGCCAGGAGCTGTTCGAGCTGGAACAGGAGCACTTCTTCGCCAACACCTGGAACTACGTCGGCCACGAAAGCCAGCTGCCCAGGCCCGGCGACTACATCAGCAACGAGGTCGGCGGCTGCCCGATCATCGTGGTGCGCCACGGCGATGGCACGTTGCGCGCGATGATGAACCGCTGCGCCCACAAGGGCTCGCGCCTGGTGAGCGCGCCCTGCGGCAACACCGGCAAGTTCTTCCGCTGCCCCTACCACGCCTGGACCTTCAAGACCGACGGGTCGCTGCTTGCCATTCCTCTGAAGAACGGCTACGAGGGCACGCAGCTGCACGAATGCGAATCGGCCAAGGGACTCACCACCATTCGCAACGTGCGCAGCCACCGCGGCTTCATCTTCGTCAAGATCAACGACGTCGGCCCGGACTTCGAGACGTACTTCGGCGACTCGCTGAGCTCCATCGACAACATGGCCGACCGCTCGCCCGAGGGCGAGCTGGAGATTGCCGGCGGCTGCCTGCGCTTCATGCACCAGTGCAACTGGAAGATGTTCGTCGAGAACCTCAACGACACCATGCATCCGATGGTCGCCCACGAGTCCTCGGCCGGCACCGCCAAGCGAATGTGGTCCGACAAGCCGGCCGACGAGCCCAAGCCCATGGCCATCGAGCAGTTCGTGCCCTTCATGTCGGACTACAAGTTCTTCGAGGACATGGGCATCCGGACCTACGACAACGGCCATAGCTTCACCGGCGTGCACTTCAGCATCCACAGCAAGTACAAGGCGATCCCCGGATACGACGACGCGATGAAGGCCAGGTATGGCGAGGAGCGCACCGCGCAGATCCTCGGCATGGCGCGCCACAACACGGTGTACTACCCCAACCTCACGATCAAGGGTGCGATCCAGGCGATCCGCGTGGTCAAGCCGATCGCGGCCGACAAGACGCTGATCGAGAGCTGGACCTTTCGCCTGAAGGGCGCGCCACCCGAGCTGCTGCAGCGCACCGCCATGTACAACCGACTGATCAACTCGCCTTTCTCGGTGGTCGGGCACGATGACCTGCAGGCCTACCGCGGCATGCAGGCCGGCCTGCATGCGACCGGCAACGAGTGGGTCAGCCTGCACCGCAACTACGATCCCGAGGAGCTGAAGGGCGGCGAAATCACCACCGGCGGCACCAACGAGCTGCCGATGCGCAATCAGTACCGAAGCTGGGCCCGCTACATGACGGAGACCATGTGATGAGCAGCAGCCTCGCACGCCAGGACCTGATCGACTTCGTCGTGCACGAGTGCCGCCTGCTCGATGCCAAACGCTACGAGGAATGGAACGCACTATTCTCCGACGATGCCTACTACTGGGTACCGGCCACGCCGGACCAGGAGGACGGCCTCAACCATTGCTCGCACCTCTACGAGGACAAGCTCTTGCGCGATCTGCGCATCGAGCGCCTGCAGAGCCCGCGCGCTTTCTCGCAGCAGCCGCCGAGCCGCTGCCATCACCTGCTGCAGACGCCCACGGTCGAAGTGTTCGACGAGGCCGGCAACACCTTCGTGGTGCGCACCGAGTTCCACTACACCGAATCGCAGGGCGACGAGCTGCAGTTCTATGTCGGCACCTTCTTCCACTACCTGACGCAGGAGGACGGGCAACTGCGCATGACGCTCAAGCGCGTGAACCTGCTCAACTGCGACGCGGCGCTGCCGGCCGTGCAGCTCTTCATCTAGGGACGCGATGCATACGACGGTCCATCAATGCTTCGCAGCCACCGCCGCGCGCACGCCGGATGCGGAGTTCCTGTTCACCGAGTCGGTTACCGCCCATGCCTACGGCATTGAACCCGGCGCGATTCGCTGGGGCGAGGCTGCGGCGGAGGTCGAACGCCTGCGCCGGGCCTACTCGGCCGCCGGATGGGGCCATGGCCATCGCGTCGGCCTGCTGCTGGAGAACCGTCCCGCGTTCCTGCTGCACTGGTTCGCGCTCAACGCACTGGGCGCGAGCGTGGTGCCGATCAATGCCGAGATGCGTTCGGCAGAGCTGGTCTACCTGATCGGCCACAGCGAGATCGGCCTGGCCGTGACCTTGCCCGAGCGCGCGGCCGACCTGCGCGCCGCGGCGGCACAGGCCGGCACCGACTTCCAGACGATGGGGCCGGAAGACGTGGTGCCGCCCGCCGGCAAGGCGCCGCCGCGCCCTCATGAAGCGATCGGCCCCGAGACCGAATGCGCGCTGCTCTACACCTCCGGCACCACCGGGCGGCCCAAGGGCTGCATCCTGAGCAACGCCTACTTCCTGCGCGCGGGCGAGTGGTACGCGTCACTCGACGGCGTCTGCGCCATCCGCCCCGATGCCGAGCGGGTGATCACGCCGCTGCCGCTGAATCACATGAACGCGATGGCCTTCTCGACGATGGTCGTGCTGGTGGCGGGCGGCTGCCTGGTTCAACTGGACCGCTTTCATCCGAAGAGCTGGCTCGCGAGTGCGCGCGAGAGCCGCGCCACCATCGTCCACTACCTGGGCGTGATGCCGGCGATGCTGCTGTCCGCGCCCGAATCGGCTGCCGACAAGGACCACGCGATCCGTTGGGGCTTCGGCGCCGGAGTGGACCGCAAGAACCACGCGCCCTTCGAGGCCCGCTTCGGCTTTCCGCTGGTCGAGGCCTGGGCCATGACCGAGACCGGGGCCGGTGCCTGCATCATGGCCAACCGCGAGCCGCGCCAGGTGGGCACGAGCTGCTTCGGCCGGCAGCAGGACTATGTCGAGGTCCGGCTGGTGGACGACGAAGGACACGAAGCGACCGCCGGCATGCCCGGCGAGCTGCTGGTGCGCTCCGCAGGCAGCGACCCGCGCCGCTACTTCTTCTCCGGCTACCTGAAGGACGAGGAGGCCACGCGCGAAGCCTGGGCCGATGGCTGGTTTCACACCGGCGACCTGGTGCGGCGCGATGCCGAGGGCAACTTCTTCTTCGTCGACCGCAAGAAGAACGTGATCCGGCGCAGCGGCGAGAACATCTCGGCAGTGGAGGTGGAGAGTGTGCTGAACCAGCATCCGGCAGTGAAGACCTCGGCCGTGGCCGCGACGCCCGATACCGTGCGCGGCGACGAAGTGCTGGCCTGCATCGTGCTGCGCGATGGCGTGGACGCCTCGGAGCGCCATCACATCGCAGGCAGCATCGTCGAGCATGCGCTGGCGCAGCTCGCTTACTACAAGGCCCCGGGCTATGTGGCCTTCGTCGACGCGTTGCCGCTCACGGCCTCGCAGAAGATCCAGCGCGGCCAGCTGCGCGAGCTGGCCCAGGCATTGCCCGGCCAGCCGCATTGCGTCGACACCCGTGCGATGAAGAAGAGGCTGCCATGAAGGCGAAGAGCAAAGCAGTGCGATGCACGGAGGTTGCTCGATGAGCAAGCGGCTGTCCTACGAAGGCGTCGCGGTGGCGGTCCCCGTCACCGTGCCCTATCTGCGCTATTCCACCCGCAGCGCGCATTGGTTCATCGGCCAGGCGCTGGAGGCGCTGGTCAAGGCCAGCGGCGTTGCCAAGGAAGAGATCGACGGCCTGAGCCTCAGCAGCTTCTCGCTTGCGCCCGATACGGCGGTCGGCGTGACGCAGCACCTGGGCCTGTCGCCGCGCTGGCTCGACCACATGCCCACCGGCGGCGCTTCGGGCGTGATGTGCCTGCGCCGCGCCGCGCGCGCCGTGCAGTCGGGCGACGCCGACATCGTCGCCTGCGTGGGGGCCGATACCAACCACGTCGACTCGTTCCGCTTGACGCTCGGCAGCTTCAGCAACTTCGCGCGCGACGCGAGCTACCCCTACGGCTCGGGCGGGCCGAATTCGATCTTCGCGATGATCACCGCCAACTACATGCGCACGTTCGGCGCGAAGCGCGAGGACTTCGGCCGCATCGCGGTGGACCAGCGCACCAATGCGCTCGGCAACGCAAACGCCGTGTTCAAGAAGCCGCTCACGCTGGACGAATACATGGAGGCACGGCCGATCTCCGATCCGATCCACCTGTTCGACTGCGTGATGCCGTGTGCCGGCGCCGACGCTTTCCTCGTGATGAGCGAGGCCCGTGCCCGCGACCTTGGACTGGCGCACGTCGTGATCCGCGGCGCCATCGAGCGCCACAATGCCTATGCCGAAGACCCGGTGATGGTCCAGGGGGGCTGGCGCAAGGACCGGGACGATCTGTACGCCCAGGCCGGCGTGAAGCCGGCCGAGCTGGACTTCGTCCAGACCTACGACGACTATCCGGTGATAGTGATGATGCAGTTCGAGGACCTCGGCTTCTGCGAAAAGGGCGAAGGCCCGGAATTCGTGCGCGCCAACACCATGACCTTCGACGGCAGCTTCCCCAACAACACCAGCGGTGGCCAGCTCTCGGCGGGCCAGGCGGGCGCGGCCGGCGGCTTCCTCGGCATGGTGGAAGCGATCCGCCAGCTCACCGATACAGCCGGCCCGCGTGCGGTGCCCGACGCCCAGCTGGGCCTGGTCGCGGGCTTCGGCATGGTCACCTACGACCGCTGCCTGTGCACGGGCGCGGTGATCCTGGGGAGACCCGAATGAACAACCCCCACGTTTGCCGCTGCGCGGTTGCACTGCCCCCCGAGGGGGCCGCGCGCCTGCCTTGGGGCGGCCCGGCGGAGGCGCGATGACCATGCCCCTGATGCGCCCCAAGCGCAAGAACCCGATCCTGCGCACGCGGCAGATGAACCTGCCGCCCGGCTCTCGCGGCCGTGTCGCGCTGGGCATGACGGCCGCCGCCGCCGAAGGCCGCTTCGAGCTGCAGACCTGCAAGGACTGCGGCACGGTGCAGTACCCGCCGCGCGAGGCCTGCCACAAGTGCCTCTCCCCGCGGCTGAACTGGCGCGAGCAGACCGGCGAGGGCGAGCTCATCAGCAGCACCACGCTGCACCACAGCAACGACCTGTTCTTCCGCGAGCGCCTGCCCTGGCGCCTGGGCCTGGTGCATCTCGACACCGGCCCGACGCTGATGGTCCACCTGCATGGCGAGGTCGGCGATGCACCGGCCCGCGTGCGCGTGGGCGCGCGCCTGGACCGCGCGGGACAGGCTGTCCTCATTGGATTTCCGAACGAAGGGAGTGCCCATATGGCCGACGACAAGATGCTGCGCGAGATGACCAGCGACCCGAAATTCCGCAAGGCCCTGGTGACCGACGGCAAGACCCCCGTGGGCCAGGCCCTGGTGCGCGCCCTGGTGAAGGCCGGCGCCGACATCGTCTGGGTCGGCCATGCCGAGCCCTGGAAGAAGCTCGGTGGCATGGAAGACATCACGGCGCTGCCGCAGGTGACGCTGGTGCCGCTGGACCTGACCAATGGCCGCTCGGTCAGCGAGCTGGCCGGCGAGATCGGCGGCAAGGTCGACATCGTGATCAACAACGCCGAAGTGCACCGGACCTTCGGCATCGGCGCGCGCCGCGGCACCGACGTGGCCAAGGCCGAGATGGACATCAACTATTTCGGCTTCCTCCGGCTGGCGCAGGAGTTCGGCCCCGCGCTCAAGGGCCGCTCGGCCGATGGCGTGACCAGCGCCACGGCGTGGGTCAACCTGCTGTCGATCTACGCGCTCGCGAACTTCCCGCCGCACGGGACCTTCAGCGCCTCGAAAGCGGCGGCGTATTCGCTGGCGCAATGCCTGCGCGCCGAGATGCGGCCGGCCGGCATCCGCGTAGTCAATGTGTTCCCGGGGCCGATCGACGACGAGTGGAACCAGCACATGCCGCCGCCGAAAGTGACGCCCGGCGCACTCGCCAATGCGATCGTCAAGGCGCTGCGCGAAGGGCTCGAGGACGTGTACCCGGGCGACGTCGCGCAGGAATGGCTGGAGCGCTGGCGCGACAACCCCAAGGTGCTGGAGCGCGAGCTCGCAGCCGGAGGATGAAGCTCGCCCCCAGGTTGGCTCACTTCGTGTAGCCGCCCTGCGTGCTGCGGCCAGAGGCCTTGCCCTTCAGGCCGTCCAAGCCCGCGCAGGCAGGCTTGGAGCCGCGGCCCTCAGCCCCCTGCCGGGGGCGACACCAGCGGCCCGGCAAAGCCGGTTCCGCGGTGTTCCTGGAAAAGAGATCGGAGCAACAACATGACGAAGACAGATGAACTGATGTCCACCGCCGAGATCCTCGGCGGTCTGGTCGGCGCGCTGGCCACGGGCCGCATCCGCGTGGTCGACCTTACGCAGACGCTCACGCCGGAGTTTCCGCAGATCGCACTGCCGCCCGAGATGGGCCAGTGCTGGCCCTTCCGCATCGAGGAAGTGTCGAAGTACGACGAGCGCGGGCCGGGCTGGTACTGGAACAACTTTTCGTGCGGCGAGCACACCGGCACGCACTTCGATGCGCCGATCCACTGGATATCCGGCCGCGATCTGCCGAACAACTCGGTCGACACCATCCCCGTGCAGCACTTCGTGGCGCCGGCGTGCGTGATCGATTGCTCGGAGCAGGTGAAGGCCGATCCCGACTACCTGTTGACGGTGGAAGACATCGAGCGCTTCGAGGCGAAGCATGGCCGCATCCCGAAGGGCGCGTGGGTGCTGATGCGTACCGACTGGTCGAAGCGGCACGATCCCGAGGCCTACCAGAACTTCGACGAGACCGGTCAGCACACGCCGGGCCCGAGCACGGAGGCGGTGCGCTTCCTCGTCGAGCAGCGCGATGTGCTGGGCTTCGGCTCCGAAGCCATCGGTACCGATGCGGGGCAGGGCTACCACCTGCGGCCACCGTACCCCTGCCACTACTTCATGCACGGGGCGGGCCGCTATGGCCTGCAGTGCCTGAGCAACCTCGACCTGCTGCCGCCGACCGGCACGGTGCTGATCTGCCCGCCGCTCAAGATCGAAAAAGGCAGCGGCAGCCCGCTGCGCGTGCTGGCGCTGGTGGGGGCTGCCGCATGAGCGGTCTTGGCTCCTCCTCCCGCTTGCGGGAGAAGGCGGGGGATGAGGGTGCCTTGCGCGGCGCTCACCCTCACCCCAACCCTCTCCCGCAGGGTGGGAGAGGGGGCAATACAAGGAGAGCACGATGAACCTCACGCATCCTGTCGCCGCCGTCACCGGCGGCAGCGCCGGCATCGGCAAGGCGATCTGCGCCGACCTGCTCGCGCAAGGCTACGAGGTGGTGTCGCTGGCGCGGCGCCGATGCGAGATCAACCATCCCAAGCTCTTCAACTTCGAGGTCGACCTGATGGACCGCGCCGCCACCGCGCAGGCCGCGCAGGAGATGGCGCAGCGCTTCGAGGTTCGAACGGTGGTGCACAACGCGGGCGTGATCCGGCCGGCGTTGCTGGCCGAGGTCCGCCTCGAGGACCTCGATGCGTTGGCCGAACTGCATCTGGGCTGCGCAATCCAGCTCGTGCAGGCCGCGTTGCCTGCGATGCGCGCGGAGCGCTTCGGCCGCATCGTGCTCATGTCCTCGCGCGCCGCCGTGGGCCTGGCCACGCGCACGAGCTACTCGGCCACCAAGGCCGGCATGCTGGGCATGGCGCGCACGTGGGCGCTCGAGCTCGCGGCCGAGGGAGTGACCGTGAACGTGGTGGCGCCGGGCCCGATCCGCACCGACATGTTCTACGACGTGGTTGAAGCCGGCAGCGAGAAGGAGCGCAAGCTCGCTGCGTCGGTGCCGGTACAGCGCCTCGGCGAGGCCGCCGACGTGGCACGGGCCGTGCGTTTCTTCGTGGACCCGGCCAACGGCTTCGTCACCGGCCAGGTGCTCTATGTGTGCGGCGGCACCAGCGTGGGCAGCCTGGCCCTTTAGGGCAGGCCCTAATGGTGCGTTGCGCGCTCGTTTACCCGAATCCTCGTTTGTCTCGCTTGTCATTGGGCTGTCGTCTCGCTAGTATTGTTTAGGTCTAAACATTTCACAAATCATCTTCAGGCCCCACTTCACCTCCGGAGGATCGTCATGAGAGTTCCAAGCCCCATCCGCGCCCTGGCAGGCATCGTCCTCGGCATCGGCGCGCTGAGCGCAGCCAGTGCCTGGGCCGCCGACTACAAGGTCGGCTTCATTACCTCGCTGTCGGGGCCCGTGTCTTCGCTGGGCATTCCCTATGACAAAGGCATGAAGGCTGCGCTGGCCTACAAGCCGGAGCTCAATGGCCGGAAGATCCAGTTGGTCCAGCTCGACGACGCGTCCGATCCGTCGACCGCCGCGCGCAATGCACGCAAGATGATCGACGAGGACAAGGTCGACGTCATCATCGGAACGGCCGGTTCTCCCGGCGCGCTGGCCATTGCCGCGGTGGCGCGCGAGACGAAGACGCCGCTGATCGCCATCGCCAATGCCAACCTCCCGGGCGAGGAAGGTGCATGGATGGTCACGCTGCCGCAGCCCGCGCCGCTGATGCTCGATGCGGTGGTCGACCAGATGAAGAAGTCCGGCGTGAAGACCGTGGGCTACATCGGCTTTTCCGACGCCTGGGGCGACCTGGTCTACGACGCGCTCACCAAGAGCGCGCCGGCCGCCGGCATCAAGGTCGTGAGCAACGAGCGCTTTGCCCGCGCCGATGCGTCGGTCACGGGCCAGGTGCTGAAGATCGTGGCGCTGCGTCCCGATGCGGTGATCACCGGCACCTCGGGCACGCCCGGCGCGCTGCCTTATCTCGCGCTTGCGGAGCGCGGCTACAAGGGCCAGATCTATGGCATGCATGCGCTCATCAACCCCGACTTCGTGCGCGTGGGCGGCAGTGCGGTCGAAGGCCTGCTGGCGCCCACCGGGCCGGTGATCGTGGCCGAGCAGCTGCCCGACTCCAATCCGATCCGCAAGGTCTCGATGGACTTCCGCGCGGCCTACCAGAAGGCCAACGGCGCGGTGCCGACCGATGCCTTCTCTGCGTACACGTTCGACGCCTGGCTGCTGTTCCTCGACGCCGCGCAACGCGCGAAGGGCGAGCCCGGCACGCCTGCGTTCCGCTTGGCGCTGCGCGATGCGATCGTGAACACCAAGGAGCTGGTGGGCACGCACAGCGTCTACAACTTCAAGCCGAACGACCGCTATGGCTCCGACGAGCGTTCGCGCGTCGTCGTCAAGCTCGAAAAAGGTCAATGGAAACTGGTCCCCTGAACATGAAGAACATCGCACGTTTCATCGGCCTCACGGCCATCGCCCTGGCGGCTGCGCAGGCCACGGCCGCCGATCTCAAGATCGGTTTCATCAGCTCGCTGTCCGGGCCTGTTTCGGCACTGGGCATTCCATACGAAAAGGGCATTCGCGCCGCCATCGCCGAGCACCCGCAGCTCGCCGGCCACAAGGTCGAGCTGATCGTGCTCGACGATGCCTCCGACCCGACTACCGCGGGACGCAATGCACGAAAGCTCGTGACCGAGGACAAGGTCGACGTGCTGATCGGCAGCTCGGGCGTTCCCAACGCGATGGCCATCGCCGCGGTGGCGCGCGAGCTCAATACGCCGCTGATCTCGCCGACGCCGGTCACCATCCCGGGCCCCGAGGGCGCTTGGACCGTGACGGTTTCGCAGCCCTTCCCGCTGATGGTCGCGGGCGTGGTCGAGAAGATGAAGCAGTCGGGCGTGAAGACGGTGGCCTACATCGGTTTCTCCGATGCCCTGGGCGACCTGGCCTACGACTCGCTGGTGAAGAGTGCGGAGGCCGCCGGCATCAAGGTGGTGGCCAACGAGCGCTATGCGCGCTCCGATTCCTCGGTGGCCGGCCAGGTCTTGAAGATCATCGCGAGCCGGCCCGACGCAGTCTTCGCCGGCAACTCCGGCACGCCAGGCGCGCTTCCCTACCTGGGCCTGTCCGAGCGCGGCTACAAGGGCCGGATCTACGGCACGCACGGGCTGATCAATGCCGACTTCGTTCGCGTGGGCGGCGCCTCGATCGAGGGCCTGCAGGTGCCGAGCGGCCCGGTGCTGGTGGCCGACCAGCTGCCAGCCGACAACCCGATCAAGAAGGTGTCGATGAACTTCCGGAACGCCTACCAGAAGGTGCACGGCGCGGTGCCGACCGACGCCTTCTCTTCCTACACCTACGACGCATACCTGTTGCTCGCCGATGCCGCCTCCCGCACCAAGGGCGAACCGGGCACGCCGCAGTACCGCACGGCGCTGCGCGACGCCATCGTGAGCACCAAGGAGCTGGTGGGCACGCACGGCGTCTACAACTTCAAGCCGGACAACCGCTACGGCTCCGACCAGCGCGCGGTGGTGGTGGTGCGGATGGAAAAGGGCCAGTGGAAGCTGGTGCCCTAGTCGCGGCACAAGAGCAGGCCGTCCGGCGATGAACACCTACCGCGACCGTCCAGAAGCCATCCGTGCGCTGGTCCAGGAGGACCGCGTGCACCGTGATCTCTACCTGAGTGAGGAACTGTTCGCGCTGGAGCAGGAGCGCTTCTTCGCCAACACCTGGCTCTACGTGGGCCACGCGAGCCAGGTGCCGAACGCCGGCGACTACTGGGCGCTGGAGCTGGCCGGCCGCCCGGTGATGATGGTGCGGCAGGCCGACGGCGCGGTGCGCGTGTTCTACAACCGCTGCGCGCACAAGGGCAGCCGGCTTGTGACGGACGAGAGCGGCAATGCAGGCAAGTTCTTTCGCTGCCCGTACCACGCCTGGACCTACAAGCTCGATGGCGCGCCGCTCGCGATTCCGCTCAAGTCCGGCTACGAAGGCACGCGGCTGAAGGAGTGCGAATCGGGCCGCGGCCTGGTCGAGCTGAAGAACACGGCGGTCTATCGCGACTTCGTGTTCGTGCGGCTCGCCGATGAAGGCCCCGGCTTCGAGGCGTACTTCGGCGAGGTGCTGGGCGCGATCGACAACATGGTCGATCGCTCGCCCGAGGGCCGGCTCACGGTGGGCGGCGGCGTGCTGCGCAACATCATTCATTGCAACTGGAAGATGTACCTCGAGAACATCAACGACACGGTGCACCCGATGTCGACGCACGAGTCGGCCACGCAGGCGGCCGACACGCTATGGCAGGGCCGCGCGCCGGACGAGCCCAAGCCGATGGCGATGGAGCAGATCCTGCCCTTCGGCTCAGGCTACGACTTCTTCGACAAGATGGGCGGGCGCGTGTTCGCCAATGGCCACAGCGTGCTGGGCATCAACTTCAGCATTCACTCGAATTACGCGCAAATGCCCGAGTACGAGTCAGCGATGCGCGAGGCGCATGGCGCGGAGCGGGCGATGGACATCCTGCAGCGCTCGCCGCAGAACTCGGTGCTCTTCCCCAGCCTTTCGGTCAAGGGTTCGCCGCAGGCCATCCGGGTGATCCGGCCGCTGGGCGCGAACCGCACGCTGATCGAGGCGTGGAGCTTCCGCGCGGCCGGCGCGCCGGACCTGCTTTTCGAACGTTCGATGACGTACAACCGCCTCGTCTTCTCGCCGATGTCGGTGGTGGCGCACGACGACGTGCACTTGTTCGAGAGCATGCAGCGCGGCCTGGCGGCCGGCGGCAACGAATGGGTCAGCCTGCATCGCAACTTCGATCCGGCCGAGCTTGCCCAGGACACGATCACGACCAACGGCACCAACGAGTTGCTCATGCGCAACCAGTTCCGCGCCTGGGCCAAATACATGGCGGAGCCCACGGCATGAGAGAGGCGCAGGACTTCGTCGCGCACGAGGCGGCCCTGCTCGATGCCGGCCGCTTCGACGACTGGCTGGCGCTCTTCGCCGACGATGGCCACTACTGGGTACCGTTGCAAGGTGCCGCGCAGGCCGATCCGCTCTCGCACAACTCCATCGCATACGAAGACCGCTTGCTGCTGCAGCTGCGCATCGAGCGCCTGAAGAATCCGCGCGCCCACTCGCAGCATCCCCGAAGCCACTGCCAGCATGTGCTGCAGCGCTCGGTCGTGGAGCAGGACGACGAGGCCGGCCTTGCACTCGCGACGCCCTTCATCTACGTGGAAGCGCGCGGTGATGAGCAGACGCTGCTGGCCGGCACCTGCCGCCATCTGCTGGTGCGGCATGGCGAAGCTTTCCTGATCCGCCGCAAGCGCATCGACCTGCTGAACGCCGGCCGTGCGCTGCCCGCCGTCCAGTTGTTCATCTGACCATTCCACTTTCACCCTCGAGGAGCCCCGACATGACGAAGAGCTTGATGAAGACCCTGGCGCGCAGCGCGCTGGGTACGGCCCTGGCCGCCGGATTCGCGATCACCGCCTTCGCGGCCGACCTCAAGGTGGGGCTGAGCGTCTCGCTCTCCGGCCCGAACTCCTCGCTGGGCGTTCCCTACGCCAAGGGCATGCAGGCCGCGCTGGCCTACAAGGGCGAGGTCAACGGCCGCAAGATCCAGCTCATCGTTCTGGATGACGGCTCCGACCCGACCACCGCCGGCCGCAACGCGCGCAAGCTGGTAGACGAGGAGAAGGTGGACGTGCTGATGGGCACCTCCGGCGTGCCGGCCGCGATCGCGATGGCGCAGGTGGGCCGCGATGCGAAGGTGCCGATGATCGGCCTCACGCCGATCCAGCTCGACCCGGCGGAGAACGGCTGGGTCTTCACCGTCGCGCAGCCTACGCAGCTGATGATCGACGCGGTGGTCCAGCGCATGAAGAAGGACGGCGTCAAGACCGTGGGCTACATCGGCTTCTCCGATGCCTGGGGTGACCTGGTCTACAACGCGCTGATGAAGTCGGCGCCGGCGGCCGGCATCAAGGTGCTGGGCAACGAGCGCTATGCGCGGGCCGATGCCTCCGTCACCGGCCAGGTGCTCAAGCTGCTGGCGATGAAACCGGACGCAGTGATGACCGGCGGCGCCGGCACGCCGGGTGCTTTGCCCTTCCTGGCGCTGAACGAGCGCGGCTTCAAAGGGCCGATGTACGGCCAGCACGGGCTGATCAACCCCGACTTCGTGCGGGTGGTCGGTGCCGCAGGGCAGGGCGCGCTGATGCCGACCGGCCCGGTGATCGTCGCCGAGCAGCTCCCGGACGACTATCCGACCAAGAAGATCGCGATGGACTTCCGCGCCGCCTTCCAGAAGGTCAACAACGCGCCCACCAGCGACGCGTTCTCCGCCTACTCCTTCGACGGCTGGCTGGTGTTCACCAATGCGGCGGCACGCGCCAAGGGCGAGCCGGGCACGCCGGAGTTCAGGCAGTCGCTGCGCGACGCGATCGCCAGCACCAAGGAGGTGGTGGGTACGCACGGGGTCTACAACTTCAAGCCGGGCGACCTCTACGGCGTGGACGAGCGCGCACGCGTGATCGTCAAGCTCGAGAACGGCCAGTGGAAGCTCGCGAACTGACGCCCCCGGGCGGCAGCGGAAAGAAGCGGAGGACTCTTCAATGACACCCGACGTGGCACTGATCCTGGGCATCGATGGCCTGGCGAACGGCGCCGTTTATCTTCTGGCCGGGCTGGGGCTGGTGCTGATCTTCTCGGTCACGCGCGTGGTCTTCGTGCCCTTCGGCGACGTCGCGGCCTTTGCCGCGCTGTCGCTGGCCGCCTTCGAAACGGGCCGCGTGCCGCCCACCATCGGCCTGGTCCTGGTGCTGACCGCGCTCGCACTCGCGACCGAGGTCGGCAGCCTGGTGCGGCGCGGCGAGACTGCGCGAATTCCCAAGGCCCTGCTGGGCTGGGGTGTGCTGCCGCTCGTCCCCTGCCTGCTGGCCTGGCTGGCGAGCCGGCCGGGCGTGCCGGCGCCGTTGCACATCGCCTCGGCGGTGCTGCTGGTGGTGCCGATCGCGCCGCTGCTGTCGCGCGTGGTGTTCCAGCCGATCGCGGACGCTTCGGTGCTGGTGCTGCTGATCGTCTCGCTGGCACTGCATTTCCTGCTGTCGGGCCTCGGCCTGCTGTTCTTCGGGCCCGAAGGGTCGCGCACCCAGCCGCTGGCGGGCGGCGCGATCACGCTCGGCGACGGCTTCACGGTGAGCGGCCAGGTGGTCCTGATGGTGGCGGCAGCGGTCGTGCTCAGCGGCCTGTTCTTCCTGGTGTTCGAGCGCACGATCGCCGGCAAGGCGCTGCGCGCCACGGCGGTCAATCGCGTGGGCGCACGGCTGGTCGGCATCCGGCCGGCGCGCACGGCGCTGCTGGCCTACGGCTGCGCCTCGCTGCTCGCCGGCCTGATCGGCGTGCTGATCGCGCCGGTCACCACCATGTATTACGACTCGGGCTTCATCATCGGGCTCAAGGCCTTCGTGGCGGCCATCATCGGCGGGCTGGTGAGCTACCCCATGACGGCGATCGGCGCACTGGCGGTGGGCGTGGTGGAGAGCTTCGCCTCCTTCTGGAGCGGCGCGCTCAAGGACGTGATCGTCTTCAGCCTGCTGATTCCGGTGCTGATGCTGCGCTCCTTCATGAGCGTGCACGCGGAAGAGGAAGAAGAGGAGGTGGACCAATGAGCACGGCACAAACGACCGAAGCTGCGGTTTCCGTCGGCAGCGCGCCGGCAGGCACATCCGCGAAGCGCCTGCCCAGGCGCTGGCTGTGGATCGGCCTCGTCGTCGTGGTGCTGGCGCTGTTGCCGCTGCTGGCGGGCAACTTCACCGTGTCGCTGCTGAACGATATCGGCATCGGCGCGCTGGTGGCGCTGGGGCTGGTGCTGCTGACCGGCATCGGTGGGGCAACCTCTTTCGGACAGGCCGCCTTCGTCGGCATCGCGGCCTATGCCACCGCCTGGCTCAGCACCGCGCAGGGGCTGTCGCCCTGGCTCGGACTGGTGTTCGCGCTGGGCCTGACCGGGCTCTCGGCGCTGGCCATCGGCATGCTCACGCTTCGGCTGGGCGGGCACTTCCTGCCGCTGTCGACCATCGCCTGGGGGCTGTCGATCGCGATGCTGTTCGGCAATGTCGATGCGCTTGGGCGCCACACGGGCTTGTCGAACATCCCGGCACTCAGCATCGGCGGCTGGTCGCTGGCCGATCCGAGCGCCATCTACTACCTGATCTGGGCGTTGGTCGGCCTGGCCATGCTGTTCAGCCACAACCTGCTGCAGTCGCGGCCGGGCCGCGCGATCCGCAGCCTGCGCGGCGGCGCGATCCTGCTGGCCAGCGTGGGGGCCGACGCGTACCGCGTGCGCCTCACGCTGTTCGTCACTGCCGCGCTGTTCGCGGGCCTCGCGGGCTGGCTCTACGCGCACATGAACCGCTTCGTGAGCCCCTCGCCCTTCGACGTGCGCGCCAGCATCGAGTACCTGCTGATGGCGGTGGCCGGCGGGCTTGGGCACCTGGCCGGCGCGCTGGTCGGCTCGGCGCTGGTGCTGATCCTCAAGAACGGGCTGCAGGATGTGCTGCCGCTGCTGACGCAGCGTGCCGGGCAGTTGGAGGCGGTCGCGTTCGCCACGCTCTTCATCCTGCTGCTGCACTTCGCGCGCGGCGGGCTGATGGGCTTCGTGCGGCGCTGGACCCACCAGCGCGCGCGGGCCCATGCGCCGCGCGCACCCTTGGCCGCGGTCGAGCCGTTGCCGCATCGCACGCTGCCGGAGCGCGGTTCGCCCATCCTCTCGGTCACGGGCGCGGTCAAGCGCTTCGGTGGGCTGGTGGCAGTGAACGACGTGAGCTTCGAGGTGAACGTCGGCGAGATCATGGGCCTGATCGGACCCAACGGTGCGGGCAAGTCGACCATGTTCAACCTGCTGACCTGCACCGCGCCGATGACAGCCGGGCAGGTGCGCTTCCTCGGCCACGATATCGCGGGCATGCCGCAGCGCAAGGTCGCGCGGCTGGGGTTGGCGCGCACCTTCCAGCACGTCAAGCTGCGCCCGCACATGACGCTGCTGGACAACGTCGCGCTGGGTGCGTATGCGCGCACCGGCGCGGGTGTGCTCAAGGCGGGGCTGCGGCTGGACCGCGCCGAGGAGCGCCAGGTGCTGCAGGAAGCGCAGCGGCAGCTCGACCGCATCGGCCTGGGCGAGCGTGCCCACGAGCTCGCGGGCAGCCTGCCGCTGGGCACGCAGCGCATCCTGGAGATTGCCCGCGCCCTCGCGGCCGACCCGGTGCTGCTGGTGCTGGACGAGCCGGCGGCCGGACTCCGACGCAAGGAGAAAATGGCGCTGGGCGACCTGCTGCGCAAGCTGCGCGAGGAGGGCGTGACGATCCTGATCGTGGAACACGACATGGACTTCGTGATGAAGCTGGTGGACAGGCTGGTGGTGATGAATTTCGGTTCCAAGCTGGTCGAAGGCGTGCCGTCCGCGGTGCGGGCGGACCAGCGGGTGCAGGCCGCCTATCTGGGAAGCGTCGTATGACCGCCATGCTCGAAATTGGCGACCTGCACGTTTCTTATGGCCAGGTCGATGCCGTCCGCGGCGTCTCGCTCAACCTGGAACACGGCCAGATCATCTCGGTGATCGGCCCCAATGGCGCCGGGAAGACCACGCTACTGGCCGCCGCCATGGGCCTGCTGCCTTGCAAGGGCGTGCTGCGCTTCGAGGGCGAGGACCTGCACGGGCTCGACGTGGAGGCGCGCGTCGAGCGTGGCCTGTGCCTGGTGCCCGAGAAGCGTGAGCTCTTCGGCGAGCTCAGCGTGCTCGACAACCTGCAGCTCGGCGCCTTCGGCAGCAAGCTGCGCAGCGATGCGTTGAAGAAGCGGCTCCAGTCCGTCTACGACCGCTTCCCGCGCCTGGCCGAGCGCCGCGCGCAGCGTGCCGACACGCTCTCGGGCGGCGAGCGCCAGATGCTGGCGGTGGGCCGCGCGCTGATGTCGGCGCCGCGCCTCTTGATGCTCGACGAGCCCAGCCTCGGCCTGGCGCCGCTGATCGTGCGCGACATCCTGGCCATCGTGCGCAAGCTGCGCGAGGACGGCGTGTCGATCCTGCTGGTCGAGCAGAACGCGCGCGCGGCGCTGGAGAGCTCGGACCACGGCTACGTGCTGGAAACGGGCGAGATCGCGCTGACCGGGGCTTCGCAAGAGCTCGCCAGCGATCCGCGCGTGCAGGCCACCTACCTGGGCGGGGGCACGAACGATGACGACTGAAGGCCGCGCCAGTCCGCTGCCTCCTGCGCAGCGCACGCTGCCGGGGATGCTGGCGCACCAGGCGGCCCGATTCGGGGAGCGGCCGCTGCTGCGCATCGCGGGCCGGTCGTGGACGCATGGAGACGCGGCGCGCGCCGCTGGCGCGCGTGCCGCGGCGCTGGCGCAGGCCGGCGTGCAGCGCGGCGACCGCGTCGCGGTGATGAGCGGCAACCGCGTCGAGTTTCTCGAAGTGTTTCTCGGCTGCGGCTGGCTCGGGGCCGCCATGGTGCCGATCAACACGGCCTCGATGGGCCCGCAGATCGAATACTTCCTGCACAACAGCGAGGCGAAGCTGCTGGTCATCGAAGCGGCCTTCGTCGAGCGCCTGCTGGCCGCGGATCTGGCGCGCACTTCGCTGCGCCAGATATGGGTGCTGGATGCGAGCGACGGCGTTGCGGCGCCGGGCGTGCGCACGCTCGCCTATCCCGCAGCGGGCGAGGCACTGCTGCCAGCCGCGATGCAGCCGGGCGACCCGCTGGCCATCCTCTACACCTCCGGCACCACCGGCCCGGCCAAGGGCGTGGTGTGCCCGCACGCGCAGTACTACTGGTGGGGGGTCAACAGTGCGGATGTGCTCGGCGTCGGGCCCGAGGACGTGTTGTGCACCACGCTTCCCCTCTTTCATATCAACGCGCTCAACACCTTCGCGCAGGCGGCGCTCACGGGGTGCGAGGTCGTCTTCGAGCCGCGCTTCTCGGCCTCGGGTTTCTGGCCGTCGATGCGGGCCTCGGGCGCGACGGTCGTCTACCTGCTTGGCGCCATGGTGCCGATCCTGCTCGCGCAGCCCGAAGGACCCGGCGAGCGCGACCATCGCGTGCGTGTCGGGCTGGGCCCCGGCGTGCCGGAGTCCGCGAGCCGTTCCTTCCTGGAACGCACGGGCGTGCGGCTGCTGGAGGGCTACGGCTCCACCGAGACCAACTTCGCGATCGCCACGGCGCCCGAATCACCGCGCGGCGGCGTGATGGGTTGGCTGCGGCCGGGCTTCCAGGCCCGCGTGGCGGACGAGCACGATGCCGCGCTGCCCGACGGCGAGGCCGGCGAGCTGCTGCTGCGCGCCGACGAGCCCCATGCCTTCGCGAGCGGCTACTTCAACATGCCGGAGAAGACGGTCGAGGCCTGGCGCAACCTGTGGTTCCACACGGGCGACCGCGTGGTGCGCGAGGCCGACGGGGCCTTCCGTTTCGTCGACCGCATCAAGGATGCGATCCGCAGGCGCGGGGAAAACATCTCTTCCTTCGAGGTCGAGCAGGTGCTGCTGAGCCATCCGGGCGTTGCCGCCTGCGCGGTCTATCCCGTGCGCTCCGAGCTGGCCGAAGACGAAGTGATGGCCGCCCTGGTGGCGCGCGAAGGGCGGCGCCTCGACCCGGCCGAACTGCTCGCCTTCTGCGAGACCCGGCTGCCGTACTTCGCGCTGCCGCGCTACCTCGACCTGCTGCCGGACCTGCCGCGCACCGAAAACGGCAAGGTGCAGAAGTACAAGTTGCGCGAGCGCGGCGTGACGGCCGTCACCTGGGACCGCGGGCCTGGCGGCCGGGCGCCAGCCAAGGACTGAAGCCGTGTCGACGCCGTCCTCGCTGTTCTCGCTGGAGGGGCGCTCGGCGTTCGTGACCGGCGCGGGGCAGGGGCTTGGCGCGGCCATCGCGCGCGGGCTGGCCGCAGCCGGCGCGCGCGTGATGCTGACCGACATCGACGAGCATGGGGTCGAGGGCATGGCCGCCTGCTTGCGCGACGCCGGGCACGAGGCCATCGCGATGCCGCTGGACGTGCGCGACGAGGCCGACTTCTGGCTGTGCTTCGACGCTGCGGTGCAGCGCTTTGCCGGCGTCGACGTGATGGTCAACAACGCCGCCCGCACACCGTCGACTTCGCTGTGGGACATCGGCGCCGAGGAGTGGGACGACGTCCTGGCCATCAACCTGCGCGGCAGCTTCTTCGGCTGCCGGATCGCAGGGCGCCACATGCGCGAGCGCGGCGCGGGCCGGATCGTCAATCTCGGCTCGATCGCCGGACAGCAGGCCAGCGCGGCCACGGGCGTGCACTACGCAGCCTCGAAGGCGGGCGTGATCGCGCTGACCCGTGCGTTCGCCCAGGAGCTCGCGCCGCATGGTGTCACGGTGAACGCGGTAGCGCCTGCCGCGGTGCGCAGCCCGATGCTCGAGGCGATGGACGAGGCGCGGCAGCGAACGCTGGCCGCCGGCATCCCGCTCGGGCGCTTTGGCGAGCCGGACGAGGTGGCCGCGGCGGTGGTCTACCTGGCGTCGCCAGCCGCCGCTTTCGTCACCGGCGCGACGCTGGACCTCAACGGCGGACGCCTCATGCGCTAAGAGGTGCACGTCGCCGCCGACCACTGCAGTGATTCAGGACTGGACAATTCAGCTATGCAAGCACATTCAATGACGGGCCGCCACGTGCTCGTGACCGGCGCCGCACGCGGCATCGGCGCCGAGATCGCGCGCACCCTGGCGGCCGAGGGTGCGGCGCTGACCCTGCTCGGGCGCGACCGCGCGGCGCTGCTGCGCGTGGCCGACTCGCTGCCCGGCAGCGGCCACGGCGTCGTGACTGCCGACGTGGCCGACGCCGAGGAGGTGGCCGCGGCCTTCGCGCAGGCGCGCGCCGAGCGCGGGCCGGTGGCCATCCTCGTCAACAACGCCGGCGCGGCCGAGAGCGCGCCTTTCATGAAGACGTCCGTCGCGCTGTGGCAGCGGATGCTGAGCGTCAACCTGACGGGCAGCTTCCTGTGCGCGCAGGCGGCGCTGCCGGGGATGCTCGAGGGGGGCTGGGGCCGCATCGTCAACATCGCGAGCACGGCGGGGCAGAAGGGCTATGCCTACGTCAGCGCCTACACGGCGGCCAAGCACGGCGTGATTGGGCTGACGCGCTCGCTGGCGCTGGAGGTGGCCCGCAAGGGGGTGACGGTGAATGCCGTGTGCCCTGGCTATACCGACACCGACATCCTGCGCGACAGCGTCAGCAACGTGGTCGGCAAGACGGGGCGCAGCGAGGCCGAGGCGATCGCGGAGTTCGCGGCGGTCAATCCGCAGCGCCGCATCGTGCAGCCGGCCGAGGTGGCGGATGCGGTGCGCTGGCTCTGCGGCGAGGGCGCTGCGTCGGTCAACGGGCAATCGATTTCTGTTTCCGGCGGCGAGGTCACATGAGGCAGAACGACGCTTCGCATGCACTCCTGAGCGACGCGCAGGAGTTGGGCCACGAGGCCCGTGCCGGCACCGGCGACCATGCGGTCCTGAAGCTGTGGCTGCGCATGCTGGCCAGCACCACCCAGATCGAGGCCGAGATCCGCAAGCGCCTGCGCGAGAACTTCGACATTTCGCTCGCGCGTTTCGACTACATGGCGCAGCTCTATCGCTACCGCGAGGGGCTCAAGATGCGCGTGCTGTCCCGCTACCTGATGGTGACCGGCGGCAATGTCACCGGGCTGACCGACGAGCTCGAGCGCGAGGGCGTGGTGCAGCGCTCGTCGAGCCCGGAAGACCGCCGGGCCTGGATCGTGAGCCTGACGCCCAAGGGCCGCCGCGGCTTCGAGGCGATGGCGAAGGCGCACGAGGAATGGCTGCTGGAGCTCTTCGCGGGGCTGGACGAGAAGGCGGTGCAGCAGCTGTATTCGCAGCTCGGGGCGCTGCGCGTGCACCTCGTGCGCTAGGCCTTTTTGTCTTGGCGAGGTCCCTGGGATAAACTCACGCCTCCATGTTCATTCATCACGTCATTCAGACAGGTCAAGGCGGCCGGGGAGCCTGGCCTTGGCGCACGCCATCGTTGCAGCCTGTTTGATTGCACGGCGCGCGCCGTGCGCCCACGGCCGAAGTCCATCGCGACGCGGCCACCTCTCATGTGAATGACACCGGCGACCACGTGGCGTCGCCGGCCGACGGAGACCCCACCCCGTGATCACCGAACTTGAATTCAAGAGCCTCAGCGCGCAGGGCTACAACCGCATTCCGCTGATGGTCGAGGCCTTTGCCGACCTCGAAACCCCGCTGTCCCTCTACCTGAAGCTGGCCCACGCCAAGGAGGGCGGCCGCCACAGCTTTCTGCTGGAATCAGTGGTAGGCGGCGAGCGCTTCGGCCGCTACAGCTTCATCGGCCTGCCGGCGCGCACGCTGCTGCGTGCCAGCGGCTTCGGCACCGAAGCGCGAACCCAGGTCGTCACCGGCGGCAAGGTGGTCGAAGAGGCCCGCGGCAATCCGCTGGACTTCGTCGCGGCCTACCAGAAGCGCTTCAAGGTGGCCTTGCGGCCCGGCCTGCCGCGCTTCTGCGGTGGACTGGCCGGCTACTTCGGCTACGACACGGTGCGCCATATCGAGAAGAAGCTTGAACAGAGCTCCCCGCCCGACACGCTGGGCTGCCCTGACATTCTCTTGCTGCAGTGCGAAGAGCTGGCGGTGATCGACAACCTCTCGGGCAAGCTCTACCTGATCGTCTACGCCGACCCGGCCCAGCCGGAAGCCTATGCCAATGCCAAGCGGCGACTGCGCGAGCTGCGCGAGCAGCTGAAGTACTCGGTCAGCGCGCCGCAGGTGCGGCCCACCCAGGCGCATCCGCCGGAGCGCAGCTTTGCCAAGGCCGACTATCTTGCGGCGGTGGAGCGCGCCAAGGAGCTGATCGCCGCCGGCGACTTCATGCAGGTGCAGGTGGGCCAGCGCATCAGCAAGCGCTATACCGAATCGCCGCTGTCCCTGTACCGCGCGCTGCGGTCGCTCAACCCCTCGCCCTACATGTACTACTACGACCTGGGCGACTTCCACGTGGTGGGCGCCTCGCCGGAGATCCTGGTGCGCCAGGAGCAGACGGGCGCGGGCGAGCAGAAGATCACCATCCGCCCGCTGGCCGGCACCCGTCCGCGCGGCGCCTCGCTCGAGCTGGACAAGGCGGCCGAGCAGGAGTTGATCAACGACCCCAAGGAGCGTGCCGAGCACGTGATGCTGATCGACCTGGCACGCAACGACATCGGTCGCATTGCCAAGACCGGAAGCGTGAAGGTGACGGAAGCGTTCGCGATCGAGCGCTACAGCCATGTGATGCACATCGTGAGCAATGTCGAGGGCACCTTGAAAGACGGGATGACCGCCATCGACGTTTTGAAGGCCACCTTCCCCGCAGGGACCCTGACAGGCGCGCCGAAGGTGCACGCGATGGAGCTGATCGATCAGTTGGAGCCCACCAAGCGCGGCCTCTACGGCGGCGCCTGCGGCTACATCAGCTATGCGGGTGACATGGATGTCGCGATTGCCATCCGGACCGGGATCGTCAAGGACCAGATGCTGCACGTGCAGGCGGCGGCGGGCGTGGTGGCTGATTCGATCCCCGAGTTGGAGTGGAAGGAAACCGAGGCGAAGGCGCGCGCGCTCCTGCGCGCCGCCGAACTGGTCGAGGAAGGGCTCGAGTGATGGCCGACGACTTCCAGAACACCGATTTCTCGCACGAGATCATCGGTGCCGCCATCGAGGTGCAACGGGTGCTCGGCGTCGGCCTGCCGGCCGAGGTGTACGCCGCCGCGCTGGAGATCGAGCTCGCCGAGCGCGAGATCGGCTTCGTGCGGGACGTGCCGGTGTCTGCGAGCTACAAGGGCCGCTCGCTCGGCGAGGTCTGCCGCGTGGGCTTCGTGGTCGAGCAGTCGGTCGTGGTCGAGGTGCGGGCGGTCGACGCTTTGACGGAACTGCATCGCGCCCAGGCGCAGGCCGCGGTGCGGCTGTCGGGGCTGCCGTTGGGCTTGCTCGTCAATTTCAACGTGTTCCCGGTGGTCAAGGGCGTGCACCGGATCGGAGCGAAGCCATGAAACTGCTGATGATCGACAACTACGACAGCTTCACCTACAACCTCGTCCAGTATTTCGGCGAGCTGGGTGCGGAGGTGGAAGTGCACCGCAACGACGAGATCACAGTCGAAGAGGTGGGGGAGCGCATTGCCGCTGGCGTCGGGCGGCTGGTGATCTCACCCGGGCCGTGTTCGCCGGCCGAAGCCGGCATCTCGGTGGCGGCGATCAAGGCGTTTGCCGGAACGCTGCCGATTCTTGGCGTGTGCCTGGGCCATCAGGCGATCGGCGCCGCCTTCGGCGCCCGCATCGTGCGTGCGCAGCAGCTCATGCACGGCAAGACCAGCGAGATCACGACAACGCGCGAGGGCGTGTTCGCGGGGTTGCCCGAGAAGTTCGTGGTCAACCGCTACCACTCGCTGTCGATCGAGCGCGACTCATGCCCGGGCGAGCTCAAGCGCACGGCCTGGACCGAGGACGGCGAGATCATGGGCGTGCGCCACACCGGTTTTGCGCAGGCGGTGCGCATCGAGGGCGTGCAGTTCCATCCCGAATCCATCCTCACCGAGCACGGCCATGCCATGCTCAGGAACTTCCTGGAGTGAAGCGATGAGCCATCCCCTGGTCGACCTGCGCAGCGACACCGTCACCCGGCCCACCGCGGCGATGCGCGAGGCCATGCTTCAGGCGCCGCTGGGCGACGACGTGTTCGGCGACGATCCGAGCGTCAACGCGCTGCAGTCGCAGATTGCCGGAATGCTGGGGTTCGAGGCGGCGCTGTTCGTGCCCACGGGGACGCAGAGCAACTTTTGCGGCATCCTGGCCCACTGTCAGCGCGGCGACGAGTACATCGTGGGCCAGATGGCGCACTGCTACCGCTGGGAAGGTGGTGGCGCAGCGGTGTTCGGCAGCGTGCAGCCGCAGCCGCTGGACCATCAGCCGGACGGCACGCTGGCCCTGGAGGACATCGCTGCCGCGATCAAGCCCGATGACGCGCACTTCGCCCGCACCCGCCTGCTGGCGCTGGAGAACACGCTGGGCGGCAAGCTGCTGCCCTTCGACTATGTGGAGCAGGCCACGCAGCTCGCGCACCGCAAGGGTCTCGCGCGGCATCTCGATGGCGCCCGCCTCTTCAACGCGGCGGTCGCGCAGGCGGCGCAGCGCGGCACCGCTGCGCGAGACGAGGTGCGGCGCATCGCCGGGTGTTTCGACAGTGTGTCGGTCTGCTTCAGCAAGGGCCTCGGCGCGCCGGTCGGTTCGGCGCTGTGCGGATCTCGCGAACTGATCGCGCGCGCCCACCGCATCCGCAAGATGGCCGGCGGCGGCATGCGCCAGGCCGGGATGCTCGCCGCCGCGGCATCGCATGCGTTGCAGCATCACGTCGATCGCCTCGCGGAGGACCACGCACTGGCGCGCCGCCTCGCTGATGGCCTGGCAGGAATTGCCGGGCTGCAGGTGGAGGCGCCGCAGACCAACCTGCTCTTCGTCGATCTCGTGGGCGAGGCACAGGCACGCTCCGCCGACCTGCTGGCGCACCTGAAGCGCGAGGGCGTCCTTGCCACCGGTCTGTACCGCCTGCGTTTCGCGACGCACCTGGACGTCGACGGCGACGGCATCGACCACGCCATTGCCGCCATACGGAGCTTTTTCTATGCCTGAGGCGCATTCGCTGCTGCGCTTCATCCGTTCAATGACCCAAGGAAGACTTCATCATGTCCATCACCCCACAGGAAGCCCTGCAGCGCACCATTGAGCATCGCGAGGTGTTCCATGACGAGATGCTGCACATCGTGCGTCTGATCATGAGCGGCGAGTGCTCGCCGGTGATGATGGCGGCCCTCATCACCGGCCTGCGCGTCAAGAAGGAAACCATCGGCGAGATCACCGCTGCCGCGCAAGTGATGCGCGAGGTCTCGACCAAGGTTCCGGTGGCGGACACCCGCCACCTGGTCGACATCGTGGGCACCGGCGGTGACGGCTCGCACACCTTCAACATCTCGACCTGCGCGATGTTCGTGGCTGCCGCCGCGGGCGCCAAGGTCAGCAAGCACGGTGGCCGCAGCGTGAGCAGCAAGTCCGGCAGCGCCGATGTGCTGGAGTCGCTGGGCGTCAACATCAACCTGAAGCCCGAGCAGATCGCGAAGTGCATCGCGGACGTGGGCATCGGCTTCATGTTCGCGCCCAATCACCATCCGGCCATGAAAAACGTCGCGCCGGTGCGCAAGGAACTGGGCATCAAGACCATCTTCAACATCCTCGGGCCCCTCACCAACCCGGCCGGCGCGCCGAACATCCTGATGGGCGTGTTCCATCCGGACCTGGTTGGCATCCAGGTGCGCGCGCTGCAGCGGTTGGGCGCGGAGCACGCGCTGGTGGTCTACGGGCGCGACGGCATGGACGAGATCTCGCTCGGCGCAGCCACCATGGTTGGCGAACTGAAGAACGGCGAGGTGCGCGAGTACGAACTGCATCCGGAGGACTTCGGCTTCGCCATGTCGAGCAACCGCACGCTGCGCGTCGAGACCCCCGAGCAATCGAAAGCGATGCTGCTGGGCGTGCTGGACAACCAGCCGGGGCCAGCGCGTGACATCGTGATTCTCAATGCGGGGGCGGCACTCTACGCGGCCGACCTGGTCGACTCGATGGAGGGCGGGATCGCGCGCGCCCGTGCAGCACTGGAGTCGGGAGCGGCGAAGGCCAAGCTGGCCGAACTGGTCCAGATAACCAACGCCGCCTGAGAGGGGAAAGAAATGTCCGACATCCTCGAGAAGATCGTCGCCGTCAAGCGGGAAGAGGTGGCCGCGGCGCTCAAGAAGCGCTCGCCCGAGGCTATGCGCTTCGATGCCGAGAGCCGGGTGCTCACGCGCGACTTTGCCGGCGCGCTGCGCGCCAGGATTGCAGGCGGCCAGGCGGCAGTCATCGCCGAGGTCAAGAAGGCCAGTCCGAGCAAGGGCGTGTTGCGCGCCGACTTCGTCCCGGCCGACATCGCGCAGAGCTATGCCGAAGGCGACGGCAAAATCAGCGCGGCCTGCCTCTCGGTGTTGACCGATCGCCAGTTCTTCCAGGGCGGCGTCGACTACCTCAAGCAGGCTCGCGCCTCCTGCGAGCTGCCGGTGCTGCGCAAGGACTTCATCGTCGATGCCTATCAGGTCTATGAGTCGCGGGCGATCGGCGCCGATGCGATCCTGCTGATCGCAGCCATCCTGGACGACGCGCAGATGCGTGAGTTCGAGGTCATTGCGACAGGACTGGGCATGGCTGTGCTGGTGGAGGTGCACGATGCGGCCGAGCTGGAGCGGGCGCTGAAGCTGCGCACGCCACTCATCGGCATCAACAATCGCAACCTGAGGACCTTCGAGGTCTCGGTGCAGACCACTCTTGATCTGCTGCCGGCGGTTCCGGCAGATCGCCTGCTCGTGACCGAGTCCGGCATTACGTTGCGCGAGGATGTGGCGACGCTGCGTGCCGCCGGCGTCCACGCCTTCCTCGTGGGGGAAGCCTTCATGCGTGCCGACGAGCCGGGCGAGGCGCTGGCCGACCTCTTCCGATGAGCGCGCCGTCCACCCAACTGGCCAGCAGCGATCCGGCCGATTGGCCCGTGGCCCAGGGATGGCAACCCCTGGTCGACGAGTTCTTCGGCTCGCCGATGGGGCTCAAGCTGATCGGCTTCCTGCATGAGCGGCTGAAGGCTGGGGCCGCCATCTTTCCGCCGCGGCCGCTGCGAGCGCTCGAGCTCACCCCGCCGGAGGCAGTGCGTGTCGTGATCCTGGGCCAGGACCCGTACCACGGGCGCGGCCAGGCCGAGGGACTGGCCTTCTCCGTGGCGCCTGGCGTGGCCCTCCCGCCGTCGCTGCGCAACATCTTCAAGGAGCTGGAGCGCGATCTAGGCACCCCGGCGCCACGCTTCCCCGATCCGGGCGGCAGTTTGGTCAAATGGGCCACCAACGGCGTGCTGTTGCTCAATACCTGTCTGACGGTGGAGGAGGGGCAGCCGGCCAGCCATTCGGGCCGGGGCTGGGAGGTCCTGACCGATGCCGTGATTCGCCGCGTTGCCGATGACGAGCGCCCGGTGGTGTTCATGCTGTGGGGCTCGCATGCACAAAGCAAGCGCGCGCTGATCGATTCTCACCGCCACAAGGTGCTGACTTCGAACCATCCCTCGCCGCTTTCGGCGCTGCGCCCACCGGTCCCCTTCATCGGGTGCGGCCATTTTGGCGAGGCGCGGGCGTGGCGGCAGTCCCAGGGTCTTTAATTGATCCGGGTGATATTCAGGAGGGCAATGCGCGCCCCGCTGAAGGGCTTTTCACGACGGCTGGAAGGCCGTGGCCCGGGCCACGGTCACGCCCTGTCATCGACCTGCCCTGTCAACCGTGCTATATTTCGAGGTTCGCCGGAGAGGTGGCCGAGTGGTTAATGGCAGCAGACTGTAAATCTGCCCTCTTACGAGTACGCTGGTTCGAATCCAGCCCTCTCCACCAGCGAAGAACGGATTTTGCAGAGCGTTTGAATGACGGGTGCGGTGCAAAGCTGGAAGGCAAAGCGCAGAACCCGGACCGTGCTACGGCGCGGCCCTGGCTCCAGGGGCTGCACCGCGATGCGGGAGTAGTTCAATGGTAGAACCCTAGCCTTCCAAGCTAATGACGCGGGTTCGATTCCCGTCTCCCGCTCCAGCAATCTCCGATCGACGCAAGGCGCAGGTTTTTAGAAATTTCGCCCATTTGGCTCAGTGGTAGAGCACTCCCTTGGTAAGGGAGAGGTCGCGGGTCCGATTCCCGCAATGGGCACCAGTCTTGGGGTTGTAGCCGGCGGTTGCAACCCCATGTCAGTGTGTTGATCTAGTTATTTTTCGGAGTCGAGAAAATGGCAAAAGGAAAATTCACCCGCACGAAGCCGCACGTGAACGTGGGCACGATCGGTCACGTGGACCACGGCAAGACGACCTTGACGGCGGCGATTGCCACGGTGCTGTCGGCCAAGTTCGGCGGTGAGGCCAAGGCCTACGACCAGATCGACGCGGCGCCCGAAGAAAAGGCGCGCGGCATCACCATCAACACCGCCCACGTCGAGTACGAGACGGCCAACCGCCACTACGCGCACGTTGACTGCCCCGGCCACGCCGACTACGTCAAGAACATGATTACCGGTGCCGCCCAGATGGACGGTGCCATCCTGGTGTGCTCGGCCGCTGACGGCCCGATGCCCCAGACCCGCGAGCACATCCTGCTGGCGCGCCAGGTGGGTGTGGGCTACATCATTGTTTACCTCAACAAGTGCGACATGGTCGACGACAAGGAGCTGCTGGAGCTCGTCGAGATGGAAGTGCGCGAGTTGCTGGACAAGTACGAGTTCCCGGGCGACGACACCCCGATCATCCACGGCTCGGCCAAGCTGGCCCTGGAAGGCGACAAGGGCGAACTCGGCGAAGGCTCCATCATGAAGCTGGCCGAGGCCCTGGACAGCTACATCCCCACCCCTGAGCGTGCGGTGGACGGCACCTTCCTCATGCCGGTGGAAGACGTTTTCTCCATCTCTGGTCGCGGTACGGTGGTGACTGGGGCGGTCGAGCGCGGCGTCATCAAGGTTGGCGAGGAAATCGAGATCGTGGGCATTCGCCCGACCCAGAAGACGACCTGCACGGGCGTGGAGATGTTCCGCAAGCTGCTGGACCAGGGCCAGGCTGGCGACAACGTGGGTGTGCTGCTGCGCGGCACCAAGCGCGAAGAAGTCGAGCGCGGGCAGGTGCTGTGCAAGCCGGGGTCCATCAAGCCCCACACGCACTTCACTGCCGAGGTGTACGTGCTGAGCAAGGACGAGGGCGGGCGTCATACGCCGTTTTTCAACAACTACCGCCCGCAGTTCTACTTCCGCACCACCGACGTGACGGGTGCGATCGAGCT